>NZ_JBQCVS010000018.1:0-40317 GCF_051958155.1 Neisseria sp. P0014.S009 | reverse complement strand
ATTAGGAGCGGAAATAGACGAAAACCTGTTTTGGAGTTTCAGCTGTCGAAGGAAGGGCTTTTTTGCAAAGGTCTCAGCTTTTATAAAAATATCTTCCTTACATAAAACCTACTATTTAGAGTGAATTTGTCGTGGCAGTAAATTGTGTTGCCGTGCAGGCTTTGACGCTGAATACGTCCGCCTGTTTATCCGAACTTCACTTCTGCTCCGAATACTTCCTGCCACAGTTTTCGCACATTGCCGTAATGGGTCAGCAATTCTTCCGTCACTTCGGTTTTTTTGGCATCGCGCAGTTTGGTGTTGTGTTGCTGCTGGCGGTAGAAGCGGTAGGCGGTGCGGCTTTGTTCGGCGAGGGTTTTGTCGATGAGGCCGCAGTCGGCGGCGATGTTCAACAGGGCGATGTTGCCGTAGTTATCCAAGAGTTGCGGATACTGACGGGCATGGGCAAGGATGAGATATTGGACGATAAATTCAACATCGACCACGCCGCCGCGCGCGTATTTGACGTTGCTGTCGGCAGGCGGATGGGTGGGGAACATTTTTTCGCGCATTTCGATGATTTCGCCTGCTAAAACGGTTTGGTCGCGTTCGGCGGTCAGCATTTCGGTGCGGATGCGGTCGAAGGCCGTCTGAACATCAGGCGTACCGCAGATAAAACGGGCGCGGGTAAGGGATTGGTGTTCCCATGTCCATGCGTTTTCGCGCTGATATTTTTCAAAGGCAGCGATGCTGTGGGCGAGGAAACCTGCGTCGCCGTTGGGGCGCAGGCGCAGGTCGGTTTCGTAGAGGCTGCCTGCGCCGGTGGCGGCGGAAAGCCAGTTGGTTAGGCGGCGGGCAAGGCGGCTGTACACGTCGCCTGCATCGGGATGAGGGTCGTCATAAAGATAGACCAAGTCGAGGTCGGAGGAATAGCTGAGCTCTTTACCGCCCAGTTTGCCGTAGCCGATGATGGCAAATTGCGGCGTGTCGCGGTGTTTTTTGGGCATATCCGCCCACGCGCACGGCACGGCGGCGGCGAGGATGGTGTCGGCCAAGGCGGAAAGCTGGTCGGAAAGTGATTCAACCGTCCACAATCCGGCAAGGTCTTGAACGGCGAGGCGGAAGACTTGGGCGTGTTGGAAATGGCGCAATGTGTCCATTTGCGCTTCAGTATCGCCGCCGCAGGCTTTGAGGTCGTTTGAAAGTGCGGCGGCAAGGGCCGGCCAGTCAAACGTGGTATCCAAAAGCTGTGCGCTGATGAGTTCGTCCAGCAGAATCGGATATTTGCTCAGATACGCCGCTACCCATGAACTTTGGCTCATGATTTGTGCCAGATGCGCCAAGGTCTGCGGATGTTCGTTGAGGAAAGCAAGATAGGCGGAGCGGCGGCTGATGTTTTCGAGAAAGTCAAACAGCCGCATTAATGTATCGGTCGGATTGGGTTGCGCTGCCGCCGCCTGTACCAATAACGGCACAATCGCGTCAAAACGCGGCTGGGCGTGTGCAGAAAGGTGGCGGTATTTATGGCCGTTGCGGATTTGGTCGAGCCGTGTGGCGATGGTTTCGGCATCAAACCCATATTCTTTCAGACGACCTTGCCGTTCTTCTTCATCGGGCTTTTCCTGCCATGCCCATTGCCATTCGCTGTTGCTTTGCGTTTGCTCTTCGGGTTCGCTCAAGATTTCGTTGAACAACCGATTGACTTTGTTCCGATGAACATTGAGGCCGTCCGAAAAGGCGGCATAGCTGTCGAAACCCATGCTTTCGGCGAGCAGTTGTTGCTGTTCGAGCGAAGTGGGCAGGGTTTGGGTTTGTTGGTCGTCCCAGTATTGCAGGCGGTGTTCGACGTCGCGCAGGAATCGGTAGGCAGCCAGCAGGATTTCGACGTTTTCAGACGGCATGATGCCCAGCTCGGCAAGTTTCTTCAGCGTTTCCTGCGTGCCTTTCAGTTGCAGCGCGCGCATTTGCCCGCCGCGTATCATCTGGAAAATCTGGGCGATAAATTCAACTTCGCGGATGCCGCCTGCGCCGAGTTTGATGTTGTCCGCCATGCCCTTTTTGCTGACTTCGCTGCGGATTTGGCGGTGCAGGGTACGCATTGCTTCATACGCGCTGTAATCCAGATATTTGCGGAACACAAAGGGGCGTACCAGCGCTTTGATGTCGTTCGGATGCGGCGTAACCACGCGGCCTTTGCACCACGCATAGCGTTCCCATTCGCGACCCTGCGTAATTAAATATTGCTCCAGCGCGGTTTCACTCAACACCAGCGCGCCCGAATCGCCGTCCGGCCGCAGCCGCATATCGACGCGGAACACCTGCCCGTCGGCGGTGATGTCATTCAGCAGCGCAATCAGTTTCTGCCCGACTTTGGTGAAAAATTCCTGATTGCCCCGTTCGCGCCTGCCGTCGGTATCGCCCGATTCGGGGTAGATAAAAATCAAATCAATGTCGGAAGACACGTTCAACTCATAGCCGCCCGCCTTGCCCATCGCTACTACGCTCAAATGTTGCGGCGATTTCGTATAACGCCCGATCGGCGTGCCGTACATGTCCTGATAATAGGCGTAGGCAAAGTCTAATGCGGTATTGACGGCAAAATCGGCAAACAGCGTAATCGTACGGGTCACTTCGTTCAAATCGCTGATGCGGTTTATATCGCGCACGATAATCTGCGACACCACATAACGGCGCAACTCGCGCAACTGCCGCGCCAATTCTTCCTCGTTTTCTTCCGCGCGGATTTTGTCCCAGTCGGCAAAGGCTTGGAAATCAGCTTCGGTCAACACCTTGTCCAACATGGGCAGGAAAATTTCGGGCTTGAGTTTGCCGTTGTCGAGCTGGCGGGCGAGAAAAAGGGAATAACGGCGGGCAGTATCGAGGCGGTTCATAATCTTTGCCTGAATAAACAGAAAAAACCATCATAGCAAGGTTTCAGGCCGTCTTAAACCCACGCTTTCCCCTATCCGTGCAATCGGCTAAAATACCAACCTTTGCAACCCCACATAAGGAAACCGCCATGACCCGTATGGTTCACTGCGTCAAACTCGGCAAAGAAGCCGAAGGCATGAAATTTCCGCCGCTGCCCAACGAATTGGGCAAACGCATTTTTGAAAACGTTTCCCAAGAAGCATGGATGGCTTGGACCCGCCACCAAACCATGCTCATCAACGAAAACCGCCTAAGCCTTGCCGATCCACGCGCGCGCGAATACCTCGCACAGCAAATGGAACAATACTTCTTCGGCGACGGCGCAGATGCCGTACAAGGCTACGTTCCGCAAGAGCCTAAATAAGCATTGAAAAGCCAAGGCCGTCTGAAACCCGATTTTCAGACGGCCTTTAAAATTCCCGATTGCCCCGCATATTAGGCAAATAGAACAGATAAATCATACAAACCCATGATTCTCTGTTAAAATCCAAATTTCATTCATTTCAATCCACACTGGAGCAAACGCCATGCAAAACGACGTTTACGACTATACCTCGCAAGGCTCGGTTGCCAAAAATACTGTCCTGCAAAAAACCTACCGCCTGCTCGGCCTGTCTTTCATTCCTGCCATTGCCGGCGCGTTCTTTTCCGCCAAAACAGGCTTTAACATTTTCGCCATGTTCGGTTCATATTATGTTGCCCTGGCCGCCTTCTTCGGCTTCTTCTACGGCATGACCTCCCTGATCGAGAAAAACCGTTACAGCAACGTCGGCATCGCCCTGTTGATGATCTTCACTTTCGGCATGGGCCTTGCCATCAGCCCTATGCTGCAATACGCCCTGGCGATTAACAACGGCGCGCAAATCGTCGGTACGGCCGCCGCCATGACCGCCGGTGTATTCTTCACCATGTCCGCCATGGCGCGCCGCACCACAATGAACATGAACAAACTCGGCAGCTTCCTCGGCGCCGGCGCCATCGTGCTCATGATTGCCGTTGTGGCCAACCTCTTACTCAAAATCCCTGCCCTGAGCCTGACCATTGCTGTCGGCTTCGTTGTCTTCAGCTCCCTGATGATTATGTGGCAGGTACGTACCGTTATCGATGGCGGCGAAGACAGCCACATCAGCGCAGCGCTGACCATCTTCATCTCCATCTACAACATTTTCAGCAGCCTCTTGAGAATCCTCATCTCTCTCAGCGGTGACGACTGATCAAGCCGCAAAGGCCGTCTGAAATTTCAGACGGCCTTTTTGATTTTTGACATCACCGGCAAACTCCCCTATCCTGAACGCCACACAAACCCCATTCCCAACCCAAAATGACCACGACCACTCCGCGCCGTGCCGTGTACGCAGGCAGCTTCGACCCACCCACCCTCGGCCACCTGTGGATGATACAGGAAGCCCAATCCCTCTTTGACGAACTCATCGTCGCCATCGGCACCAATCCCGAAAAGCGCAGCACCTACACCATAGAAGAACGCCGCGCCATGCTAGATGCCATTACCCACCCCTTCCCCAACGTCCGCATCAGCGTGTTTGAAAACCGCTTTTTGGTCGATTACGCCCGCGAAGCCAAGGCCAATTTCATCGTCCGCGGCATCCGTTCCGCCGCCGACTACGAATACGAACGCTCGATGCGCTACATCAACAGCGACATCGCCCCCGAAATCTCCACCGTCTTCCTGATGCCGCCGCGCGAAATAGCCGAAGTATCCTCCACCATGGTCAAAGGCCTGGTCGGCCCCCAAGGCTGGCGCGACATGATAGGCCGCTACCTCCCCGACCCCGTCTATCAAAAAATCCTGCAAGACCACGAAACAAACGCATAAACAAAGGCCGTCTGAAATGTTCAGACGGCCTTCCAATTTTCATTGATTATTTACGGGCAGACGTCAACGCCTGCAGGTTTTGATTCAACGTTTCCATATCCAACCAACCGGCGGCAATAAACAGCATCAAAATCACCGTACCCACGCACAGCACCCCGATACCATACAACACATAACCCACCAAAACACGGCCTACCGTTGCATTCCCCATCCACATCAAACCGCGTACCTGCACCACAAAAACCCAAGCCTGCCACAACAGCGCAAACACAGCCAACGCCGGCACATACAACACCAGCAACAGCGGCAGCAGCAAAGCCTCAGACACCAAAATAAAGCCCCACAAAGGCAGCCGGGGCGCACCGTAAGAATGCAGCACCTTGCGCATCGAGCGGCTCAACACCAACCATTTCACAATTACCAAAATCACCGACAGACACACCGCCGCCGCGCCACTGCCAAACAAAGGCGACATGCTGGCCGCGTTCACCACACCCAACAGCAGCAGCACCGCCGCCATCACCAAAGGCGAATACAAATACGTCTCCGGCGAACGATAGCGCAAACGCAAAACATCCCACATATCACGAACAAACATATACAGCATGGCATAAATCCAAAGCAAAAAAGCCGATTGTATCTTAGGCCGTCTGAAAATCAAACCGGCAAACCTAAAACCCACCAATTAAAACGAAAAATAATTCAATACAAAACAAAATCTTAATTTACCCCCTCAAAAATAAAGCCTACAAACGCTTGCACAAGGCAACGAAATTTGGTTTAATTCACATCTCGCAACGAAACACGCGAAGGCCAGATAGCTCAGTTGGTAGAGCAACGGATTGAAAATCCGTGTGTCGGCGGTTCGATTCCGCCTCTGGCCACCACCAACCGCATTGAAGCGGTTATTTTTTTATCTATACGATTTGCACGCATGCTTTAAGCGCAAATCCCGTTCCGGACCATGCGTCCCGATTTCCACACAAGGCCGTCTGAAAAATTTCAGACGGCCGTTGTTCATGTTGGCATGGCATAAAAATCCGCCTTACCACCCCATTCCGACAGAATACGGCGCTTCCATCCGAATCGGCTGAAACCTTCGCGAACATACTGAATATGAATAAAGTTCAAGGCAGGTCGGTTTACTATATAATACCGTCCAAACCAACCATAACTTACTCATTGCAGGGAAGATAATGAAAAAAGTGCTGATTGTGCATTACTCGCAAACGGGGCAGCTCTCCAGCCTGGCGCAGAATTTTGCCGTACCGTTGCAAACAGCCGGCGTACAGGTCGATTGCGTCAATATCGTACCGGAGCAGGCGTTTCCGTTTCCGTGGCCGTTTTGGCGTTTTTTCGATACCTTTCCGGAAACCGTCCATTTAAAACCCGCCCCGATTCTGCCGCCGCAAATTCCATCCGAAGATTACGATGCGGTGGTCATTGCCTACACCGTTTGGTTCCTCTCTCCTTCGCAACCGATTACCGCCTTTTTGCAACGCGAAGAAACGCGCCGCCTGCTGGACGGCAAACCGGTCATCACGCTTATTAGCTGCCGCAATATGTGGCTGGGCGCGCAGGAAAAAATGAAATCTTTACTGAAACAAAACGGCGCCAAACTCATCGGCAACATCGTAAAAATCGATGACTGCAACAGCGCGGCAAGTTTCATTACTACGCCCGCATGGATGCTGACCGGCGACAAACGCTATTTCCGCTCCCTGCCCTCTGCCGGCATTGCTGAAGAAGAATTGGCAGATGCGGCTCGGTTTGGTACGAAATTACGCGATGCACTGTTGAACCAACAGCCTTTGGACGAAACCCTGTTTCAAAACATGGGCGCAGTGACAGTCAATGAAAAACTGATTTTCAGCGAACGCGCCGCCGGCCGCAGCTTCTTCGTCTGGGGCAAGCTTTTGATGGCGGCAGGCCGTATTTCTCCGCTCTTGCGCCGTGCGCTGCTGTGCTTCTACATCATCTTTTTATTGGCGATGATTTTGGTGGTTTTGCCCGTCAGCGTAATTTTAAAAAAACTGCTGCATCCGCTGCTCAAAGGCCGTCTGAAAAAACTGGCGGACTATTATGAACAACCGTCAGGAAGATGATACGTTTCAGACGGCCTCAAACTAGGAATCCATCATGCCCGAAGTTATCTACTACCCCGAACGCCGTCGTTTTCAAATCGATATTGACGGTTTGGAAGCAGGCTACATCAGCTATACCGAACACAACGGCGGCTGGGACATAAACCATACCGTGGTCTCGCCCAACTTCCGTCATCGCGGCATTGCCAAACTGCTGGTGAGCACGCTGATGGAGTACGCCGAAACACACCACATCCCGTTGACTGCAAGCTGCGACTACGCGGCGCGGTTTATCGGTTGATTATTTTGACAAACACATCATGACATCGAATAACACACTCAAAGACGTTTATCTCAACCGCGTTTCTGCCTTTTTGCCCAATGCCCCTGTCGGCAATGACGAAATGGAAGCCGTCCTCGGCATGGCAGGCGATGTGCCTTCACGCGTGCGCCGTATGATTTTGCGTTCCAACGGCATTTTGTCGCGCCACTACGCCATCGATCCTAAAAGCCGCCGCACGACGCACACCAATGCTGAATTGGCTGCCGAAGCGGTCAACGGCCTGTTTGCCCAAGGCGTTCCTGCAGAAGCCATCGGCAGTCTGGCCTGCGCCACTTCCTACCCTGACCAAACCATGCCCGGACACGGCGTGATGGTGCATGGTTTGCTGGATATGCCGCCTTGCGAAGTGTTCAGCATGGCAGGCGTATGCGCGGCAGGTATGGCGGCGATGAAACACGCCTACAACGCTGTGCGTACCGGCGAACACGCACATGCAGTTTCCGTTGCTTCCGAAAACGCCTCGGCGGTCATGCGCGGCGAAGTGTTTCAAAGCGAAACCGACCATAAAAAACTGGAAAACGCTTCCCCCGAAATCGGGTTTGAAAAAGACTTTTTGCGCTGGATGCTGTCTGACGGCGCAGGCGCGGTGTATCTGTCCGACCGCCCCAATTCAGACGGCCTCAGCCTGAAAATCCATTGGATAGACCTGCTTTCCTACGCCAACGAAATGCCGCCCTGCATGTATGCCGGCGCAGAATTCCGCGACGGCGTATTTGAAGGCTGGAAACACGCCGATGCCGATTACGGCCGCCGCCACAGCCTGATGGCGGTCAAGCAGGACGTCAAACTGCTGAATGAAAACATCGTCCGCTATACGGTGGAAAAACCCCTCTCCCAAATCGCCGCCAAACACGGCATCCGCGCCGAAGAAATCGATTGGTTTCTACCCCACTACTCTTCCGGCTTCTTCCGCGACCGCCTTTCAGACGGCCTGAAAAACATCGGCTTCGACATTCCGCAGGAAAAATGGTTTACCAATCTGCACAGCAAAGGCAACACGGGTTCGGCCTCGATTTACATCATCCTTGAAGAATTTCTGCGCACCTTTCCCATCGAACACGGCCAAAAAATCCTGTGTTACGTTCCGGAAAGCGGACGCTTTTCAACATGTTTCATGCTTTTGGAAGTAGTAAAGGCCGTCTGAATGAAGATTGACGACATCCCTCAAGACAACAGCGCCAGCTACCACGGCCACCGCAAAGTTATCTACGGCACCCGCGACGGCCACTACGAAGCGGCCACCAGCAACGGTTGGCAGGATGAAGCCTACGCCACCGAAATGGCGGTGTGCGAACTCGATGCCCAAACGCAGGCCGCGCGCGAAACCGTCGAAAAAGGCGAATATTCGCCGCTGTACTACCATATGTTCCGCTGCCGTTATGATGAAACCGGCTTGGCCATGGCGGCAGGTGTATGGAAATGGCAGCTTCGTCGGCATTTCCGCCCCGAAGTGTTCGCCAAACTACCGGTCAAAACCCTGCAAAAATACGCTGATGCCTGCCAAATCAGCATAGACGACCTCAAACAAACCGATATTTAAAGCCTCTCATGATTACCCTACATTCGCTTAACCAATCCCGCGCCCTGCGCATTGTTTGGCTGCTTGAAATCCTCGGTATGCCCTACCGCCTGCAAACCTACCGCCGTCATCCTGACACTTTGCTCGCCCCTGACGAACTCAAAGCCATCCATCCCTTGGGCAAATCGCCCTTGTTGGATGATGACGGCTTTATCTTGGCGGAAAGCGGCGCGATTACCGACTACCTGATTCAAACCTACGGCGACGGCCGTCTGATGCCCGAACGCGGCAGTCGCGAATACTGGCAATATCAACGCTGGCTGCATTATGCCGAAGGTTCGCTAATGCCGTTATTGCTGCTCGGACTGGTGTTCCGCCGGATTGAAAGCGCGCCCATGCCGTTTTTCGTCAAACCGATTGCCCGCAAAATCAGCGGCAGCGTCAAAAGCAGCTTTATCCATCCGCAAGCCGCCCTGCATCTTTCCCACATCGACAGCGAGTTGGAAAACCGCGAATGGTTGGTCGGCAACAGCCTCAGCGGTGCCGACATCATGATGAGCTATCCGCTGCAAGCCGCGGCCGACCGCTTCGACTTTGCCGACTACCCTAATATCCGTGCTTATTTGCAGCGCATCGAAGCGCATGAAGCCTACCGCCGCGCCGTTGAAAAAGCAGGTTCGCCTTTATTGAAACTTGACAAATAAAACAAGGCCGTCTGAAACATTTTCAGACGGCCTGAAACATTGGTTCACTTATCGAATAGCTTTGCGGCAAACGGCGTTTTTATCCAAGCGCCGCCCGAATGCTTTGTTCCCCCTCGCCGTTCCACTATAATGGCAAACCATATCCTTCTAAAAAATAACACCATGCCAACCGACAACCACCCGACTCTTGCCATTGACACCAGCACATCCTTTCTGTCCATCGCATTGGAACATCAAGGTGAAGTCCGCCTGTTTCACGAAAACGTCGGCACCAAGCAATCCGAACAAATCCTGCCACAAATCGAGTGCCTCTTCAAAGAAGCGGGCATCACGGTCGCCGATTTGGGCTGCATCGTTTATGCACAAGGCCCCGGCGCATTTACCGGCCTGCGTATCGGCGCGGCGGTTGCACAAGGTTTGGCCACGCCGTTTGACACGCCCATGATCGGCATTCCCTGCCTCGATGCCGCCGCTTCGCTGCTGCCGCCATCAAGCTGTGTACTGGCAGCCACAGATGCGCGTATGGGCGAAGTGTTCTACGCATGGTTTGATACGCAAAACCACGTCCGCTTGAGCGATTACACGGTTGGCAAAGCCGCCGCCATTACCGCGCCCGAGGGCAAAACGCCTAGCGGCGGCATCGGCAATGCCTTTGCCCTCGCCGACAAACCGCCTTTTGACGGTCAAGCCGATATGCCGACCGCCGCCGACTATCTCAAACTTGCCCACAGCGGCCGCTATCTTGCTACTGACGCCGCGCACGCCGAGCTGCTCTACGTCCGCAACAAAATTGCCCTGACCGCGCAAGAGCAAGCCCAACAAAAGGCCAAACCGTGAACCTGCGCCCAGCCTTACTTGCCGACTGCCCCACCCTTGCCGCCATCGACGCACAAGGCAATCCTTCGTCGTGGACGGCGCAGCAGTTTGAATCGGCGGTTCAACACCATCCCGATAGCGTTTGGCTCAGCCAGACCGACCACCAAATTACCGGCTTTATCGTGTGGCAAACCGTATTTGACGAATCCGAGCTGCACCTGATTGCCGTCGCGCCCGAATACCGCCGCCAAGGCATTGCGTCCGCTCTGTTGCAACACTGGCAAAACGCAGTGCAACAGCAAGGTACAATCCGATTACTGCTCGAAGTCCGCGCAAGCAATGAAACTGCGCAACAGCTCTACCGCAAATACGGCTTCCAAACCTGCGGCCGCCGCAAAAACTACTACGCCCTGCCCGACGGTGGCAGCGAAGATGCCGTATTGATGGAGAAATCATGTTAAGCAGCCGCTACCTGCACCTGCACGAAGCCTTGGGCTTGGGCCCGATGTGGCTGAACCAAAACGCCAAAATCATCCATGCCGCGCCTCAAGCCGCAGCATCAGCCGCACCCGTCCGCCCCAAAACCATTGCCGCTGATACCGCGCAAGCCGTGCGCACTTTATCCGCAGGTGCACATCAGGCACGCACTGCCGCCATTGCCACTGCGCAAACGGCCAAACCGGCTGTCCGCGCTCCCGAAGCGGCACCCAAAGCCATCGTCGAAACACCGGCAAAAACAGAAAAAGCCGCGCATTCAGACAATCTGCCCCGCCTTGACGTAACCATCAGGCCGTCTGAAATCATGGTGGTCAGCATTTGCCCGTCCACCGAAGACAGCCTGCACGGTACGCTGTTTAGCGGCGACGTCGGCACGCTTCTCGACAACATCCTCGCCGCCATCGGACTCAAACCCGAGCAGGCGCACAAAACCGCATGGGTCAAAACCGCGCCCGTATTTACCGCTCTCCCCGATGCCGAACACATCCGCGCCGAGCTTGCCGAAATGCAAAACGAGCTTACCGCTTCGCAAGCGCGCGCAGTATTGTTTCTCGGCAAAATCTTCGACAGCCCCGACATGATCGGGCTAATGAACGAATTGTGCGCAGAGCGGCCGCATTTTGTCATTCCCCACCCTGCCCGCCTACTGATGCAGCCGCAACTCAAAGCGCAGGCATGGCAAATCTTAAAGCCATTGAAACAGCTTTTGACCAAGGCCGTCTGAACATTCTGTTCAACCTGAAATCAGGTTTTTTCACCAACAAAAAAGGGCGTGTTCGACACGCCCTAATGTTTTTCAATATTCCGCCGAATGCCAGAAAGGCTGACCCACCGTCGGCGTACTGGCGCGCGCTTTCTCACGCGCCTCCACAGGTTCCGCCTCATAAGCCAGACGGCCTGACTCGACCGCAAGCGCAAAAGCGCGTGCCATATTGACCGGATCGCCGCTGCGGGAAACGGCGGTATTCAGCAGCACGCCGTCAAAACCCCATTCCATCACTTGTGCCGCCTGCGAAGGCAAACCCAAACCCGCGTCGATAATCAACGGCGTATCGGGCAGGCGTTCGCGCAAGACTTTCAGCGCATAAGCATGAACCGCGCCCAGACCCGTGCCAATCGGCGCCGCCCACGGCATCAACGCCTGACAGCCTGCGTCGAGCAGGCGGCGGCAGGCAATCAAATCTTCGGTGCAATAAGGCAGCACTTTGAAGCCGTCTTTAATCAGGATTTCCGCCGCTTCAACCAGTTGGAACACATCCGGCTGCAACGTGTCATCATCGCCGATAAGTTCGAGCTTGATCCAATCGGTATCAAACACTTCGTGCGCCATTTGCGCAGTGGTCACGGCTTCCTGCACACTTTGACAGCCTGCGGTATTAGGTAACACAGGTACGCCCATTTCTTCCAACAACGACCAAAAACCCTGCCCGTGCGCTTCGCCGCCGCTGCCGGCACGGCGCAATGAAACGGTAATCATCGCCGGTTGCGCGATTTGGACAGACTGCTTGAGGATTTCCGGCGTCGGATAAGCAGCCGTACCGAGCAGCAGCCGTGAAGGGAAAGTTTCTCCGTATAGGGTAAACATGATGGATTCCTTTGTAATATTATTTTTTGGGCAATAACCTTCTGAAAAATCGGTTCAGATAGTTTCCAAATAGTTTTCAAGTCCTTCGGCGACCTTGGTCGGAATAAACTCGGTAATCGTGTATTTCGCTACGCCTTCTCGGTGAAATGGGTCTTCTGCAATTAACTTTTCCACCTGTTCCCTGCCTGATGCTTTCATCAGGATAATGCCGCCTGTCCGCGGCTGTTTGCGTCCAGACATAACAAATACACCTGCTTGATAATACCGTTCGAGATACGCAATATGCTCGGACAGGTAGGTTTCAACCGCAGCCAAGTCTTTAATATATTCCAACGATACGATAAACATTTCTTTTCCTTTTCTCAGCATTAAACCAATAGCGCAGCTATACGCGCAGTAAAACCGCTTATCCGCCGACTACGGGGCGCACAATGTCCACTTTGTCGTTTTCGTTTAAAACCGTTTCCGCATACGCGCCTTTGGCGACAAAATGGGTATTGACGGCAACGGCAAAAGGCTTTTGCGGCACGGTTTGGGCGATAAGGTCGGCAACGGTTGTGCCGTTTAACGTGATGGTTTCATTGTTTAATATAATCTTCATGATGTTTACTCCTCTTATCGGGCTTCTTATTTTCAGACGGCCTTATTCATCCCACAAAGCCTGAAATGCTTTAACCACGGCTTCGGGATTTTCCGCTTCGGTCACGGCGCGGACGACGGCGAGCGAGGAAACGCTGGTTGCCAGCACATCTTCGGCGTTGTTTAAATCGATGCCGCCGATGGCGACGACGGGCGTGCCGCGAGCCTGTTTCACATATTCGCGCAGTTTATCCAAACCTTGCGGGGCGGTGGGCATTTGTTTGGTCGTGGTCGGGAAAATTGCGCCGCTGGCGACGTAGCTAGGGTGCACGGACAAGGCGCGGTCGAGTTCGGCTACGGAGTGCGTACTCAAACCCAAGCGCAAACCGGCGGCGGCGATGGCGGCAAGGTCGGCGGTGTCCATGTCTTCCTGTCCGAGATGTACGCCGTATGCGCCCGCTTCTATCGCCTCGCGCCAGTGGTCGTTGATGAAAAGCTGGGTTGCGCTATTTTGACAGGCAGCGACGCAACGTTCGATTTCACGTTTCAACTCGTCACCATGCAAGGTTTTGCAACGCAGTTGCACCGTGTCAGCACCTGCTTTGACCATGCGCTCGACCCAGTCGGCAGTGGGAACGACGGCGTAAAATTTCAGGGGGGATTTGAGTGGCGGGAAGGTCATGACGGCTCCGAAAGGAATAATTCGTTGTTATATTATCAGAAAAGGCCGTCTGAATAATATTTGTTTTCAGACGGCCTGATTGAAAAAATGAATATTGCCCTATTCGGCTTTGGCTTTATAAAAATATGAAAATATTGATGATTTTATTCAAATGAGTGCCATATTGGCGTCCCACATTCGGAGACCCAACCCATGAAAAAATTTCTCTTATTAGCCGCCCTTCCCTTCCTGTTTGCCACTTATTCAAATGCCGCCACGCCTAAAGCGGAAGCTCCAAAACCAGCTTTGGCACACAAACAAACCAAGCAGCGTTTTTCCGGCAAAATCACCTGCTATCAAACCGCCGAGCATTCGTTCTCCGTACGCAATGGCGACCGCCTGCGCATCAGCAAAACCGGCAGCCCCAATGCCTATTTCAACGTATGGGCACCCAAAGGCGATGAAGCCGTATTTGACGGCTCGACCCAAGGCGATAAATTTGACAGTATCGCCACCCAATCGGGCAAATATAAAGTGCAGGTCTATATGATGCGCGCCCAAGCCCGCCGCAACACTACTGCCCATTACGCCATAAACGTCATCAAAAACTAAGGGGCTGACGTAGATTAGCCCTAAATTCCACACCAATCTCGCAGGATTTTAAGCTGTTGAGACGGTGTGCCGAAGTTAAATCGAAATTCGCATTCTTTCAAGAACAGCGGGAAAGATTTGCGATCGATTCCGTTGTATTTTCGCAAGAAACGTTTTGCCTGATTCCAAAAATTCTCAATGCCGTTAATGTGGTTCTGACGGTCGACAAATTCCTTGGAATGGTTGATGCGGTAATGGATAAAACCGCTCACGTCCAACTTATCATAGCTGCTCAGGCTATCCGTGTAAACAATGCTGTCCGGCATGATTTTCTTTTTGATGACAGGGAATAACGTTTCAGACTTGGCATTATCCACCACAACGGTATAGACCCGTCCGTTGCGTTTCAGAATGCCGAAGACAACCACTTTTCCTGCCGCACCTCGACCACGTCTGCCTTTACGCTGTCCGCCGAAATAGCTTTCGTCCAGCTCGACAGAGCCCTCGAAAACCTCATCGGCAGCCAAGGCCAAATGATGGATGATGACATACATATTTTGCGGTAGAATAGAGTTATTTATCCTGCGACTAGGTAGAAGGCGCGGAAAGTCCGGCAGAACTGGTCAGCCTGATTGAAAGCGGCGACTACGAAGCCCTGCTTGCCGAAGATTCGGACGAACATGGCCAAGGCCACGAACATCATTGCGGCTGCGGCTGTTCCCTCGGCTGAGTCAGCCTGCCCATATTATCTACCGCCTCGATTTTCATATTAAAAGGAGACTTACCAGCATGATAAGCAAAGCAAAATTCAATACCGTTGTCGGCAGCATAGGAGCGGCAATAGGTATTTTCGTATTTGTCGCCTATATCCCCCAAATTATCGCCAATATGCAAGGGGCAAAGGCGCAGCCGTGGCAACCCCTGTTTGCAGCAGTATCCTGTCTGATTTGGGTTTTGTACGGTTGGAGCAAAGAACCTCGGAAAGACTGGATTCTGATTATACCCAACGCAGTCGGCGTGATATTGGGATTTCTGACTTTTCTGACTTCGCTTTAAACAAGGGGCTAATCTACGTCAGCCCCAAAACTAAACGCCCTCATGATGTAAAGCTTTAAAAAACAGCAAAGGCCGTCTGAAAATTGAAATTTCAGACGGCCTTTTAAACGGTTTGAAAAAGGACGTGTCGAACACGTCCTTTTTTCCTATTACAACAGGAATATGGTTGCCAATCCCAAGAAAATCAGGAAGCCGCCGGAGTCGGTAACCGCGGTAATCAGCACCGAGCTGCCCAATGCTGGGTCGCGTCCGGCTTTGTCCATCATAACGGGAATGAGGACACCGACGGTCGCGGCCAGCAAAAGGTTCAAGGTCATCGCGGCCACCATGACCAAACCTATGCCGATGTTGCCGTAGAGCAGCCATGAAATCACGCCCATCACGGTGCCCCAAATAATGCCGTTAACGAGGGCGACGCCGACTTCTTTTTTCAGCAGGCGGCCTGCCTGCGTGCTGGTCATTTGTCCCATCGCCATGGCGCGGACGATCATGGTGATGGTTTGGTTGCCAGAGTTGCCGCCGATACCGGCGACGATGGGCATCAGCGCGGCCAGTGCGACGATTTTCTCGATACTGCCTTCAAATGCGCCAATCACGCGGCTGGCGATAAAGGCGGTACACAGGTTGATGGCAAGCCACATCCAGCGGTTTTTCACCGAGTCCCAAATCGGGGCGAACAAGTCCTCTTCTTCTTGCAAACCGGCCATGTTAAACATGTCGGCTTCGGATTCTTCACGGATCACGTCCACCATTTCGTCAATGGTGATCCTGCCGATCAGCTTTTTGTTTTCATCGACAACCGGCGCGGTTACCAAGTCATAACGTTCAAACGCCTGCGCCGCTTCTTCCACGTCGTCTTCGGGACGGAAGCGCACGACATCGGTGGCCATCACGTCCGCCACCATGTCTTCGGGGTCGGCGACCAAGAGTTTGCGGATGGGCAGCACGCCTTGCAACACGTCATTTTCATCAACCACGAAAATCTTGTCGGTATGGTCGGGCAGGCTGTCGAAACGGCGCAAGTAGCGCAACACGACTTCACACGCCACATCGGCGCGGATGCTGACCAATTCAAAGTCCATAATCGCGCCGACTTGGTTGTCTTCGTAAGACATCGCCGCTTTGACCTGCTCGCGTTCTTCTTCATCACGCGTTTGCAGCGCTTCGTACACCACTTGGTGCGGCAAGTCGTCTGCCAGTTCTGCCAATTCGTCTGCGTCCAAATCATCGACGGCGGCCAACAGCTCGTCTTTGTCCATGGACTCGATCAGCGTTTCGCGTACGGCGTCGGATACTTCCAGCAAGACTTCGCCGTCGTCTTCCGGGGCAACCAAAAGCCAGACGATGTTACGCTCGCGCGGCGGCAGGGATTCCAAGACGGCGGCCACGTCGGCAGGGTGCAGCTCGGCCAAGAGGACGGTCAGCTCGGTGAACTTGTCGCGCAGGCTTTCGTCTTCAATCGGCACGCCTGCTTCGATTTGTTCGAAGGACGGCTCGAGGATTTCGCATAAGGCGTGGATGCGGTCGATATCGTCAGAGATGCGATCGTCAGAAATGCTGTCTTCCACCGCATCATTGTCGGGGGTATGGTCAAGATTCGGAGGGGTTTGTTCGATGCTCATAAATGCTCCGCCCGCCGGACGCGGGGAGGCATTTCGGCGGGATGATTATTGTTGTTGTGTGTCTGATGGGAAGTTCAAAGGCGAACTGGGAAGGTCCATAATTCGAGCCTGCTGAGAGGCGCAGAGTTGTAAACGGTGCATATTCTACTCTTTTTTAGGCCGTTTTACCATTTTTAACGAGGAAGGCCGTCTGAAATCGGGTGATATCGATCCCTTTTTTCAGACGGCCTGATGATTTGATTTTATTTGTTTCTCCTGCCAAACGCTTCTCTGACCACATTCAACCAAGCCCTTAAGGCCGGCGTCGGGCGTTGGTGTTTTTTCCATGCCATGGTAAGCTGCCAGCGGATTTCGGGTTCGACCAAAGGAATGGCGGCAAAGACATCGGGATTGATTTTTCGGGCATAGTATTCGGGCAGTAGGGCAATGCCCATATTGTGCGCCACCATGTCGGCAACCAAATTCCATTGCCCGGTACGGCAAACAACGTTGGGTGTAAAACCTTGATTGCGGCAGGCCGTCTGAATGGTTTCGTTGAGGGAAAAGCCGGCACCGAACAGGATGAAGGGCTCGTGTTGCAGGCTTTTGAGCTTCAGCGCATCGTGTCTCGCCCGATTTTTCGGCATCAAGACCACCAGCGGATAGTCGCACAAAGTGATGCTGTCGAAGTCTTCGTGAACCGGCGCGAGCAGCTGCCCGGCATCGAGTTCGTTGTTGCGCAGGGATTGCTCGATGGCGAGTGAGCCTTGTTCCAAAAACGACAATTCGATGTCCGGCCATTTGTGGTGGAAATCAAACAAAGCCTGCCCGAGCAAATCGCTGCCAAACAAGGCCAAACCCAAACGCAGCGTCCCGCCTTTGACATGGCGGTAATCGTCAATGCGGGCCAGTAGCAAATCGCGTTCGTGTAGAAGGTTTAACGCGTGGCGATAGACTTCTTCACCGATTGCGGTCGGCTGTACCTGCCGCTTTTTGCGTCCGTTTTCTTTGCACAAAAGCGGTACGCCCAATTCTTCTTCCAAAGCCTGAATGATTTTGCTGACCGTCGGCTGCGTCAAATTCAACGCGGAAGCCGTGGCCGAAAAACTTTGCAGGCGGATGAGTTCGGCAAAACAATACAGGCTTTTGAAGTCCATTATTCCTCTAAGGCATGATTATTCGTTTAATAATTCATATTATGCAGAAATTAGGTTTCTATAATCAAGCCTTTCATTCAACACACACCCATATCATGGATTCCCTCACCAGATTTTTTCAGACGGCCTTGCAGCTTGCCATCATCGGCGCAGTATGGGGCGTCTCCGACCTTATCGTCCGCTTCACGCATCTGCCTATTTCTTCAGGCGTATTGGGCTTGTTCCTCATGCTTGCCCTTTTGGGGCTCGGCATTATCCGCCCGGGCATGGTTGACCGCGGCGCAAAATGGGCATTGGGCGAACTCGTCTTTTTCTTCATCCCTATTATGGTTTCCGTCTTGCAATATCAAGACCTGCTAATGTCCGAAGGTTGGCAGCTGATTTTGACCATCGCCGTCGGCACCGCGCTCGTGATGATCAGCACCGCCCTGACCCTCGATTTCTGCTACCGCTGGAAACGCCGCCTCTACAAAAAACTCCACTCCTAAAAATAGAGAATAAAAATGGACTACACCGCCCTCGCCTGCCTGATTTGGACCTGTTTCGCCTACATCGTTGCCAAAAAAATCCACCGCAAAAAACCCTTAATGATTTTCTCCCCCGTCGTTACCGTCTCCATCAGCACCATCCTCCTGCTGCTGGCATTCGGCATCAATTACGACACCTACCACAAATATACCCAAGGCATCGTCTTCCTGCTCACTCCGGTTACCGTTGCCTTTGCCGTCCCCATTTATGAAAACCGCGAAGTCATCCGCCGCCAACTGCCTATTTTGTCCATCGCCATTATGGTGGGCATGTTTGTCGGCGTAGTCAGCGCATTCCTCATGAGCCATATGTTCCACTTCAACAACGAAGTGACCAACAGCCTGATGGCGCGTTCCATCTCCACGCCGTTTGCCGTCGTCCTCGCCAGCGAAATCCACGGCTCCGCTTCGCTCGTTTCCCTGTTCACCATCATCACCGGCTTTGTCGGCATGATATTCGGCGACCTGTTTTTGGCCTTTACCCGCATCCGTTTCCACACCGCCAACGGCGTGGCATTCGGCAATGCCGCCCACGGCTTCGGCACATCGCGCGCCGGACAACGCCACGAAACCGAAGGCGTCATGGCGAGTCTGACCATGATTTTGGCCGGACTGTTTATGGTATTGTTTGGACCAACCATGGTGCATTTGGTAATTTGGATGATGAGTTAGGCTTCGTCCCGATGACCATACACAAAAAGGCCGTCTGAAACACATATCGGTTTCAGACGGCCTTTTATATTATGGAACGATTACAGTTTAAAAATAGAAGCCTCTGCTAAATCATGAATGGTATCCAACGCAGATGAACCTGTACCATTGCTTGAATAGGTCGCATTGCCTGAGGAAAGACCGGCAGAAGAATCAAGAGGATCAGCCTCACCAAACGCACGGCTCAAAAGCTCATCTCCACTAAAAGCCTTAGTTTCCAATATCGGCTTGGAGGCCGGCAGCGCAGGCTCGAAACCTTCCCATTCGCGCGGATCAAGGCGGATGATACGCCCATTATCGTCATGGCCATTATCAGACTCTATTCCTTTTGAAAAGAAGCCGTTCCACTCACGCGGATCAAGACGGAAAACATGCTCATTATGACCATGATCGGACTCTACTCCTTTTGAAAAAAAGCCGTTCCACTCGCGCGGATCGAGACGGAAGACATGCTCATTATGGCCATTATCCGACCCTATGCCTTTTGAAAAAAAGCCATTCCACTCGCGCGGATCGAGACCGAAAACAAAATCTTTAGAATCAATTTCTGTACCTGGTTGATATACTTTAGCCACGGAACTCTCCTTAAAAATAAACAGTTGCTATACCCAATGCCCCATCAGGTCGATGAGAGCCTTTATTCTAAAACAAAGAAAACAGCAGGTAGGGGCCAAAGGGAACAACGGTTCATTAAAACGACAATCGGACTAAAATCTTTTAAAAACAAATAGATATAATTTACACATCATAATCAATAATACATAATCAAATTTCCAGACTACCCCGCCAATCAGGGGAATCCTTCTTTCCCACTTTTCCCGTCATGTCGCAAAAAGACCGTCTGAAATTTAAGTTTCAGACGGCCCTTTCATTTGCCCAAGCCTTATTCTTTAGGCAGGCGCAGGACGGAGACGATGAATCCGCCCCAAATGACGATCAATGCGACAAGCATCATAATAATGGCTGAAGTACTCATTATTCGTCTCCTTCACGTTCGTGTTCATGTTCGTCTTTGACATTGAAGCCCTGACCGTGTTTCCACGGCAAGAATGACAGCAAGACCGACAATACGAGGATGGCGCCTACCATTCCCCAGCCGAAGATATTGAGGAAGCTGTCAGGATAGCCGCTGTAATTCTCTTTTAAGAGGCCGGCAGTATCCTGATAAAGCATATAGCCGAGCATGGCGACGGTAACCACCACGCTGGCTGTCCACACTTTGCCGACACGGATGGAAGACAGCGCGTTCAAGTGGTTACGCAGTTCCGGCAGCTTGTTCAACAAGACAATTGCCAAAACGTAAACAAAACCGGAAGCCACAATGCCATAAGTATTGATGAATTTGTCCAATACGTCCAACACAGGCAGGCCGGTGGTCGTACCGAACAGCAAGGTAGAAATAATCGCCATGGGAACGCCAGCAATCAGCGTTGCGCTGACACGGCCGATGTTCATTTTGTCTTGAATTGCGGCCACAATCACTTCAACGATGGAAATCATGGAAGTCACACCGGCAAACACCAGCGAGCCGAAGAACAACACGCCGATCAACGCGCCCATCGGCGCTTGGTTGATGATGGTCGGGAACGCGATAAACGCCAAACCGATACCGTTGGATGCCACTTCGCTGACTTCTTTGCCTGCGGCTTGAGCCATAAAGCCCAATGCTGCGAATACGCCGATACCGGCGAGCAACTCGAAGCTGCTGTTGGCAAAGCCGACAACCAAGCCTGTGCCGCCCAAGTCGGTTTTTTTCTTCAGGTAAGAAGAATAAGTAATCATGATGCCGAAGCAGATGGAGAGCGAGAAGAAGATCTGGCCATATGCGGCTACCCAGACTTTCGGATCCGCCAAGCGGCTCCAGTCAGGCGTAAACAAAGCGTCCAAACCTTTTGCCGCACCCGGCAGGGTCAGGGCGATGCCCACCATGATGACAAACATCACCACCAACAAAGGCATGAAGAATGTGGATGCACCGGCCACGCCTTTTTGCACGCCCAAAGCCATAATCGCCAGCGTAAACACCCACACGGCAATCAGCGGACCGGCCACTTTGCCGACAAAATCCAAGCCCAAGTCTTTGGCATCGGCCATTTGCAGGAAGTCTTTGAAGAAGAATGCCTGCGGATCCGCACCCCATGCCGAAGTCAAAGAATAATAGGCATAGCTTGCCGCCCAGCCGACAATCACGGCGTAGTAGATACAGATGATGACGTTGGTCAGGAAGTTCCACCAACCCATCGGCTCAAACAAACGGCCGAGGCGGCGGAAAGCCAAAGGAGGCGAACCGCGGTAACGGTGACCAATAGCGTAGTCGAGCAGCAACAGCGGAATACCTGCCGTCAACAGCGCAACCAAGTAAGGGAGGACGAAAGCACCGCCGCCGTTGTCGAAAGCGATGTAAGGGAATCGCCAAATGTTGCCTAAGCCCACGGCCGAGCCGATGGCAGCAAACATAAAGGCGCGGCGACTGCTAAACGTCGCGCGTTCGCTGGATTGAGAATTTGACACGATGAACCTCTTAAAAGTCGAGTGTCGCCAAGGCCGTTGAGCCTTGCGCGTATATATTTAGGAATCAGGCCGGACAAACCGGTCGGTTAAAATAGATATTCGGACAAGGATAATATCCGGTATTTAAAGAATGCACCGCTTATGGCCATGCAAACATAATCTGACCTTATCGTAAAAAAATTTAACACTGTTGGCAAGTCAGTATTGCATTAAAATCGCAAGGAAAATCTTCATGCACTACGACTAAAATCTTCATACACTTCTTTATATACAAGCCAAACGCAACACCCAAGCCCCGTTTTTCCCTCCCCTTCCCACTGACAACCGCCCTCGCCGCAAACCGCCTTTCCCTTATCCCGTAAGGAAAAGCGGCAACCCAACGCATTCAAATCCCCTGTCATCAAAATGTTTCAGACGGCCTGTTTTCCTTCCGTCCAATTCGGGCCGTCTGAAAATTTCACTGTTGCATGTTGTAATCAAGAAACCGTCCCAAAATTCCGTTTAATATAAACAAAAACAATCCGCCTTTTCCCGTTTTCTTCATTACCATGATTTAAAACGGACATAAAACACCAAAAAATGCAACTAATAAAAATAAAATTTCAAAAAATATTAAATAACATTAAATTTAAACCTGCATTTCTACTCTAATCATCTACAATTAAAAATAATCAAACCAAAAAATTTCAATAAAACATTAATTACACAGCACTACATTTTTGCTATAATTGCCGCCATTCAATCCACAACCCAAACCCAAAAGAAGAGGAAAAGCCATGGGTATCAAAGTTGCCATCAACGGTTACGGCCGCATCGGCCGCCAAGTAGTGCGCGCTATTTTTGACTACAAACTGCAAGACCAACTCGACATCGTTGCCATCAATGCCAGCGGCAGCATCGAGACCAATGCTCACCTGACCAAATTTGACACTGTTCACGGCCGCTTCAACTCTGAAGTTTCCCACGATGAGAAACACCTCATCATCGACGGTAAAAAAATCCCTTACTTCTCTACCCGCAACCCAGCCGAATTGCCATGGGGCGAATTGGGCGTTGACCTGGTAATGGAATGTACCGGCGCGTTCACCAGCAAAGAGAAAGCCAAAATCCACTTGGAAAGCGGCGCGAAAAAAGTGCTGATTTCCGCTCCTGGCGGCGATGACGTTGACGCAACCGTAGTTTACGGCGTAAACGACGACGTGATTACCGACGACATGACCGTTATCTCCAACGCGTCTTGTACCACCAACTGCCTGGCACCCGTGGCCAAAGTATTGAACGAAAACATCGGCATCGTAAACGGCGTGATGACCACCATCCACGCGCTGACCAACGACCAAACCGTAACCGACGTACGCCACAAAGACCTGCGCCGTGCGCGTAGCGGCGTGGAAAACATGATTCCGACCAAAACCGGTGCTGCAAAAGCCGTCGGTTTGGTATTGCCAGACCTGAAAGGCAAACTCGACGGCCTCGCCATCCGCGTACCGACCGTCAACGTTTCCCTGGTTGACCTGAGCTTCCAAGCAGGCCGCGACACTTCCGCCGAAGAAATCAACGCGCTGATGAAAGCCGCTTCCGAAGAAGGCCGTCTGAAAGGCGTATTGGCCTACAATACCCTGCCGCTGGTTTCCATGGACTTCAACCACACCACCCAAGCCAGCACATTCGACTCTACGCTGACCAAAGTAACCGAAGGCAAAATGGTTAAAGTGTTCGCATGGTACGACAACGAGTGGGGCTTCAGCTGCCAAATGCTGAATACCGCGCGCCGTATGTTCGGTTTGGAAGTACGTCCGTTCTAATCGGCTTCCAACACAAAGGCCGTCTGAAACATCTTTTCAGACGGCCTTTTGTATTTCCTTTAAAATATCGCATTCCCATTTCTTTTCAGACGGCCTCTTCATGTTTCCCAACGAATCCGCCCCCAATCTCCTGCAAGGCTTAAACCCCGAACAACTCTCCGCCGTAACCTGGCCGCCGCAATCCGCCCTCGTTTTGGCAGGCGCAGGCAGCGGCAAAACGCGCGTACTGACCACGCGCATCGCATGGCTTTTGCAAAGCGGACAAGCCAGCGTGCACAGCATTATGGCGGTAACGTTTACCAACAAAGCCGCCAAAGAAATGCAGACCCGTTTGGGCGCGATGATTCCCGTCAACGTCCGCGCCATGTGGCTCGGCACGTTCCACGGCCTCTGCCACCGCTTTTTGCGCCTGCACCACCGCGACGCCGGCCTGCCCTCTTCCTTCCAAATCCTCGACAGCGGCGATCAGCTTTCCCTGATCAAACGCCTGCTCAAAAGCCTCAACATCGCCGAAGAAATCATCGCGCCGCGTTCGCTGCAAGGCTTTATCAACGCGCAAAAAGAATCCGGTTTGCGCGCTTCCGTGTTGAGCGCGCCCGATCCGCACACACGCCGCATGATTGAGTGCTACGCCGAATACGACAAAATCTGCCAACGCGAAGGCGTGGTCGATTTTGCCGAACTCATGCTCCGCAGCTACGAAATGCTGCAAAACAACGAAATCCTGCGCCAGCACTACCAAAACCGCTTCAATCACATTTTGGTCGACGAGTTCCAAGACACCAACAAGCTGCAATACGCGTGGCTGAAACTGATTGCCGGCAACCACGCCGCCGTCTTTGCCGTCGGCGACGACGACCAAAGCATTTACCGATTCCGCGGCGCAAACGTCGGCAACATGACCGCGCTGATGGAAGAATTCCACATCGACGCGCCCGTCAAACTCGAACAAAACTACCGCTCCGTCGGCAACATCCTCGCCGCCGCCAACGCCGTCATCGAAAACAACGACGAACGCCTCGGCAAAAACCTGCGCACCGACGCTGAAGCAGGCGACAAAATCCGCTACTACTCCGCCTTTACCGACCTCGAAGAAGCCCAATTCATTGTGGACGAAACCAAAGCCCTCGAACGCGAAGGCTGGGATTTGGACGAAATTGCTGTCCTCTACCGCAGCAACGCCCAATCGCGCGTCATCGAACAAAACCTGTTCCGCAGCGGCATTCCCTACAAAATCTACGGCGGCCTGCGCTTTTACGAACGCCAAGAAATCAAACACGCCCTCGCCTACCTGCGCCTTGCCGTCAATCCCGACGACGACAACGCCCTCTTGCGTGTGATTAACTTCCCACCGCGCGGCATCGGCGCACGCACCATCGAAAACCTTCAGACGGCCTCAAACGAACAAGGCATCACCCTCTGGCAGGCAGCCTGCAATGCCAGCGCAAAAGCCACCAAAATCGCCGCCTTCGTCCGCCTGATTGAAGCCCTGCGCAACCAAGTCGGACAAATGCCCCTGTCCGAAATCATCGTCGGCATCCTCAAAGACAGCGGCCTGACCGAACACTACCGAACCCAAAAAGGCGACAACCAAGACCGCCTCGACAACCTCGACGAACTCGTCAACGCCGCCATCGAGTTCAAACCCGAAGACAGCAACTTTGAAACCCTGCCCGAAAACATTTCAGACGACCCCGCCTTCCCTATCCTCGCTTTCTTGAGCAACGCCGCCCTCGAATCCGGCGAAAACCAAGCAGGCGCAGGTGAAAAAGCCGTCCAACTGATGACCGTCCACGCCTCCAAAGGCTTGGAATTCAACGCCGTCTTCCTCACCGGCATGGAAGAAGGCCGCTTCCCCAGCGAAATGAGCCTTGCCGAACGCGGCGGCCTCGAAGAAGAACGCCGCCTCATGTACGTCGCCATCACCCGCGCCCGCAAACGCCTCTACATCACCATGGCACAGCAACGCATGCTTCACGGACAAACCCAATTCGGCATCGTCTCCCGCTTTGTCGAAGAAATCCCGCCCGAAGTATTGCACTACCTGTCCGTCAAAAAACCCGCCTACGACAGCTACAGCAACACGCGCCAAACCTCCATGTTCAAAGACAAAATCATCGACGACTACAAACAGCCCCAAACCTACGCAGGCTTCCGCATCGGCCAAAACGTCCGCCACGCCAAATTCGGCACCGGCGTCATCATCGATGCCGTAGACAAAGGCGAATCCGCCCGACTGACCATCAACTTCGGCAAACAGGGCGTGAAAGAACTGGATACCAAGTTTGCGAAATTGGAAGAGATGTAGAAACTAGAAGGCTTGGAATGATAAAGGCCGTCTGAAAACGTTTTAGCTCAAAATTGCTATCCGTTTTCAGACGGCCTTTGTTACATTCAAACCACTTTTAAATCATACCTTCATATTAAATAACAATCGCAAATCAAGGCATTTAGCTGCTGAAGGTATCTTTCTTCTTCGTCAAAACATATTGATAAACTTCTTCTACCGTAGCCTCGTCATAGCTTTTGCCAAAGCGTTTTTTGTAGCCCAGTTCATATAGTTTTACATGATGCCCTTCCGGGATTTCGACGCCCACATTTTCCAAACACGATTTGGCGCAATGCAGATGACAGCCGTCAATAACCAACATCGGCCGTCCGGACTGCGCTTTGCGCACCAACGGCGCGACTTTGCCGCCCACGCCGGAAATACACGACATTTCAAATTCTCCGGCATGGTCGAGCGCTACGGCAGTGTTGTTGGCCAGCTGCGCCACATCGGAGCATCCGGAACAAGAATAAATTAAGGGAAGCTCATTGCGGTTAGGCATTTTCTATTTCCTTCGGTAGCGGTTTTTATCTTTATATGTCCACCTATGGTCAGTCTGTCGGGCGCATCATGCGTGGTATGCAGACCCGTTTTCTTTTTTCAGACGGCCTACGGCTTATCCATTTATATAATATTAAAAGGCATCATAACTCAATACGATTAGACATTCTAGAACAAAGCAGATGCTACCTTCTAAAAAATAAAGGCCGTCTAAAAACAGATAATGCTGCTTTTTCAGACGGCCTTTTTATTTGAAGTTAATGATTAGGCTTTGTGTTCGCCATCATTCTCTTCTTTAGGCGGAACGGGGGCAAACCAGCCGACCAAAAGCAGCAACAGGCCGACGATGATGAAGGAGACGATGCGCGCGATACCGCCGCTGTTGGAAAGCTCGATCAGGAAGAGTTTGACGACCACGATGCCCATCAGCGTCGCGCCTGTCATCCAGTAGGAACGCTGTTTGCGGCGGTTGCCAAGTACCATCAAGATAATGGCGGTTACTGCCCAAACAACGGAGAGGCTGGCTTGCAGGCCGAAGGATTGGAGCATGATGTCAAGACGCCAAGTAATGCCGTCGTAGAAATGCCATACGCGCATCACGCCTGCGCTGATCAGCATAAATGCCAAGGCGGAAACTGTGGTTGCCGTGGTACGGCGAAGGTCGGGCGGCAAGGCGTCGGGCAGGGATTTCAGGGCAAACCAAAGCATACCGGCGCAGGCGAGTTCCAATGGGTTAAGCACGGGAATATACGGCAACGGCGAAGATTGGAACGGCGTGGAGAAGTTGGTCCACAGCATCCAACAAGCGGCGGCAAGGGCGCACAACGGCAAGGCGAAATGCTGATAAATGGTTTGATGCCGTCTGAAAAATTCACGTTGGCGCTGAGTATGGAAAACAATCCACATTGCTAAAGGCACAACCAGCCATGAGAGCTGCGACCAAACGCCGGAGAGAAGGCCGCCGACATACAGCGCGGTCCAAAGCGTCCAAAGTACGCCGAGTATCGTGATATTGAGTTTGTGCAACCAAATCAGATCATGGCGCGGATAGTTGTTCAGAATAATGAAGTTCAACACGGTAGCGGCGGCAAGCGGCAAGGCTGCGGCGGCTGTCCATGCGTGTTCGGTATGGTAGAAGACGAAATGCATGGCAAACACGGGCAGGAATGCCAAGTTTGCCTGCAACAGCTCTTCCCATTTCAAACGTTTTGCAAACAGCAGCAAGCCGGCAAATATCGGCCACATCCACAACTCGATAAACAGGGTTTCCTCGCCTGTCCATTGCATATAAAGGGCGTAGCTGCCTGTTGCCAACGCAGTAAGCAGGATGATCCAGCCTGAAACCTGCGCAAAGTAAACCTCGTTTCCTTCCGGTTTTTCGCTTGCAACCGGTACACGCGGATATTGCAGCGCGTAGGCAGCTGCAAAAAGCAAAGGCGTAGCGGCAATAAGGTACAGATGGCTCAGGAAGCCTTTGGATTCATAAATGATGCTGCTTTGCAGCAACAGGGCGAACAATACATTGCCCAAGACAAAAGTGATAAACACATTCGGCTCATGTTTGCGCCGGCAGAATGCCCACGCCGCTGCCAAAGCAGAGAGAGCGACAATGCTGCCTTGGTCGGCCAAGAAGAGCAAAGGCAAAATAGAGATGTACAGCAAGGCGGCAGACAACACGGCCGTCTGAACGGATTTTTCCCATTGCGCCGAACCTTCGCGACGCGAGAAATACCACAGCAAATAAATCGCCGCTCCGCCAAGCAACACCACAACCGTTGTAAACCACTGCCCTTCCAGAACGGTATCCGTACCGAAGCCCTGATAATTGCCCAATTGAATCAGTACCGCCAAGAGATAAACCATCAGCGCACCCAAACGGATATGCGGACGCTGTTGGCGCAAACCGAAGAAATAAACCAGTGCGGATTCGGCACTCCACAAAATGACCGTATTGCTCGGTTCAAAATAAAGCGGAACGGCAATCGTGAGGAACAATACCGCCAACGCAAAAAACGCCTGACGCAAAATATACAGCCCCTGCTGACGTTTCAGCAGCAGCGCGGCCAGTCCGTAAACCGCGGCAAAACCCAATGCAGAAAGCGCATCCGCAGACGGCCAATGCTCCACCATGCGGTATTGCAAGCCGAACGCCGCCGCCATCGTGCCAAACAATAAAGTATGGTCGAGGACATGAACGCGCAGGCCGTGTGTATAAATACTCTTGCCGATTTCTTCCAAAGTCGCATTGTCGGCAATCGGCGTAACGTTGTCTTCGCTGTTTTCCTTCAACTTACGGCGTGCGAACAGATACGCGATAAAGGTATAGAGCAGCCAGTGGTAAATCAGGAAAGGCTCGGTAGTGGCGAAATGTTGCGGCGTATAACTTCGCATGCCCCACAGCGCGGCAATGGCAAAAGTAGCGGCAAAACCCGTCAGGTTCAGCGGACGCCATGCCTTAAACCACGCAATCGCGGCCACACCACCATTGAGCAGGGCAAGATAAGAGAATAGCACCAAATAATTGCCGCTGCCGTCTGAAGTCAGCAAAGGCGCGGCCATACCGCCGATTAAAGCAACCTGCGCCATAATCTGCGCATTCTGCCTTACCGCCAGCCACGCCATCAGCACAACCATTGCTACCATCAGCCCGAACACGACCGACACAGGCAAAAGCGGATGCAGTTTCAACGCCGCCAACGCCGTCAAATACATCACCGCCACGCCGAAACCCTGCAACACCAAGCCATATTCACGCTTACGGCTTTGCAGCTTCCAGCCGCCGACCACCGCCGCCAAACCCGCACCCGCCACAGTCAGATAGCGCAGCTCCACCGGCACATGAACCCGCTCGGAGGCATAGCGCAACAAAAACGCCAAACCGAGGAACAACACCACAATACCCGTTTTCAACAGCGGATTGCCGCGCAAAAACCAAGCAACAATCGGATTATCGGAAAACTTGTACTCTCCGCCTTCCACCTTATCTTTATGGATAACGAATTGACGCGATGGCGCTTCTTCGCTTTCAGACGGCATCGAAGCAACAACAGCCTCTTCCTTAGGCAGCCCTGCTTGTTCAGCAGCAACCGGAGCAACCGCCTCGACAACTTCTTCCACAACAGGCTCAGACGAAGCAGCAGCCTTGGCAAAAACAGGATTAATAGGTATAGAAAAAGAAGGTGCAAACGCCTCTTCAATCTTCTGCTTAACAGGCGCAGCTTCCGCCTCAGGCTCAACCCGAACATGAAGCGGCTCAGAGGCCGTCTGAATATCGGCAACAGCCCGAGCCTCAAGCCCCTGCCCTACCTTCGCCTCATCACGGACAGCCTCATGCTCCAACACCGACAAACGCCGTTTCAGCAGCTCGATTTCCTGCTCCAGCTTTTGCATCCTGTCGCCTGCCGTAGCAGATTCAGCCAGACGCTCTTCTTGGCGTTGTTTGGCGATTGACCAAACAACCAGCCAAAACAACGACCCAATAATAACGCCCGTGGCCATCTCATCAGCAAAATAGCCGATAATAATAGGAATAAGCAGGCCAAAAAACTGCATGAAACACCTGTTTGATAACAATAAGAATATGCCGATTGTAACACCGGCAACATTATTCATGAAAAAAAGAGACAAAAGGCCGAGAATAAAAGCATACGGCAAATAGAATATAGAGAATCGGCATAGAAAAAGGCCGTCTGAAAATGTTTAAGGATTTTCAGACGGCCTCTGTCTGTTTCAGCAATCCAACGCAAATCATGAAAAGAAACGCATTGGGTCTTGTTTCAAACTACGGCTTACCTTCCCGATAATACCGCCGCACCTGCTTTTGCGACGCTTTCGTCTTCATCGACCGAACCGCCGCTCACGCCGACGCTGCCGACGATAACACCGTTTTTATCCACCAGCAGCACACCGCCGGGGAAAATCACCAAACCGTCGTTGGTCACCTCAATACCGTAAAGATCGCCGCCCGGCTGCGAAGCCTTGCCCAGATCGCGGGTGGACATATTGAAATAGCGCGCCGTTTTCGCCTTTTTCTGCGCAATATCAATACTGCCGATAAACGCATCGTCCATACGCGCAAACGCCTTCAAATTACCGCCCGCGTCCATGACCGCGATATTCATCGGCACCTTGATTTCACGCGCCTTTTTCATCGAAGCCTGCACCACCGCCTGCGCCTGAGCCGTCGTCAAATCGCCCGGCAGCGTTTTGGTCAAACCCGACGAAAACGCCGGCGCACCCAATGCCAAAGTACACAACAATGCAACTGATTTTATGCCGCGCATAACTGTCTCCTTGTATTGAATCAATGAAAGGTACTGCACTTTTGATTGTATGCCTGTCGGCGGGAAGAATAAAGGTCGTCTGAAAAACTCTGTAACAGGTTTTCAGACGGCCTCGGGTGTTTTTGGGGTTCAACAACCGCGTGCGTGCGTACCGCACACACCCTACACCCGATGCCCAGCTTCAGTAGGTCGGATTCTCGAATCCGACGGTTATTTGAGATGGCAGTGGCTCTTGTCGGATACAAGTATCCGACAAGAGCTGGCTAGTTTTAAGATGCAGGCTACAGCTCGCTGGCTTACGGATAGCTTTAAAAAACACATATTGCCCATATATCAGGTACAATACCCAATTTAATCTAGCATTTAAATAAAAAGGAGTATGCCATGACCGCAGTTTCTACGGCTAGACGTATTCTGGAAATGTACTGGGATTATAAGATTCCTGTGAACCTTGAACAAATTGCGAATGATTTGGGAGTTAGAGTTCGATATGCCCCTTACCTCGAAGGTGGAGAGGATATTTCAGGGCGTTTTGATTTAATTAACGGGCAAGCTATTTGTTCTATTCGTAGTACAGACTCTGAACAACGGCAAAGATTTACTCTTGCACATGAATTAGGGCATTTTGCTCTTAATCATGGTGGTGGATTCAGAGACAATGACTATTCATTTAAAGATGTTTATGATCCAAGAGAGGCTGCTGCTAATAGATTTGCAGCGGAACTGATTATGCCTGAAGTGGCTGTTAATCATCTTATACAAAAGGAAAATATTAAAGATATTTATGAATTAGCAAGATGGTTTAATGTATCAAAACCTGCGATAACTTACCGACTGAGAAATCTAGGTTGGCCTGTAGAAAATGATGATAATATTGGATACTAAAATTATATGAAAAATAATGAAAACAAAATTAAACACAGCAGCAAAGAAATTCCACGTAATGTTGAGATCTCTTCAGATTCATCATCAGATGATTCACTACTAGGTTTTGCTGATAAAGAGGGAGTTGGAGGTATCCCAAACACTAAATTTCAAGATCAAGTTAACAAAGCACTTCTAGATGCAGAAAGCCAGAGGAGAGAATTATTCGAACAGGTCATTTGGCTTGGAGTAATGGTCATCGTTGGCTTATATTTTATGCTTGCATTATGGATTTTTTGCAGTAATGAAAGTAAATCTAATAACTTATGGCATATAGCAATGATATTAGCATTACCTCCAACTACTATTTTGTTTTTATTAGTGAAGGTGTTATCAAAAACTGAGAATAGCGAACGAAATAAAGAGCAAGAAAATGGTCTTAACAATTTTCCAGCCACACAGTTTCTAAATCAATTATTAGATATACTAAAAACTTGGGTTAACAAAAAATATCCAAACTAGTATTTGTCCTAATTTGCTTTATTGGAAACTTATTAAGCTAACCTCCAAGGGAAATATTAAAAAAGATGGTATGAATTTATACCATCTTTAATTTTTTATCAATGTGCCTCTTCCCAATTCATCCCCACGCCTACTTCTGCCACCAGCGGCACGTTCAACATCTCCTCATCTACTTTCGCCATAATCTGCGGCAGTTTTTCTTTGACCAAATCCAGTTCGGCTTCGGGTACTTCCAACACCAATTCGTCATGCACCTGCATAATCAGTTTGGTTTTCAGGCCATCTGAATCCAGCCAGCGGGATACGTCTATCATGGCACGTTTGATGAGGTCGGACGCGGTGCCTTGCATGGGGGCGTTGATGGCGGCGCGTTCGGCTCCGGCGCGGGCGTTGGCGTTTTTGTTGCGGATGTCGGGCAGGTAGAGGCGGCGGCCGAACAGGGTTTCGACAAAGCCTTGGGCGGCGGCTTGTTCTTTGGTGCGCTGCATGTATTCGGCGACGCCGGGATAGCGGGCGAAGTAGCGGTCGATAAAGTTTTTGGCGGAGATGTTGTCGATGCCCAATGATTTGGCGAGGCCGTATTGGCCCATGCCGTAAATCAGGCCGAAGTTGATGGTTTTGGCGTAGCGGCGTTGTTCGGACGAGACGTTTTCGGGGGCAATACCGAACACTTCGGCGGCGGTGCGGCGGTGGACGTCTTCGCCGTTTTGGAACGCGGTAATCAGGGTTTTGTCGCCGGAGAGGTGCGCCATGATGCGCAGCTCAATTTGGGAATAGTCGGCGGAAACGATGACGCTGCCTTGCGGTGCGGTAAAGGCACGGCGCACGCGGCGGCCTTCTACGGTGCGGATGGGGATGTTTTGCAGGTTGGGGTTGTTGCTGGCGAGGCGGCCGGTAATGGCGACGGCTTGGGCGTAAGTGGTATGCACACGGCCGTCTTTGGGGGAAATCATTTCGGGCAGTTTGTCGGTGTAGGTGGATTTGAGTTTCGCCAGGCTGCGGTTTTGCAGGATGATTTTGGGCAGGGGGTAGTCGGGCGCAAGCTGTTCGAGCACGGCTTCGTTGGTGGAAATGCCGCCTTTGACGGTTTTTTTCAGGCCTTTGGTGGGGATGCCCATTTTGTCGAACAGGATCTCTTGCAGCTGTTTGGGCGAGTTGAGGTTGAACGGCTGGCCTGCGGCGGCGTAGGCTTCTTGTTCGAGCTTCATCAGCTCGGCGCCGAGTTCTGCGCTTTGGCGGGCGAGTTCGGCGCGGTCGATTTGCACGCCGTTGCGTTCCATTTCAAACAATACTTGCGCGACAGGCAGCTCCATTTTTTCATACATTTCAAGCTGTTTGGCGTCCATTTGCGCGCGCAGGTGCGCTTCGAGGCGCAGGGCGAAATCGGCGTCTTGGGCGGCGTATTCGGTCGCCTGTTCGATGGCGACATCGGCAAAACTAATTTGCTTCGCGCCTTTGCCGCACAGCGATTCGTAGGTAATGGTTTCCAAGCCGAGCCAGCGTTCGGACAATTCGTCCAAGCCGTGTCCAAGGTGGCTCTCGATGATATAGGAAGCGAGCATGGAATCGCCGGCAATGCCGTTCAGGGCGATGTTGTAGTTGGCGAAAACGTGTTGGTCGTATTTGAGGTTTTGCCCGATTTTTTTCAGGGCGGGGTTTTCCAAATGCGGTTTCAGACGGCCTAATACGTCTTGTAAATCAAGCTGTTCGGGTGCAGCGGTCAGGCTATGCCCTACGGGAATGTAAACCGCCTCCCCTGCTTGGAACGCAATGCTGATGCCGACCAGCGCGGCATTCATCGCGTCTAATGACGTGGTTTCCGTATCAATGCCGATTTTGTCCGCCTTCGCCAGTTTGTCCAACAAGGCGGCAAACTGCGCTTCGGTGGTAACGGCTTGATAATCCAGTTTTTCAGGGGCTGGGGCAAGTTCGGGTTGTTTTTCAGGCTGTGTTTCCATCGCCAATGCGGCTTGTTCGCCGATATGCTCACTGCCGAACAAATCAGTGTTTTGCGCTTCGTGCATACGGCTTTCCGCCTCTTTCAGCCAAGTACGGAAGCCCCAGCGTTTGAAATCGACAACCAGCTGCGCCCATTTAGGCGTAGTGCGGCGCAGGCTTTCAAGGCCGTCTGAAAGCTCGGTGTGCAAATCCAAATCGGTTTTAATCGTTACCAAATCATACGACAGCGGCAGTTGTTCCAAAGCGGCTTGCAGGTTTTCGCCGACCTTGCCTTTGACTTCGCCAGCGTGTTCCATCACACCAGCCAGCGAGCCGTAGGCTTCCAGCCACTTCACCGCGGTTTTCGGGCCGCATTTTTCCACACCTGGCACATTGTCCACCTTGTCGCCCATCAGCGCGAGATAATCGCGGATTTGGTCGGGGCGTACGCCGAATTTTTCCTTCACGCCTTCAATATCCAGCGTTTCGCCGCTCATCGTGTTCACCAGCGTCACGCGCTCATTCACCAACTGCGCCATGTCCTTATCGCCGGTGGATACCACCACGTTCCACCCTGCTTCGCTAGCCATCTTAGCCAAAGTGCCGATAACGTCGTCCGCTTCCACCTGCGGAATCACCAATACCGGCCAGCCCATCAGGCGCACCAAATCCGGCAAGGCTTCCGCCTGCGGGCGCAAATCGTCCGGCATCGGCGGACGCGTCGCCTTATAGTCGGGGAACATCTCGTGGCGAAAATTTTTGCCCTTCGCATCAAACACCACCGCGCAATAGTCGTGCACATAATCCGCCCGCAGTCGGCGCAGCATGTTCAACACGCCATACATCGCCCCAGTCGGCGCACCGTCGGGCGCAGACAAATTCTGCCCCATGGCATGATAGGCGCGGTAAAGATAAGAAGAGCCGTCAACGAGAAGGAGTGTAGGTTTGTTGGACATGGAGAACCTGCTGTGTGTATGAAAATAATGTACGGATTATAAAGGAAAAGGCCGTCCGAAAACCGAAAATCAAGTTTCAGACGGCCTGATGTTTACATAAATATACGGTTTCAGGTATTGCGCCTCAGAATCCCATCTTGTATATTTGTATTCAAATGAATACAAACCAAAGCAGACGAATATGAATGCAACGAACCGTATCCCAATTAGTGTGCGCATCACTCAGGAAGATGCTGATTTTATTGCTGAACTAAAAATCGAAGGTGCGAATACGCCGTCTGAAAAAATCCGCGAATTGCTCAAGTTAGCTCGCTTGGCGCATACGCAAACGCGCGATTACAGCTCCGCACTGACGGCGCAGGAGCAATTTTTCCAAGCGGCGAAACACGAAATCTTGCACGCTGAAAAACAGGCCGGAGTGCATTCGCATATCGTGGCGAGGTTGTTTGAACAACTGCCTGACTTAGGCGCAACACTCGCCGCCGACCTGCCCGAAGAAGCTGACCTCGACGATTTGAAAAAATACGAGCGCGAACTGATGTGGCGCATCGTCCGCCTCACCGACAGCATCTTGCAACTCGCCGTAACCGGCAAAGGTGCAGCATACGACGACAGCGTTCTGCAACAGCTTGAAAACACTTTGAAACTGGCGAAGATTGTGCAGCAGGCAAATGAAGTTTAAGACTGCCGCCATACCAAATGAAACAAACACATTTTAGTGAAAGGAAAATCCAAATGAGCGAAACCCTATCCCGCCGAGTAGGCCGTCTGGTAAGCGGCGGTTTTCATACCCTGATTGATGCGGCGGAAAACCTCGCGCCTGAAGCGGTCATGAACGAAAGTATCCGCGAAATTGAGCGCGCAGTAGATGAGGTGCGTGCTGAATTGGGCAAAGTGTTAGCTCAGAAACATCTTGCCGCCAAGAAAATGGCCGATGAAAGTAATCGCCACGAGGCCATCGATGCCAATCTGCAAGCCGCCGTAGATGCTGGTCGCGATGATCTTGCCGAAGCGGGTATCGCCGAACAGATGGACATCGAAGCGCGTCTGCCTGTTTTGGAAAACACCATTGCCGATTGTGCCGCACAAGAAAAAGAGCTCGAAGGCTTTATCGCCGCCCTGCAGGCGAAAAAACGCGAGATGCAGCAGCAGTTGCAAGACTGGCGTACCACACAGCAAAGCATGGGCACAGGCAAAACAGCCGGTGGCAACGGCAGCGACCTCAATCGCATTGCCCGTGATGCTGAAAAAAGCGGCAATGCCTTCGACCGTGTGATGGGTCGCCAAAACTCGGTACACAGCAGCACTGATGCGGCGCAGTTAGCCAAGCTGAAAGAACTGGAAGACTTAAGCCGCAACAACCGCATTGCCGAAAGATTGGCAGCATTGAAAGCAGGGAAATAAGATGAATTTTGTTAATAAGATTTATGAGCTTGCTGAGCAGATTGCTTACTACCATAAGATGTTGAATCACCATGCTGCATGGTTGCTGTTATCAACTATCGCGGTTTGGTCTCTTGGTGATAATCACCCCATACCCGCAATAGTTGCTGCTATTTTAATCATGGGATTCTATGTTGTTATCATTATGAATGACGTGAAGGCAAAATATGGAGACAAATTAATTGCAGATGGATGGAAAGTTTCTATTAAAAAAGCCATAAAATTGTTAAAAACCGAAATCTTGGAAAAATGTGACAACCAAGAGCAGCAAAAACTCTTAGATTTATTGGAGAAGAAATGCCTAACTCAAATACAGTTTAAAAACTTCTTCAAGCACCGTTTATTTTGGATTGCATATATCTTTTGGGTGTGGATGCTTTTAGATTTACTTATATTAAATAGATAAAATCCAAACAAACCCCACCAACATTAAAAATGTATTATTCCAAATACAACTCCAATAAAGAAAAAATTAAAAAGAATAAGGAAATGCAATATGTGGAATCTAATCAACGCCCCCGAAACTGAAATCTTCGGCATTGCCATTGCGCTGATGGTTTTGCTCGGTGTGTTTGAAGTCATTTCCATGCTGGCAGGCGGTATTAGCGACTGGTTGGACAACCTGTTGCCCGACAGCCTGACCGAAACTGCGCACGCCGAGGTCGGATTGGATGTGGCGGATGCAGGCATATTCGTGCGTTTCCTGAGCTGGCTGTATGTCGGACGTATTCCAGTGTTGATGTTGATGGTGGTGTTTCTTGCCGTATACGGATTGACGGGTTATCTGTTTCAGACGGCCTTTGCCACTGTATTCGGCAGTTATCTGAATGGCACGCTGGCAGCAGTCATTGTTTGGTTTATTTCCCTACCCTTGGTACGCGTGACGGCTAGCGGTTTGTACAAAATTATGCCGAAAGATGAAACCACTGCCGTTTTACAGGAAAGTTTAATCGGCCGCGTCGGCACGGTGGTATTGGGCGAAGCTCGGGTAGGCAATGCGGCGCAGGTGCGCGTGAAAGATGCTTACGGCCAACAGCATTATGTGATGGTAGAGCCTGACTCTGAAGATGTATTGAAACAAGGAGATGCGGTATTACTGGTGTCGTTGGACGGAAATACATTTAAAGCGATTTTGAATCCGAGCGGCAGCTTGGTAGATTAAGGCCGTCTGAAACCGCAATTTTTGCAGCATTACAGAAAATACGGATATTGACTGTCGTCATTCCCGCGTAGGTGGGAATCCAGTTCTCGGAATTCCAAGAAGATTTGAAAATGGCTGAACCTTTTAAGTTTCTGGATTCTCGTCTGCGCGAGAATGACGATGATATGTTTATATTCTTTATTTTAGAGCCTTAAATTTTTTGGCAATTTATTATTTTAAGAAGGAGTAATAAGAAATGCCTAGATGGATTATGGATAACTGGTTCAATATATCAGCTGTGCTTGTGGCAGTAATCAGTATGTTTGGATTACATAATTTAATGCGCAAATTTAATGGTTTGGAAAGACTTTCTAAAAGTCGAATTGAATATAGGCAGGCAAAAGAATTAATCCACCTGATTGAGCAAGCAGAACACCAAGATGCAAAACCTCATGCTTATTTAATTGAAAAAGGATACGGTGCAGTTTCCGGTACGAATAAATTGGATTCTGAGGAAATTATTTATTGCTTAGGGATGAAGTCTCCTAATCGAGCTTTAAGGTATTACACTTTGGGATTGAAATACTTGGAATATTCTGCAATAGTTGGGAAAGTATGTTTTAAAGAAAAATTCAATGATAGAAAGAGAAGGTTAAAAAATTATATATTGAATTATATTAGATATTTTATTTTGCAATAATAGCAGCAGTAATTTTATGGGTGCCTACCCAAGTTGATTTTAAAAATTCTTATTATTCTTTCATATTTTTAGCAATTATATCATTTCCTTTTATAGGGTTATCATTTATTTATTTGTCTGAAGCATCGAATTTGAGTTTTGCGGAAAAATTCATGAAACTTCAAGCCAAAACGTTTAAAGAATCAGAGTTTGAAACTTTAATAGCAAATGAACCTGAAACAAAAGAACCTGAACGAGAAAACTAAGAATTTTAACCCTTTCAGACGGCCTCTTTCCCTCAAAGCCTTCTGAATCCACCGCCCCAAAAGGCATATTAACAAGAAGAAAGGAAAAACCATGAATTTGGTCTCTATCGGCACTATCGCCGGCGTCATACTCGTCGCGCTGTTTGTACTCGGCCTCATCCTGACCCGTCTGTATCGCCGTGCCAGCAAAGAAGTTTCATTTGTCCGCACCGGTTTTGGTGGCGAAAAAGTCATTATGAACGGCGGTGCGATGGTGCTGCCCGTATTGCACGAAATTATCCCCGTCAACATGAATACACTGCGCCTTGAAGTACGCCGCGCTGCCCAACAAGCGCTGATTACCCGCGACCGTATGCGCGTTGACGTGATGGCGGAATTTTACGTCCGCGTTAAACCCAGCGCCGAGAGCATTGCGACCGCTGCACAAACGCTGGGTATGAAAACCATGTCTCCCGATGAGTTGAAAGACCTCGTTGAAGGTAAATTCGTTGACGCCCTGCGCGCCGTTGCCGCCGAAATGGCGATGGAAGAACTGCATGAAAAACGTGTTGATTTCGTTCAGAAAGTACAACAGGTCGTGAGTGAAGACTTATTCAAAAACGGTCTCGAACTCGAAACCGTTTCCCTGACCGGCCTCGACCAAACCAGCTTTGAGTTCTTTAACCCGCAAAACGCCTTTGACGCGGAAGGTTTGACCAAACTGACCGAAACCATCGAAGGCCGCCGCAAAAAACGTAACGAAATCGAACAAGATACCGACTTGGCAATCAAAACCAAAAACCTCGAAGCCGAGCAGCAACGCCTGAAAATCTCGCGCGAAGAAGAATACGCCAAACTCGAACAAGAACGTGAGATTGCCGTACGCCGCGCCGAACAAGAGGCCAGCATTGCCGAACAAGAATCTCAGAAAAAACGTGAAGCGGAAGAAGCAAAAATTGCCGCTGAACGCGAAGTGGATTTGAAACGCATTGCCGCCGAACGCGACATTAAAAACGAAGACATTAGAAAAGCCCAAGCCGTTGAGCAGGCCGAGGTTGAACGCCGCAAAGCCATCGAATTGGCCGAGCAAGACCGCGCCATCGCCGTTGCCGAAAAATCGCGTGCTGAATCCGAAGCCAAAGCCGAAGCCGACAAAGCCCGCGCCGCCGCCGTTCGCGAAGAAGAGAGTGTGATTACCGTACGCGAAACCGAACGCGCCGAGCGTGCCAAAGCGGTTGAATTGATTGCCGCCGAAGAAGCTGCGCAAAAAGATGCGATTTCGCTCACTGTTGCCGCTGAAGCTGAAAAACAAGCTGCACAAGACCGCGCTGAAGCCGTGCGTATCGCCGCCGAAGCCGAAGCCGAGAAACAACGCCTTCAAGCCAAAGGTGAAGCCGATGCCAAGATTCTGTTGGCGCAAGCGCAAGAGCAACAATACAAGGTTGATGCAGAAGGTACACGCGCTGTGAACGAAGCTGCCAACGTCCTGAGCGTTGAACAGGTTGAAATGCAAGTCCGCCTTGCCCTCTTAAAACACCTGCCTGACATCATCCGCGAATCCGTCCGCCCAATGGAAAAAATCGAAGACATCAAAATCTTGCAAGTCAATGGTCTGGGTGGCTTTGCCGGTGGTGCAAACGGTGCGGAAGGTGTTTCAGACGGCCAAACCACACAAGCCAGCCTTGCAGACCAAATGGTCAACAGCGCCCTGCGCTACCGCAGCCAAGCCCCATTGGTTGACGGTCTCTTGAAAGAGTTGGGATTGAATGGTGGCGATATCAACGGTCTGACCCAAGGACTGGATAAAACCATCGACCAATCATAAACGAATGCCGTAATAATGATTTAAAGGCCGAGACCTTTGCAAAATTCCCCAAAATCCCCTAAATTCCCACCAAGACATTTAGGGGATTTTCCATGAGCA
>NZ_JBQCVS010000017.1:667-41151 GCF_051958155.1 Neisseria sp. P0014.S009 | reverse complement strand
AGAAGGTGCTCATGGAAAATCCCCTAAATGTCTTGGTGGGAATTTAGGGGATTTTGGGGAATTTTGCAAAGGTCTCAAACTAAAGGCCGTCTGAATTGCTCTTTCAGACGGCCTTTTGAGGTTTCTATATCTATAATTCTTAGTCGGCGAACTGTTTTTTCATTCGTTCGCGTCGCTCTTGCGCTTCTACGGACAATGTCGCAGTCGGACGTGCCAGCAGGCGTTTGAGGCCGATGGGTTCGCCGGTATCGGCACAGAAACCGTAATCGCCTTCGTCAATACTGCGGAGAGTCGCTTGCACTTTATTGAGAAGTTTACGCTCGCGATCGCGGGTGCGCAGTTCTAAAGCGTATTCTTCTTCTTGAGTAGCTCTATCGGCAGGATCGGGAGCGGATTCGTGCTCTTGAAGATGGCCAGTAGTGGTGTTTGCATTTTCAATCAGTTCTTCTTGCATTTTAACCAGTAGTTCGCGGAAGAAGGCCAATTGGTCGCTGTTCATGTAGTCCTCTTCAGGACCATCCCAGTTTAAAATATCTTGTTCTGTCAGCTTTGCCATGGTGTCTGCTTTCGGTTTGTTGTTAATGATTTGGATGCTACGGGTTTGCTTTTATTGGGTTTTCTTGAATTTCCGTTTTGGAAATTGGGCGAATCATATCATGTTTTACCTATTCATTTGTTCTTTATATTTCGATTTGCACTTTTTTGCACTACCTTACACCTAAATGTATTAAAGCACTTTTTAGGACGTTGTATTTTTGGTCGTTAATACCTGCTGCGCTTTCAGACGGCCTATTGAAGCAACCACAGGTTGGTTTGCTGGATAAGTTGGGGAAACCATCGGGTCAGCCACAACCATAATAAGAGTGCCAACAAACTGCCTGAAAAATCGTATCGTCCTGCGCGTAAGAAGGAAAACGGTTTGAGCAATGGCTGCAAGATTCGTTCGATGGCATAAGTCAACGGCGAATACCGGCCCTGTATACTGGACACCATTCTAATAATCAGACCAATAAGTAATGTATAAGCTGCGGCCTTCAGCATATGGAGTGCGGCAAACCAGAAGTTTGCCAAAATCAGCTTATTGCTGATGGATAGCGCCGGCGAGATGAAAATAATGGCGGTACAGGCAAGGTAGTACACCAGAAAACCTGAAGGCAGGCAGTACCAATCGGTTTTCGCGCCGGATGGAAATGCTTTTTGCCAAGGTTTGGTCAGCCAACCTGTTGCCTGTATGCTGAATTTGAGCAGGGGATGTTCTGCTGCCAATCCTGCGTATCGGAGCAAAAAGCGTGTGATACACAGGATGGCAATAGCGTCTGCCAATAATAAGAGCAAGTCGCCACGCATGTTCAGACGGCCTTATATTGTTGTGCCATTTCTTGCGAACGTTTAACGCAAGCTTCTACGCCCTGTTCGATGGCTTCGGCAACGTGACGTGCTTTGAAGGTTTCGATGGCTTCGTGTGTCGTGCCGCCTTTGGAAGTCACGTTTTGCTGTAATTGTGCGAATGCTTCGCCGGTTTGTTCGGCCAAAGCCACTGCGCCTTTAAATGTAGCGAGGCTCAGTTCGCGTGCATCTTGTTCGTTGAAACCTTGTGCCAAAGCCGCATTTTGGAGCGCGCCCAACAGATAGAAAACATAGGCGGGGCCGCTGCCGCTGATGCCGGTAATATTGTGGAGTTGCTCTTCCTCGTTCAGCCAAACGGTTGTGCCGACAGAGCGCATGATGCCGTCTGCGGCTGTGCGGTCGGCTTCTGAAACGCCTGCATCGGCAAACATACCGGATACGCCCAAACCGATTTTGGCCGGCGTATTGGGCATGATGCGCACGATACGGCGTGTACCGTCCAGATAATGGCTGAGGGTATCGATGGACAAACCTGCCGCTACGGACAACACCAGCGCACCATTCAAACGGATGTTTTGACAGGCTGCCTGCATGTCTTGCGGTTTGACGGCGAGAATGAGGACATCGTCCGCACTCAATTCTGGCAGGTTTTCAGAAGTGGCTACGCCCAATTCTTGCTCCAGTTGCGCTCGTCTTTCGGCGCCGCGTTCGACAATGTGAACACGATAACCGTCTTGTTTGACCAAACCGCCTGCAATGGCAGTCGCCATATTGCCGCCGCCGAGAAAATAGATATTCATATATATGTCACTCCTTTGTGATATCGATCAGGCCGTCTGAAACTGCTGTCTACCCTGTTCAGACGGCCTATTACTTTTATTGAGGATAATGCCGCTTACCGAAAATCGCGCTGCCGATGCGGACGTGGGTTGCGCCGCATTCTACCGCGATTGGCATATCTCCGGACATACCCATAGACAAAACATCTGCTTCGACGCCTGCCGCATTCAACTCAGCCAACAGCCGCTGCATGGTATGAAACTGGCTGCGTAACTCATCGTCGCTGCTGTCGGCCTTGGCCACACACATCAATCCGCGCACTTTAATATTCGGCAACTTGGCCACTTCAAGGGCCAGCGCAATCGCTTCTGCGGGCGCTACGCCGTGTTTCGCCTCCTCTGCGGCAATGTTCACTTCAATGCACACCTGCAACGGCGGCATTTCAGACGACCTTTGTTCGCTCAAGCGCCGCGCCGTTTTCAGACGGCCTATCGTATGCACCCAATGTGCGCGTTCGGCCACAAATTTGGTTTTATTGGACTGCACATCGCCGATAACGTGCCAAACAATATCCGGCAAATCGGCCAGCGTTTCCGTTTTCTCAAACCATTCCTGAATATAGTTCTCGCCAAAATCGCGCTGACCGGCCGCATATACTGCGCGGATATCGTCTGCCGGAAAGGTCTTGCTGACCGCTACCAGCTTCACCGCTTCCGCAGGCCGTCCGGCAGCCTCAGCCGCCTGTTCAACCGCCCGGCATACGTCCCGATAGTTTTGTTGCAATACCGACATGGTTTTCTCCTTTAACCCGTTCATCACTCGGCATTTTGAAAATTTTACTTGGTCGAACGGGTTTATCTATTTAAAATAAAGCGATTTTATTATTCTAAACCAAAACAAGGCCACATTATGCAGATTACCGACTTACTCGCGTTCGGCGTGAAAAACAAAGCCTCCGACCTCCATTTAAGTTCGGGCATTTCCCCCATGATACGCGTACACGGCGACATCCGCCGCATCAACCTGCCCGAGATGAGTTCGGAAGAAGTCGGTACCATGATTACCTCGGTCATGAACGACCACCAGCGCAAGCTCTACCAACAGGATTTTGAAGTCGATTTCTCATTTGAGCTGCCCAATGTTGCCCGTTTCCGCGTCAACGCCTTTATGACCGAACGCGGCCCGGCCGCCGTATTCCGTACCATTCCGAGCACCGTCCTAACGCTGGAAGAATTGCGTGCGCCGCGCATTTTCCAAAAAATTGCCGAAAATCCACGCGGTTTGGTCTTGGTAACCGGCCCGACCGGTTCGGGTAAATCCACCACGCTGGCGGCGATGGTCAACTACATCAACGAAACCCAACCGGCCCACATTCTGACCATCGAAGACCCGATTGAGTTCGTCCACCAAAGCAAAAAGGCGCTCATCAACCAGCGCGAGCTGCATCAACACACCCACAGCTTCACCAACGCCCTGCGTTCCGCACTGCGCGAAGACCCCGACGTGATTTTGATCGGTGAGATGCGCGACCCTGAAACCATCTCCCTCGCCCTGACCGCCGCCGAAACCGGCCACTTGGTTTTCGGCACGCTGCACACGACCGGCGCCGCCAAAACCATCGACCGTATTGTCGACGTATTCCCTGCAGGCGAAAAAGAAATCGTGCGCTCCATGTTGTCCGAATCCTTGCGCGCCATTATTTCCCAAACCCTGCTGAAAACCCGCGACGGCAACGGCCGCGTCGCCGCACACGAAATCCTAATTTCCACACCGGCCGTACGCAACCTCATCCGCGAGAATAAAATCGCCCAAATCAACGCCGTCCTCCAAACCGGTCAGGCCCACGGTATGCAAACCCTCGATCAAGCCCTGCAAACCCTTGTCCGCCAAGGCACCATCAGCCCCGAGCTGGCACGCAGCAAAGCGCAAAACATCGAAAACCTCTCTGTTTTCTAAACCATATTCAGGCCGTCTGAACCCCATCATCCCGTTTTCAGACGGCCTTTCAGCCTGACCGAATACCCGTTTTAAAGAGAATCATCATGAGCGACCTCGCCCCTCTGCACGACCTGTTAAGCGAAATGGTGCAAGCCTACTCACAAAAAAACCAAGCACCGCACATCCCCACCCCGGCCGAAATCGGCACGCATCTTCATCCCCTGCTCGACCGCATGTGTGAAGAGGCCGAAAAACGCAACGCATCCGACATCTTCATCAGCGCAGGCTTTCCCCCTGCCATCAAAGTCGGCGGCACCCTCACGCCCATGCCCCACAAGGCGCTGACCGGCGCGGACACCGCCGCCATCGCCGAATCCACCATGAACCCCGACCAGCTCGAAGCCTTCAATCGCGACTGGGAAATCAACTATTCCGTCCAATCGCGCAGCAACACGCGCTACCGCGTCAACGCCTACCACGAGCAAGGCCGCGTCGGCATGGTATTGCGCCGCGTCAGCCAAGACATTCCCGAAATGAAGACACTCGGCTTACCCGAAAAGCTCCAAGAGCTTGCACTCGCGCCACGCGGCCTGCTGATCCTCGCCGGCCCGACCGGTTCGGGTAAGTCCACCACCATGGCCTCCATGCTCAACTACCGCAACCAAAAGCTGCCCGGCCATATCGTCACCATCGAAGACCCCATCGAGTTTATCTACAAACCTTGCCGCAGCATCTTCACCCAGCGCGAAATCGGCATCGATACCGACAACTGGAAAACCGCCGTTCAAAGCGCCATGCGTCAAGCACCCGATGTCGTCTGTATCGGCGAAGTCCGCAGCGAAGAAAGCATGGAATACGCCCTCCAGTTGGCTCAAACCGGCCATCTGTGCGTTTTCACCATCCATGCCAGCACAGCCTCCCAAACCATCGAGCGCATCATCAACTTCTATCCGGAAGACCGACGCCAACAGGTTTTGATGGATTTAGCGTTAAACCTCGTCGGCATCATCGGCCAACGCCTCACCATCAAGAAAAACCGCCAACGCACGGCCGTTACCGACCTCCTGCTCAACACTCCAGCCATGCAGGACCTGATTTTCAAAGGCGAATTACTGGAAATCCGCGACCTGATGGCACGCTCCGGCAGCAACGGCATGCAGACGTTCGACCAAAACCTCTTCAACCTCTACGCACAGGGCCAGATCGAACTCAGCGAAGCTCTGCGCCAAGCGGTATCCGCCAACGATTTGCGCCTGCGCATTCAAATGCACGACGAGGGCAACAATACCGAACGCCTCTACGACCGCATCAGCGACCTCAACCTGATGACCTGATGGCATAAGCCAAACAAGGCCGTCTGAACGGATGTGGAAACGAAATCAAGTATTTCCCCGTATCCGTTCAGACGGCCTTATCTCATTTAAAGCATTCTGAAACCGACTGAAAATCCTGTTAAAATCCAATCATTCTCCTCATAACGAATAATAAACAACACCATCATGAACACTCCGCCGCTCAAACCTCTGATCATTGCCTCCCTGCCCGTCTTCGCCAGCGTATTCATCGCCGCCACCCTCGTTTGGCACTTCGACACGCCCAAACTGGTGATGCCCTTCGTACTCGGCATTATTGCCGGCGGTTTGGTCGATTTGGACAACCGCCTCACAGGCCGTCTGAAAAACATCGTCATCACCGTTGCCCTGTTTACCCTCTCCTCATTGCTTGCCCAAAGCACCATCGGCACAGGCGTCCCCTTCATCTTGGCCATGACCCTGATGACTTTCGGCTTTACCATCCTCGGCACCGTCGGCCTCAAATACCGCACCTTCGCTTTCGGTGCGCTCGCCGTCGCCACCTACACCACGCTGACCTACACCCCCGAGACCTACCGGCTGACCAATCCCGTCATGATTCTGTTGGGCACTGTTCTATACAGCGTCAACACCCTGATCTTCCAAATCATCCTGCCCCACCGCCCCGTCCAAGAAACCGTTGCCAACGCCTACGACGCACTCAGCAACTACTTCGATGCCAAAGCCGACTTTTTCGATCCAGACGAAGCCGCATGGTTGGGCAACCGCCAAATCGACTTGGCCATGAGCAACACCGGCGTGATTACCGCCTTCAACCAATGCCGCGGCGCACTTTTCTACCGGTTGCGCGGCCAACACCGCCATCCGCGTACCGCCAAAATGCTGCGCTACTACCTCTGCGCGCAAGACATGCACGAACGCATCAGCTCCGCCCACGTCGATTACAGCGAAATGGCCGAGCAGCTCAAAAATACCGACCTCATCTTCCGCATCCGCCGCCTGCTCGAAATGCAAGGCCAGGCGTGCCGCAACGTTGCCGCCTCCCTGCGCAACAACAAACCCTACGCATACAGCAAACGCCTCGGCCGCGCCATGGAAGGCTGCCGCCAATCCCTCAGCCATTTTGCCGAGACCCATGCCGATAATGCCAACCTCTACAATATCCGCCGTCTGCTCGACAATCTCAGCAGCGTCGATTACCAACTGCGGCAACTGCAAAACGATGCGTCCCTTGCCGAAAACGACAACGCCGACACCCGCATCGCCGCCCTTGAAAACACCAAGTTCCGCAATATCGGCGAAACCGTCATCAGCCAACTCAATTTCGACTCCGGCGTATTCCGCCATGCCACCCGCCTCTCCATCGTCGTGGCCGCGGCCTGCATCATTGTCGAAATCCTCCATCTCAATCTCGGCTACTGGATTCTGCTGACCGCCCTTTTCGTCTGCCAGCCCAACTACACCGCCACCAAAAGCCGCGTGTACCAACGTATCGCCGGCACGATTCTCGGCGTAATTGTCGGTTCTCTCGTCCCCTACTTCACCCCGTCCGTTGAAACCAAACTCTGGATTGTCATCGCCAGCACCACCCTGTTCTTCATGACCCGAAGCTACAAATACAGCTTCTCCACCTTCTTCATCACCATCCAAGCCCTGACCAGCCTCTCGCTTGCCGGTTTGGACGTGTACCACGCCATGCCCATCCGCATCATCGACACCATCGTCGGTTCCGTTATCGCATGGGCTGCCGCCACCTACCTCTGGCCTGATTGGCGTTACCTCACCCTCAGCCATACCGCCGCCCAGACCATCACTGCCAACGGCCGCTATCTCGACGCCATCCTCGACCAGCTGCAAAACGGCAGCCGCGATGATGTCGACTACCGCCTCACCCGCCGCCAAGCCCACGAAAGTACCGCCGCCCTCAGCAGCACCTTATCCGACATGAGCAGCAACCCGAAAAAATACCAAGACCGCCTGCAAGACGGTTTTACCCTGCTCAAAACCAGCTATGCGCTGACCGGCCACATTTCCGCGCTCGGCGCGTACCGCGACCAGGTTCATCACGACGGCAGCGATACCTTCGCCCCATATGCTCGCCTGACCCACCACATCGCCGAACTCCTCAACCAAATGCCGCAGACCGAACCGGCCACCTTCGATGCAAGCATCGAAGCCATCCGACAGGAGTTTGCCGATTTGGAGCAGACCGACAAAGAGCAGTCCCAACAAAACCAAATCCTCAAACACCAGCTCGACCTCATCATCCGCCAGCTTGCACCGTGTTATCAGGCATTGCACAGACAGTCGGATACGCAAACCGCCTAAACCGATAACACATTTCAACAAAATAAATAAGGCCGTCTGAAACCCGATTTGGATTTCAGACGGCCTTTATTCAGCCATCGATATTAAAACCGATTACGCACCGCGTTTTTCCAAAGCAGCAACGGCAGGCAACTCTTTGCCTTCCAAGAATTCAAGGAACGCGCCGCCGCCGGTAGAAATGTAGCTGATTTGGTCGGTTACGCCGAATTTGGCAATCGCCGCCAAAGTATCGCCGCCGCCGGCAATCGAGAACGCATCGCTTTGGGCAATCGCTTCGGCCAATACTTTAGTACCGCCGGCAAATTGGTCAAATTCAAACACGCCGACCGGGCCATTCCATACGACCGTACCAGCAGCTTTGAGCAAATCGGCCAAAGCAGCAGCGGATTTCGGGCCGATGTCCAAAATCATGTCGTCTTCGGCAACGTCGGCAATGTCTTTCACCACAGCTTCGGCATCGGCGGCAAAGGCTTTAGCGACAACCACATCGGTCGGCAGCGGAACAGAGCCGCCTTTAGCCGCCATTTTCGCCATGATTTTTTTGGATTCTTCCACTAAGTCGTGTTCGGCCAAAGATTTGCCGATGGCTTTGCCTTCTGCCAACAGGAAAGTATTGGCAATGCCGCCGCCGACGATGAGTTGATCAACTTTATCGGCCAAAGATTCGAGGATGGTCAGTTTGGTAGACACTTTGCTGCCGGCAACGATGGCGACCATCGGATGAGCCGGTTGTTTCAGTGCTTTGCCCAAAGCGTCGAGTTCGCCCGCCATCAACACGCCGGCGCAGGCAACCGGTGCGGCTTGGGCAACGGCTTCAGTCGAAGCTTGGGCGCGGTGGGCAGTACCGAATGCGTCGTTGACGAACACGTCGCACAAAGAAGCGTAGGCTTTGCCCAACTCCAAGTCGTTTTTCTTCTCACCTTTGTTGATGCGCACGTTTTGCAACATCACAACATCACCGGCGTTCAAAGTTGGTTTGTTTTCACGCCAGTCGTTCAATACTTTCACGTCTTTGCCCAACAGTTTGCCCAAATGCGCGGCAACAGGCGCCACATCGTCCTCAGGATGGAATTCGCCTTCGGTCGGACGGCCGAGGTGGGTCATCACGATCACAGACGCGCCGTTGTCCAAGCAGTATTTGATGGATGCAAGCGAAGCGCGGATACGGGTGTCGTCGCTGATTTTGCCGTCTTTAAACGGTACGTTCATATCGGCGCGGATCAGAACGGTTTTGCCTTGAACATTTTGTTCGGTCAGTTTCAAAAATGCCATGATGATTCCTTTGTGATGGTTGGAAACGGGAATGTTTGGGATTATCCGCGAATGAGGCGCGATGGTAAAGATTGGCAACGGCCGCGCTTGATGTGAATCAGCAGATAAAGTCTCAGGCCGTCTGAAACATTCGGCCAATCTTTCAGATTTTCCGCTATACTTTGGCAATTGATTTTCATTTTACGGATTGAACCATGTTACGCCGAATTGTTTTAATGCTTGCCTTCGCGCTGCCTGCCGCCTCATGGGCGCAGACGCTTTCTGAAACCCTGCCCAACGGTCTGAAAATCATCGTTAAAGAAGACCATCGCGCGCCTGTGGCCGTTTCGCAGATTTGGTACAAAATCGGCAGCGTGGATGAAAAACCGGGCAAAAGCGGCCTGAGCCACGCTTTGGAACACATGATGTTTAAAGGCACGAAAGACGTTCCCTCCGGCGAGTTCAACCGCCGCGTATCCGAGCTGGGCGGACAAAACAACGCCTATACCAACCGCAATGAAACGGTGTATTACGAAAACGTCGCCGCCGTCAATCTGCCCGAGATTCTAAAGCTCGAAGCCGACCGCATGCACAACCTCAACTTCAGTGACAAAGAATTCCTCAACGAGATGAACGTCATCCGCGAAGAACGCCGCCAACGCACGGAAGACACGGCCGACGGCAAAATGTGGGAGCAAGCCTATCTTGCCGCCTTTACCCAACCGTCGATGCGCGCCTCCGTCATCGGCTACATGAAAGATTTGCACACGCTAAAAGCCGATGACCTGCGCGCGTGGTACAAACAATATTACGCACCCAACAATGCCGTATTGGTCATTGTCGGCGATGTCGATGCCAAACAAACGCTTCATACGGCCGCCAAACTCTTTGGCGATATTCCGGCCAAAGCCCAGCCACCGCGCAACAAACTCCATACCGAACCCTATTTGCGCAAGCCTGTTACGGTCAAAGCCACTTCTCCGGTCACACACCAACCGCTGATTGCCATCAACTTCCGTGTGCCGAAACTCCAAAAATTGGATGACACGATGCCTTTCGCCCTCGACATCCTCTCCGATATTTTGGCAGGCAACGCGTCCAGCCGTTTTGACAAAAACCTCGTGCGCGGCAAGCAAACCGCATTGAACGCAGGAACGCATTACGACATCATCAGCCGTGAAATGCCGCTGTTCAGCGTAATGGCCATGCCTGCCGAAGGCGTGAAAACCGATACTTTGATTGCCCAGCTGCGCCAAGAAATCAAAGACATTGCCGACAACGGCGTTTCCGAAGAAGAATTGCAGCGCGTCAAAACCCAGGCAGCGGTCAGCGAAATCTACGCCAAAGACTCCATATCTTCCCAAGCCTCCATGATGGGCCGCCTCGAAGCGCGCGGTTTCCAATATACCGACGAACAAGAAATCCACCGCCGCTTACAGGCAGTCAGCGCGCAAGAAGTACAGGCCGCCGCCCGGATGTTGACCGACGAGCGCATGAGTACCGTCATCATCGAGCCGCAAAAAACAGCCACCGCGCCAAGCAAAAAAGCTGCCAAACGCCGATAAACATCAGGCCGTCTGAAAGCCCATACCCTTTCAGACGGCCTTAACAGAAAGCCACAACATGAAACCCACCCTGCTCGCCCTTGCCCTACTCCTGCCCTTAAGCGTCCAAGCCGCCACCGACATCCAACGCTGGCGCAACCGCGACGGCACCCAAATTCTCCTTGTCGAACGCCACGAAAACCCCATCATCGACCTTGAAGTCAGCTTCAAGGGCGCAGGCAGCGTCGCCAATCCGGACGGCAAAAGCCAAGTTGCCGAATTTACTGCCGCCCTCCTGACCGACGGCACCCAAGAGCTGGACGAAGAAGCCTTCAATGCCGAAGCCGACAACATCGGCGCACAAATCAGCAGCGACAGCAATGCCGAAAGCGCGTCCGCAGGCTTCCGCAGCCTCAGCAAAGCCGACATCCGCGACAAAGCCGCCAACTTGCTCAACCACTCGCTGACCCGTCCGCGCTTTGACGAAACCGTTTTCCGCCGCCGTCAAATCCAATCCATTACCGGCTTGCAGCAACAAGAAACCACCCCCGACTACACCGCCACGCGCGAACTGACCAAGCTCATCTACCCGAACCACCCCTACGGCAGCGGCGCAAACATAACCGTCGACAGCCTCAAACAAGTTAGTCTGGACGACATCCGCACCTTCCACCGCACCCACTATGGCAAAGACAACGCCATCGTCGCCATCGTCGGCGACCTCAACCGCAAACAGGCAGAGCAACTGGTCGAACGCGTCCTCAAAGACCTGCCGGCCAAAGCCACCGCAACCCACGCCATCCCGCCCGTTCCCAAACAAACCGCCCAACGCCGCGACATCCCCTTTGCCGGCACACAGGCACAAGTCCTGCTCGGCACCTCCCTCATCAAACGCCACGACCCCGACTACTACGCCCTCGTTGCCGGCAACTACATCCTCGGCGGCGGCGGTTTCGACAGCCGCCTCATGAAAGTTTTGCGCGACCAACACGGCTACACCTACGGCGTATACAGCAGCCTTGCCCCGGCGACAGAAGAAGGCACGTTTGCCGTTTCCTACTCCACCCAAAAGAAAAACACCAAAGCCTCACTGGCCGACACCCAAGCCGTCATCGAGCAGTTTATCGCCGAAGGCCCGACCGAAGCCGAGCTGAAACAGGCCAAAGCCAACATCGTCGGCGGCTTTCCCCTGCGCTACGACTCCAACGACAAGCTGCTCAACTACCTGAGCCTGATCGGCCTCTACGACCTACCCAACGACTACTTGGAAGCCTATCCCAAAGCCATCAACAGCCTGACCGTCGAACAAGTCCGCGACGCATGGCAACACCGCGTCAAATTCAAAGACCTCAACACCGTCGTTGTCGGTGCAGAATAAAACGCTTTAAAACAACAGGCCGTCTGAAAGATTTTTCAGACGGCCTTTAGCTTTGTTTAAAATCAATCAAACCATTTGTAGATAATTGGTAGAATTTAAGTCCTCTTTTTACATTTTCTTTTGATTTTACTTAAGAAATCCTCGCTCCATGTGATTGGGATTGCACGATTTGTTTTTGTTGCTCCTCATATTCAATTTGTTGTGCTGTTTGCTGAATTTGGCTCAGGCTTTCCTCTACCGGCGTCTTAGCCGCTTCCCACATATCTACAGAAGCCATTATTAATCCGGGGGCTCTGTGTCCGACCGAGACTTTCCCATTATCGTTAATATTGATTAAAGACACACCACTCATCTTGTTTTTATAAGCCACTGAAGCTAACGACATCGCAATATTGTCCAAACTATTTGCATCGTAAGCGATGTTTTTCTGGGCACAAAAATCAGCAAAAATCTGTTTCCCTTGATGATAGATTTTTTGGGCGTTTTGCGGCATATCCTCAATAGTTAAAGCCGTTGGTTTATCAATATCCGCCGCGTATTGATCGCGTTCATCCCTTTCATCCAAAGACATCATATTCGGATCTTTTTCGATAAGGTCACGGGTTTTTTGGTACATTTCGTTGGCATTCTGCTCAATGTCTCGCCAACGCCCCAGCAGGCTTTTATCATATAAGGCTGGTGATTTTTTCAGCTTATTAAATAACCCTCCTCCTTGACGAAACAGAAGAATACCTGTTTCTTCCATCAGAATATCTGGTTTTTCTTGGTTCGATTTCTCCGATTGGAGTCTTTTGAAGTCCTTATCCGTAATATTGACAAATGGCAGCTTGTCGGTATCGGTATAGACGAGCGGGACCGATCTGCCTATACCTTTCGGGTCCAATACGGAATTGAACACTGCATTTGCTTTGCCTACCGCCCATTTCTGAAGTTTTCCCGAAGCGTCTTGGGAAGATGAACCTCCGATAAAGTCGAAGTTGTCGTTTTTAGGCGTGATTCTGAGGTTGCGGATTTCTCGACTGCCGTCGGGCCGGACGAAGAATTGGAGTTTGGCAATATCCGTTTGGGTAACGGTTACTTGGGTTGAGCCGAAAATAAAAGCGCGTTCGACGTAATCGGAGGATGAGGTATCTATGCCGTATTGGGAAATAGCTGTAGTAAATCCTCTTTCTGTTTTAGGTAATTCTCTAACTCTTTGAGCAATCTTTGTCTTTCCATAAATCAAATCGATAGCTTCATCAAAAGAGTAAGGCTTATCTCTAACAAGTAGATTTTTAGCATTAAAAAAGTTTTCAAACATTTTAAAATCTGCTGCCGAAGCATATCGTCCTGCACCATTTCTCATATAGTCTGTTGCGTCAATATGAATAGGTTTTCGTTCGGTAGAGGTTGCCGCAGTAAGCATATCTTCTTTCTTTGGAGGGATTGCAGCATTCCACAAATAATGTGATAAAACTTTATCTACTGATACTTCAGATACTTTTAACGCATTACGAGAAATTCCACTTACATTAGGCATGTCTTATCCTTTCAGTTTAGTTTGATGGATATAATATGGTTGCCAGAGTATATCTCCACAATTATTCATAAATAGGATTTCTGAAAATCTACTCTGATATGTTTTTTCTTTTTTCGTTTCATCTTGGCGTAATCCAGGAATAATCTCTTTGATCTCTACATAAAAATTCCCCACACCATAATCCATAATATTAATATTTTTTGGAATTTCGTTTTCCGGAAAAATTCTTGCAAATTCTATATAGGTAACTAATTCACTATTTTTTATTTTTAATATAGCTTCTTTTTTATTTAAGATATTACAGCAGTCCGAGCCAAAAATAACTTCTTCCTCTTCAGGTGCTCTAAACACCAGGGTAAATCCTTTGCTGCCATAGCCGGTTAAATATTTCTCTAAATCTTCAGTTTTTTCTATTTCTTTTTCCTGATATTGTGGTAATAGAGGATGATCTCTTGGGTCTTTCTTTTCTAAAAAAAGGCTATCCCATTTTCCGTTAGTATAATCTTGTGGGACAAACCACACACGGCAAGCTTTTTTATTACGAATACAATCCTCGCTGGTATAAGCATCCCCAGCCAATGTAGTAGTAAAATCTGTCCGATAAGCTTCTGCAACCCCCAACAACCTACCTGCAAAACTGACCATTGCTTTCCTGTGTAATTCTGCGGGCGTATAAAACTTTCTATCCCGCCAGCAATAGCCCGCTCTGAGTTTTTCCCTGTATTCCTGTTCCGAAACCCCGTCAGGCTTTGGGTCTTTGGCAATCAGTTCTTTCCAGTATTGGTATTTGTCGGGTGCGGTATATTCATATATACCGAAGCCTGCTGCCGCCAAAGCAGCGATTACCAGTAGGTATTTGTAGACTTTATTCATTTGCTTGCCTTTAATTAATAACCAAGGTTGTCTAAAACTTTTCAGACGACCTCTTTGCTTGTAAGAGGTTCCAATATAGCATATTGGTTTGCACCATTTTTCATATAGTTAGTTGCATCTATTTTGATAGGATTACGATTTGTAGAAGTTACTAATGAAGCCATATTTTCTTTCTCTGGAAGCATTGCAATATTCCATAAATAATGAGATAAAATTCCATCTATGGTTACTTCTGATACTCTTAATGATTTTCGCTGTCTTACATAACATTCCTATTGGATATAGGTTAATAAATATAATGAGGCTGCCACAATACATCGCCACAATTATTCATGAATAACATATCTGAAAAGTCAATCTGATAAGTTTTTTCTTTATTTTCACCCCATTGGTGAAATCCTGGACTAACCTCTGAATAACTAAAATAAAAATTACCAACCCCGTAATTTTCGATATCGATATTCTTTGGTATCTCACTCTCTGGAAACGTTGCCGCTCCCTCTAAATAAGTAATCAACGTATTATTTTTTATTATCGGGGCAGCTTCTTTGATACTTAAAACTTTACAGCAGTCAGATCCATAAATGCTTGCTCCTCCCTGATTATATCCTCTGATAATCAATGAAAAACCTTTTACATTATATTGTTCCAAATATTTTTTTAAATCATCCTGTTGTTTAATTTCATATTTTAAATACTTTGCCAGCAATGCCCCATCCGTCGGGTCTTTCTCCGCCAAAAACATCCTGTCCCATTGCTCATTGGTGTAATCTTGCGGGACAAACCAAACACTACAGGCTTTTTCGTGACGTACGCAGTCTGCTCCCGTAGAATAATCCCGTCCGCCCTGATTGGTGGTCATGTTGGCCTTATAGGCTTCTGTTTCTCCCAATAACCTGCCTGCAAAGCTGACCATTGCTTTCCTGTGTAATTCTGCGGGCGTGTAAAACTTCCTGTCCCGCCAGCAATAGCCCGCCCTGAGTTTTTCCCTGTATTCTTGTTCTGAAACCCCGTCAGGCTTGGGGTCTTTGGCAATCAATTCTTTCCAGTATTGATATTTGTCGGGCGCGGTATATTCATATATACCGAAGCCTGCTGCCGCCAATGCAGCGATTGCCAACAGGTATTTGTAGGTTTTATTCATTTGCTTGCCTTTAATTAATAACCAAGGTTGTCTAAAACTTTTCAGACGACCTCTTTGCTTGCAAGAAGTTCCAATACAGCATATTGGTTTACACCATTTTGCATATAATCAGTTGCATCTATTTTGATAGGGTTACGATTTGTGGAAGTTACTAATGAAGCCATATTTTCTTTCTTTGGAAGCATTGCAGTATTTCATAAATAATGAGATAAAACTCTATCTATGGTTACTTCTAATACCCTTAATGATTTTTGCTTATTCTTCATCAACTTACTCCTTAGTTAGATTAAATCTCATATACAATAGAAGATAACCATAATATATCACCACAGTTATTCATCATCAGTATAGTTGGAAATTTTGATTGATAAGTTTTTTTCTCATCTTTTCCCCAATCAGTTTGATTCATTGGAACAACATCTCTAAAATCAAAATAGAAATTTCCAATGCCATAATCCTGAATATTAACTCCTTTTGGAATATTATTTTCAGGGAAAACAGAAGATAGTTCAAAATAACCACTCCACTCCTTACCCCCTATGACTGGAGCTGCCATCTTTTTATCTAACACTCGACAACAATCAGAACCGTAAACAGACGCACCTTCCTTACCCATCCACCTATCAATCAAAGAAAACTTCTTATTTCCATGTTCTGATAAATATCTTTCCAAATCTTTAGTCTGCTTGATCTCTTTGTCTAAATATTGCTCAAGAAATTTAAAGTCAGCCGGTCTTTCTTCTGCTAAAAATTGTTTATCCCATTGATCATTAGAATATCCCTTTGTAGAAAACCAGATGCTACAGGCTTTTTCTGCCTGATATGCTCTGCACTGCCCTCCTGTAAAACTGATTTCTCCCTGAAGTGTAGTCGAATCTGTCCGAAAGGCTTCAGCCTCCCCCAACAACCTACCTGCAAAACTGACCATTGCTTTCCTGTGTAATTCCTCAGATGTGTAAAATTTCCTATCCCGCCAGCAGTAACCTGCCCTGAGTTTTTCCCTGTATTCCTGTTCCGAAACCCCATCAGGCTTGGGGTCTTTGGCAATCAGTTCTTTCCAGTATTGGTATTTATCGGGCGCAGTATATTCATATATACCGAAGCCTGCTGCCGCCAAAGCAGCGATTGCCAGTAGGTATTTGTAGACTTTATTCATTTGTTTGCCTTTAATTAATAATCAAGGTCGTCTGAAACTTTTCAGACGACCTCTTTGTTTGTAAGAAGTTCCAATACAGCATATTGGTTTGCACCATTTTGCATATAGTCGGTTGCGTCAATTTTTACTGGTGTACGATTAGCTGATGTTATAGATATTCCCACATCTTCTCGTTTAGGTGGTGTAGGACTATTCCATAAGTATCGTGATAAAACGTTATCAATAGTTACCTCGGAAACCGATAGAGATTTTTGAATGCTTAAATTTGGCATTTCCTACATCCTTTTATAATCAATACAAAGATAAATGATAATATGGTTTCCACAGAACATCACCACAATTGTTCATTAAGAGAAGTTCTGAATAATCTGCCTGATGAGAAACTTTTCCCTCCTTATTTGAATAGGACAAGCTTGGAATTACTTCCCTAGAATTGAAATAAAAATTTCCTATTCCATAATTTTCGATCTCAATACTGCTTGGGATATATTTCTCAGGAAAAACTTCTGCAAAAGTAATTAAATGTCTGTTTTTAATTATAGGTTCTACGTCCTTTCTACTTAAAACCTTACAACAGTCCGAACCATAAACTGATTCTCCCCCTTCTGCACCTGTGGCCACCAAGGTAAATCCCTTATTACCGTATTGTATAAAATACTTCTCTAAATCAATAGATTGTTTAATTTGTTTTTTAGGGTATTCCTCTAATAAAACATAATCTGTGGATTTTTTTGCCGATAAAAATAAGTTATCCCACTGCCTGTTAGTATAATTTTTCGGAATAAGCCAAACACTGCAAGAGTTTACGTTTTTTTGGCAATCAACATAAGAATTTCCTGCTAAAGTAGTAATAGAACTATTCTGTAGAATAATTGCTACTCCTAGCATTATTTCTGTGAAGCTGACCATTGCTTTCCTGTGTAATTCCTCAGGGGTGTAAAACTTCCTATCCCGCCAGCAATAGCCCGCCTTGAGTTTTTCCCTGTATTCCTGTTCCGAAACTCTGTCAGGCTTCGGGTCTTTGGCAATCAGTTCTTTCCAGTATTGATATTTGTCGGGCGCGGTATATTGATATATACCGAAGCCTGCTGCCGCCAAAGCAGCGATTGCCAGTAGGTATTTGTAGATTTTATTCATTATGCTTGCCTTCAATTAATAATTAAGGTCGTCTGAAACTTTTCAGACGACCTTTTATCGTTCAAGCTAGGCTTTATTCAACCGTTACCGATTTAGCCAAGTTACGCGGTTTGTCCACGTCTGTACCGCGTGCAAGGGCTGCGTGGTAAGACAGGAGTTGCACGGGGATGGTGTGCACAATCGGCGAGAGTACGCCGACATGGCGTGGGGCGCGGATAACGTGCACGCCTTCGGTGGCGTTAAAGTTGCTGTCGAGGTCGGCGAAGACGAAGAGTTCGCCGCCGCGTGCGCCGACTTCCTGCATATTGGCTTTCACTTTGTCCAACAGGCTGTCGTTCGGGGCAATCACGACAACAGGCATATTTTCGTCCACCAAGGCCAACGGGCCGTGTTTCAACTCACCCGCAGGATAAGCTTCGGCGTGGATATAGGTAATCTCTTTCAGCTTCAATGCGCCTTCGAGGGCGATTGGGAAGTGGATGCCGCGGCCGAGGAAGAGTGCGCTGGATTTCTTGGCAAATTTTTGCGCCCAAGCGGCGATTTGCGGCTCAAGGTTGAGAACGTGCTGAATGCTGCCCGGCAGTTGGCGCAATTCTTCAACGTATTCACGCGCCTGTTCATCGGAAACCAGGCCGCGCTGTTTACCCAGGGTAACGGCCAGGCCGAACAGGACAACCAGTTGGGTCGTGAACGCTTTGGTAGAGGCAACGCCGATTTCTGCACCGGCGCGTGTGTACAGTACCAACTCGCTTTCACGCGGCAGGGCGGATTCCATCACGTTACAGATAGACAGACTGTGTTTGTGTCCCAAGGATTGCGCGTATTTCAGGGCTTCCATGGTGTCCAAAGTTTCGCCGGATTGGGAAATGGTGATGACCAGTTGTTTCGGATCGGCAATCACGTCGCGGTAGCGGTATTCGCTGGCGATTTCCACGTCGGTCGGCACTTTGGCGATGGATTCGAGCCAGTATTTGGCGGTCAGCGCGGCATAGTAGGACGTACCGCAGGCAAGGATTTTGATGCTGTGGATATCGTCGAACACGTCGCGGGCGTTGGCACCGAAATTTTCAGGTTCGAAACCGCCGTCCAAGAAGACTTCGGCAGTATCGGCGATGGCACGGGGTTGCTCGTGGATTTCTTTTTGCATGAAGTGGCTGTATGGACCCAACTCCAAAGAAGCCAAAGACAACTCGGATACTTTAACCGCGCGTTCGGTTTGCGCACCAGTTTTATCGAGCAATTTTTCGATACCGTTTGCGTTCAGCAGGGCGATGTCGCCGTCTTCCAAGTAAGCGATGCGGCGGGTAAAGGCGATCACGGCGGATACATCGGAAGCGATGAAGGTTTCTTGGTCGCCCAAGGCCACCAACAGCGGGCAGCCCATGCGCGCAACAACCATTTCTTCAGGGTTGTCTTGTGCGATAACGGCAATGGCGTATGCGCCATGGAAACGGGCAGTCGCAGCTTGGACGGCTTCAAACAGTTTCCCGCCGTTTTGTGTGTATTCGTGGTTGACGCTGTGGGCGATGACTTCAGTATCGGTTTGCGATTCGAAGGTGTAACCCAACGCTTTCAGGCGTTCGCGTTCGGCTTCAAAGTTTTCGATGATGCCGTTGTGGACAACCGCGATCATGCCGCCGGAAATATGAGGGTGGGCATTAGGCTCGGTTACACCGCCGTGGGTTGCCCAACGGGTGTGGCCGATGCCGATATGGCCGAACACGCCTTTTTCGCGTGCTGCATCTTCCATCAGCTGAACACGGCCGACACGGCGGACGCGTTTGATTTTGCCGTCCATGTTTACGGCAATACCCGACGAATCATAGCCTCGGTATTCAAGGCGTTTGAGACCGTCGGTCAGAAAATCGACTACATTGTGATTGGCGCGAATAGCACCTACGATACCGCACATATAAGTTCCTTAGTATCAAAAGTTTGAGAAAATGACTGCTGCTCCGGCTCCCGAAAGCGGCAGTCGGAAAACGCCGTTTTATATTCATTAAAACGGCAAATCTAGGTTTCAGACAGCCTGTTGTTTCTCAAGGCCGTCTGAAAGTAAATAAAAGACCGGCCTTACTTCTTATCGCCTTTTTCCGGACGCACCCAGCCTTCGATCACGGTTTGGCGGGCGCGGGCGAGGGTGAGTTTGTTGTCTTCGACGTTGCGGGTAATCGTGCTGCCTGCGCCGGTTGTCACTTTGTTGCCGAGGGTGACGGGGGCGACTAAGACGCAGTTGGAGCCGATGCGGACTTCGTCGCCGATGACGGTTTTGTATTTGTTCACGCCGTCGTAGTTGGCAATGATTGTGCCTGCGCCGAAGTTGGTTTTGCTGCCGACTTCGGCGTCGCCGATGTAGGTGAGGTGGTTGGCTTTGGTGCCGTTGCCGATGGTGGCGTTTTTGACTTCGACGAAGTTGCCGATGTGTACGTCGTCGGCCAGTTTGGCTTGCGGACGCAAACGGGCGTATGGGCCGATTTGGTTGTTTTCGCCGACTTCGCAACCTTCAAAATGGGAGAATGGGGCGATTTTGGTGTTGGCACCGATTTTGGCGTTTTTGATCACGCAGTTGGCACCGATTTCGACGTTGTCGCCGAGTTCGACTTCGCCTTCGATGACGACGTTGACGTCAATCACGACATCTTGTCCGTGTTTCAGACGGCCTCGTAAATCGAAACGTGCCGGATCGCGCAGGGTTACGCCTGCTTTGAGCAATTCTTGCGCCTGTTCGGTTTGGAAAATACGCTCGAGTTCGGCCAGTTGGAGTTTGTTGTTCACACCGGCAGCCAGATGGGAGGAGCGGACTTGGACGGGATGAACTTTGATGCCGTCGGCAACGGCTTTGGCGATGAGGTCGGTCAGGTAGTATTCGCCTTGGGCATTGTTGCTGGAAAGGCTGTTCAACCAAGCTTCGAGTTTGGCGTTGGGCAAAACCAAAATGCCGGTATTGATTTCTTTCACGGCTTTTTGGGCGGCATCGGCGTCTTTTTCTTCGACAATGGCGGTTACGCTGCCGTTGCTGTCGCGGATGATGCGGCCCAAACCTGTCGGGTCGTTGGGCACGTCGGTCAACAAGCCAACTTCGTCGCCTGCGGCTTCGAGCAGGGTTTCGAGGGTGGCTGCATCAATCAGGGGAACGTCGCCGTACAACACCAGCGTGCGGCCTTCGGCAGACAGGTGCGGCAGGGCGGTTTTGACGGCGTGGCCGGTACCGAGCTGTTCGGTTTGTTCAACCCAAACGACATCGCGTTTGACGGTGTCCAAGACTTGCTCTTTGCCGTGGCCGATGACGACGCAGATGTTTTGGGGATTCAGGGAGGCAGCGGTGTCGATAACGCGCTCAACCATGGGAAGGCCGCCGATGCGGTGCAGCACTTTGGGCATTTTGGAGTACATGCGCGTGCCTTTGCCGGCGGCGAGGATGACGATATTTAAAGCTGTCTGAGCCATGATACGGTTTCCGTTGTCGTTGTTTGAGGCCATCTGAAAAGTGTGGCAACAAGTGTTGATTGTTTTTCACTCCGTTTCAGACGGCCTTGGGGATATTGTTATTCGGTTGCTGGCTGTTGGTTGGCAAATTGCGGTTTTTGCCAGTGCTGGCCGCGTTCGCCGTGTTCAGCATGATCCGCTTGATTGGATTGGACGGCGCGGCGCTCAGGGCGGAACTGGTTGTAATTCATGTTTTTAGAATAAGTACCGTCCTGATAAACGATAGGTGTGCCAGTAGCATATTTTTGGCGTACGGCGGTACGGCCGGATTCGTTGGTGTAGGTTTCCCAAGAGCAACCGGCCAAAACGGCGGTGGCGGTCAGAATTAAAGCGAGTTTACGCATGATGTTGTCCTTGTTTTTAAATGTCGGCAATACCGTGTATTGTACTTGTTTTTTCAAAACTTCACGGCAGTTTTGTGCAAAATTCAAGCAAACCCTGCATATCTTTCGCTATGCCGTCGGCAAATGGCAGCGGATGGGCTTTTTCGCCGTACCAAACGGTCTTCATGCCCAAGGCTTTGGCTTGGTGCAGATTGTCGGCGCTGTCGTCCACCATAATGCACTGTTCGGGTTTGACGCCCAACAGGCGGCAGACGTTGAGATAGGCTTGCGGATTGGGTTTGTAGAGCAGGCCGAAGTCGTCCGTGCCGAACAAGCCGTCAAAATGCGCTTCCAAGCCCAAGGCTTCAACCAATGCGCGGACATAAAACGAAGGCCCGTTGGAAAATACGGCTTTTCGCCCTTTCAGACGGCCTAAAACGTCATCAGTTCCATCCATACCCTCCACCTTTGCCAAAATTTGCTTAAGGGGGTGACTTTCACGCAAAAATTCATCGATATCGACTTCGGGATGGTGGATTTGCAAACCGGCAAGCGTCGCGCCGTATCGGTGCCAATAATCTTGGCGCAGATGGGAGGCGGCTTCTTCGGAAAGTTTCAGACGGCCTGCCATGTATTCGGTCATGGCGCGGTTGATGATGTAGAAAATGCCGGCTTCGGCATTGTGCAAAGTATTGTCGAGGTCAAACAGCCAAACGGGAGAATGATTCATATCGTGCCTTGATATGCAGATTTTGTTATGATATTTCGTATTTTACCCGCACAAAGGAAAGAGAATGAAACTGAAATTGTCCGCCTTGGCCCTGTTGCTGGCTTCAGCAAACCTGTACGCCCAAACCGAAGTGCGTTTGGCTGTGCACAAATCCTTCAGCCTGCCCCAAACCGTCATCGCACAATTTGAAAAAGCCAACGATGCCAAAGTGTCCGTCATCAAGGCAGGCAGCGGCAACGAAATGCTCAACAAGCTGATTTTGAGCAAGGCCAACCCGATTGCCGATGCGGTTTACGGTTTGGACAACGCCAACATTGGTAAAGCCAAAGCCGCCGGCATCCTCGCCGCCAACCAACCCAAATCCGCGCCCGTAACCGCTTCCCTGCCCGATGCGCTGGCTGTCGATTACGCCTATGTCGCCATCAACTACGACAAAAAATGGTTTGAACAGAAAAAACTGCCCCTGCCGCAAACCCTGCAAGACCTGACCAAACCGGAATATAAAAACCTTCTGGTAACCCCGTCTCCCGCCACATCCTCGCCCGGCCTCTCCTTCCTCTTGGCCAACATCGGCGGCATGGGTGAAGAAGGCGCGTTCAAATGGTGGGCGCAAATGCGCCAAAACGGCGTGAAAGTTGCCAAAGGCTGGAGCGAAGCCTACTACACCGATTTCACCCAAAACGGCGGCGCCTATCCCCTCGTGGTCAGCTATGCCACCAGCCCGGCGGCCGAAGTCCACTACTCCAAAGGCAAATACAGCACCCCGCCCACCGGCAACCTCTTCCTCAAAGGCGGCACATTCCGCCAAGTTGAAGGCGCGGCCGTTTTAAAAGGTGCGAAACAACCCGAGCTGGCGGCCAAACTGGTGAGCTGGCTGCAAAGCGGCGACGTGCAAAAAGCCCTGCCTGCCGAAATGTGGGTCTATCCGGCTGCCAAAAACACGCCGCTGCCCAAAGTATTCGAGTTTGCCCAAACCCCGAAACACAGCGATTCCCCCAACCGCGCCGACATCAACACCAAACAAAAACAATGGGTGAGCCGTTGGAGCAAAACTGTTTTACGTTAAACCGAAAAACTTAAAAACACATCAAGGCCGTCTGAAAAACCAAATCATTAGGTTTTCAGACGGCCTTGTTTTACAATAACCTTTTAAACAACTTCACACGCACACACAATTATGAATTTCGATCTTCAAGTCCTCTCTTCGTTCTCCGGCTGGGAACAACTCGCCCAAACCGGCATGTCTTTCGGCACAAACCTGCTGGCCGCCTTAGCCATCTTCTTTATCGGCCGCTGGGTCGCCACGCGCGTGGTGACACTGATGAAAGCCGCGCTGACTCGCGCCAAAGTCGATAAAACGCTGGTCAGCTTCCTCGGCAACGTTGCCAACATCGGCCTGCTGATCCTCGTCATCATCGCCGCACTGGGCAAACTCGGCATCCCGACCACTTCCGTGACCGCCTTGATCGGTGGCGCAGGCTTGGCCGTGGCTTTATCTTTGAAAGACCAACTGTCCAACTTCGCTGCCGGCGCGCTGATTATCCTGTTCCGCCCGTTTAAAGTCGGCGACTTTATCCGCGTCAACGGTTTTGAAGGCATCGTCCGCGAAATCAAAATGGTGCAGACCTCTTTAAGCACACCGGACAACGAAGAAGTCGTCCTGCCCAACAGCGTGGTCATGACCAACAGCATCACCAACCGCTCCTCCCTGCCCCTGTGCCGCGCCCAAGTCGTTGTCGGCGTCGACTACGCCTGCGACTTGAAAGCCGCCAAAGCCGCCGTATTGAGATCGGCAACCGAGCATCCATTGTGTGTTCAAACCGAAGAACGACCTGCCGTCGTATACATTACCAACCTTGGCGACAGTGCCATCGAAATTACCCTTTGGGCGTGGACGCAAGAAGAAAATCTCGGCCCGTTCCGATTCGCCCTGAACGAGCAAGTGGTTGAAAACCTGCGCGAAGCCAACATCAACATCCCGTTCCCGCAACGCGATGTCCACCTCATCCAGCCGAAAGCCTGATTTTAGCTTTTATAGGGTTATCCACAATAAAGAAAGAAACGATTTAGCCTATTTGATAGATAACTCTATGAAATAAATAAAGATTAATAAAGGCCGTCTGAATATTTCAGACGGCCTTTAAAATTGTTCACAACCTTATCAACAGGTTTTCCATAGATTAAACCAGATTTTGCGGATTGCCGGCCACAAAGCGGTTGATGTTGTCCAAAAGGATGTCAAACAGACGGTTGGCGGCTTCTTGGCTTGCCCATGCAATGTGTGGCGTGACGATGAGGTTGGGCAGTCGGGCTTTCAGCAGAGGATTGCCGTCGCGCGGCGGCTCTTGTGTCAACACGTCAAAACCTGCCCCGCCGATTTGTCCGTATTTCAACGCCGCAACCAAAGCGGCTTCATCAACCAAACCGCCGCGCCCGCAGTTGATGAGGATAGCGCCGGGTTTCATTTGCTGCAATTCGGCTTCGCCTATCATGTTGGCCGTTTGCGGCGTGAGCGGGCAATTAAGCGACACGACATCGGCGGAGCGGATGGCTTCGTCAAAGGAAACATAGCCGTCGCGGACGCTTTGGGCATTTTTATGTTCGGCGAACACGACATTCATTTTGAAAGCCTGAGCATAAGTTGCCAGCGTTTTCCCGATATTGCCGCGACCGAAAATCGCCAGCGTTTTACCGTTCAAATCGCGCATCGGTGCGCCGAGGTGGCAGAAAAACGGTGAGTTTTCCCACAAGCCTGCCGCAACGTCACGCTGATAGGCAGGCAGGTTGCGCATCAGGGTAATCATCATCATAAACGCGTGTTCCGCCACGGATTCATTGCCGTAAGCGCGGATATTGCACACGGCCGTGCCGTTTTGTTTGGCAGCCTCAACGTCCACATTGTTGACGCCTGTCGCGGTAACGGCAACCAGCTTGAGTTGTGGATTTTCGGCAAATGCTTGGGCGGAAATCACGACTTTGTTGGTAATCACAATGTCCGCGCCGCGGATGCGCTCCAGTGTTTCGTGCGCTTCGGTTGTGCCGTAGCTGCTCAATGTATGTGGAAAATCAAAGTCAAACGGACGGGTGACAAGGGTGTCGCGGTCGAGGACGACAATATGGAGCGGATTCATAAAATTCCTATCAAAAATAAAATATCTATTTATAAAATCTAAATCAGGATAAAGGATTTAAAATATACGCGTTAGTTGATAATAATTATTATGTAGCAATTAAAACATCAATGTAGCAGGAAAACAAAATGATTAAAACCATTACATTTGCTATTTTGCATTTCAGCGTCGCATTTAGTGTCGCCTATATTCTGACCGGCAGTATCGGCGTTTCCAGCGCGGTCGCTTTGGTCGAACCCATCGTCAATACCGTCGTCTTTTATTTTCATGAAAAAGCGTGGAACCGCTACGAGAAAAATAAATCCGAAAAGCAAAAATTGTGGGTGCCTCTGCATCAGTGCGGCTAAAGTTTCAGACGGCCTTTTGCTTGATTAAAACCGATTATGCCTTTGCGGTTCGTCCAGCGCCATCAAAATGCCAAACCCTAAAATAGAGTAAGACTTTACGAAGGCTTCATGAAGGTAAAAATGCTAAAATACGCTATTCTTGCAAACCCATTCAGACGGCCTCAATGCTCACCGATTTAGAAAAAAACGCCATCCGCGACCATTACCAAAACATCGGCAAAAACCTGCCCGGTTTCCGTCCGCGCGCTTCGCAGCGGGAAATGATTGCGGCGATTGCCAACGCTTTTTCGCGGACGTTGACGCGTGAAGAAGGCGAAGAAGCGCCCAAACGCGAGGGTGAGAGCATTGCCGTGATCGAAGGGCCGACCGGCGTGGGTAAATCGTTGGCCTATCTTTTGGCCGGCGGCATCATGGCGCAAACGCGTGGCAAACGGCTGATCGTCAGCAGCGCTACGGTGGCTTTGCAGGAGCAGTTGGTTGACCGCGATTTGCCGTTTCTGGTGGAAAAAAGCGGTTTGGAGCTGACCTTTGCGCTTGCCAAAGGGCGCGGCCGTTATCTTTGCCCCTACAAACTCTATCAACTGACGCAAAACAACGCCCAGCAAAACCTGCTTGGTTTTGAAGCGCCGGAAGTATTGTGGGACAGCAAACCCAAGCCGGAAGAATTGAACCTGCTGCGCGACATTGCCGATGAATTTTCCGCCCGCCGCTTTGATGGCGACCGTGACACTTGGCCGGAAAAAATCGATGACACGATTTGGCTCAAAGTGACCAACGACCGCCACGGCTGCCTGAAATCCGCCTGTCCCAACCGTCCGGAATGCCCGTTTTACCTGGCACGCGATGTCTTGGAAACCGTCGATGTCGTCGTTGCCAACCATGACCTTCTGCTTGCCGACATCAGCATGGGCGGCGGCGTGATTCTGCCTGCGCCTGAAAACAGTTTCTATTGCATAGACGAAGCGCACCACCTACCCAAAAAAGCCCTCAGCCGTTTTGCCGCCGAACATTCATGGAATATTGCCGTTTGGACGCTGGAAAAACTGCCGCAGCTGACCGGCAAAATTGCCGCGCTTACCGATAAAGCCGAACTTGCCAACCTTGCCGACGAAGCTGCAACATCCTTGCTCGACAGCCTGCATGAATGGCAGTTTCATTTGGCGGAAGAGCCGTCTTTAAGTCTGGGGTCGTCTGAAAACGACAGGCGGAAACACAACGAACCGACTTGGCTGTGGGAAGACGGCAAAATCCCCGAAGGCCTGGAAACGACGGTTTCCAATACGGCCATTGCTGCGCGCAGCCTGCTCAAACACGTTATCGGCCTGAACGATGCGCTTTCCGCCGCACGCCGCGAAAAAGAACAGGACGGCGCGCTCATCGACCGCCTGACCAGCGAGTTCGGCCTTTTTATTGCTCGTATCGAACAAATCAGCGCGGTTTGGGATTTACTCTCTACCGTTCCCATTGAGGGCGAAGAGCCGTTGGCGAAATGGATAACCCGCCGTGCCGACGACAAAAACGACTACATTTTCAACGCCAGCCCCATCAGCAGCGCATCCCACCTTGCCAACAGCCTGTGGCGGCGCGCGGCAGGCGCGGTGTTGACTTCGGCCACCCTGCAATCGCTCGGCAGCTTCAACCTGATTTTGCGCCAAACCGGTCTGCTGTGGCTGCCCGAAACCACTACGCTTGCTTTGGAAAGCCCGTTTAATTTCGATACGCAAGGCGAGCTGTATATTCCGCCCGTACATGCGAGCCCGAAAGATCCTGATGCGCACACGGCCGCCATTGTCGAATGGTTGCCGAAGCTGGTTTCGCCGGTTGAAGCCATCGGTACGCTGGTGTTGTTTTCCTCGCGCAAGCAAATGCAGGATGTCGCCTTACGACTGCCTGACGAATACTTGCCGCTTCTGCTTGTGCAGGGCGAGTTGCCCAAGGCCGTTCTTTTACAAAGACACCATCAAGCCATTGCCGAAGGCAAAGCCAGCATTATTTTCGGCCTCGACAGTTTTGCCGAAGGCCTCGACCTGCCCGGCACGGCCTGCGTGCAAGTCATTATTGCCAAGCTGCCGTTTGCCATGCCGGATAATCCCATCGAGAAAACCCAAAACCGTTGGATTGAACAACGCGGCGGCAATCCTTTTATCGAAATCACCGTTCCCGAAGCCAGCATCAAATTAATCCAAGCCGTCGGCCGCCTTATCCGTACCGAACAGGATTACGGCCGCGTGACCATCCTCGACAACCGCGTCAAAACGCAACGCTATGGCCAACAATTATTGGCTTGTCTACCGCCGTTTAAGCGGATAGGGTAGTTGTGGATTGTTCAAAAGGTAAAGGGCCGTCTGAAACCAAATGTTCAGACGGCCTTTTATTCTTTTCAAACTATAAATCCAATTTCATGACGGATACGGTTTCCCCATTGTGCAAGTCTGCGTGATTTCTTTCCAGCTGAACTTTTCATACACGGCCTGCACATCCGGCGTGGGGTAATTCCTAAATCAAATTTTACTAGCACACAGTTAGAAGATATTATGGCTGGAAAACGGACTATTAATGGATATATTTGGCATCATAATGCACAAAGTGCACCAAATAACATGCAGCTAGTACCATTGGAAATACATGATGCAGTTAGACATACTGGTCAAAATGCATTAAAAAAAGGACGTTAATCAAGGAAATAAATAATGAAAAAATTAAATATCTGGAGAGATGAAGGAAAAGTTTCTGCTTCAATCATTGAAAAATTTGCAGAAAATTTAGGTGTAACATTCCCTAGATCGTATATAGATTTGATAAGTGAACATGATTATTTATATCCCGAAGAAGATTGTTTTATTTTTATTGATAATAATAAGAATACAGATGACAGAAATATTTTATTTTTAGGATATAAAAAAGATGCCTCCTGTCATGAAAATATCTATACCTATTCATGCATTGATAATGAATATGGCTATGGAAACCAAGTTGTTGCATTTGGAATAAGTGCAAATGGCGATTATATTTGTTTTGATTACCGTAAAAATTCAAGTAATCCATCCATCGTACTTATGTATCATGATGAATTTTACGAAGATGAACTAGGTAATACCAAGATGATTACAGTTCCCATCGCACCTGATTTTGATAGTTTTATAGATAAACTTTATCAAGATGTAGATTAACTGGCACTACTAACCAGCATAGCCTGTGTAACCAACCAAAAAAGTGAAATGGTAGGATGTGCATTCATGCACACGCGGTTTTGGTTTCGCTGAACTCCGTTTCAGGCTGCCTTAAAACCACTTACCTTCCTTTTTACTTTGAACTAATCGTAACTCTAAACTATGCCCACTCCCCCCTAAACATTCTCTCACCCAAGCTCTATCCCAGTGAGCCATATAACGAAAGCGAAGCACCCGGTGCTATCACTTGGTTGTGGTATCAATCCCATGCACCGCCAAGTGCCTATTGCCTGTGTAAAAAAAGAAAATCAACTCACCGAAAAAACCAAGCAAGAAGAATTAAGCACATGACAAAAAACCGCGTATATCCTTGCCCAAGCGGTATTTAGAAGCAGCGGTTGCAGCAGCAGAAGTCAGCATTTCCATAACCTACGGCGAACAGCAAAACCGACAAACCACCCAAGTTCAAGTAAATCAAGCCCAAGCCAGCCAAATTCAAGCAGGCGGTAAAACTACCCTTATTGCCGGAGGTGCAGGCGAACAATCCAATATCAACATCACAGGATCGGATGTTTCAGGTAAAGCAGGAACCGGCCTGATTGCCGATAACGACATCACACTCCAATCCGCCGAACAAAGCAGCAGCGAACGCAGCAACAACAAAAGCAGCGGCTGGATAGAGAAACAGATGCGGCAAACCCAGTTCGCGTGCTTTATCCAGACAAAACGAAACCAGTTGCCTGCCTACGCCCAAACCACGAAATTGCGGCAAAACGAATACATCGCCGAGCCAATATTCGTATTCGGGAAAACACGCCATATCAAACTGCTTCAATGCCGCCGAACCCATCAGCCGCCCTTCTTTATCCACAGTCGCAAACGCCAGCGGCAAATCATCCCCATCGAGGCACTGCGCATAGTACGCACGGATTTTATCCAGAGACGACCATGGCGCAAAATCGTGCCATTCCTCAAACAGTGCGAGGGCTAAAGGCTCAACAAATTCAGGCTTCAGACGGCATATGTTCATATTGGCTCCTCTTGTTGTACCGCATAGGGATAGTTTTTACAGTATAGGCCGTCTGAAAGGTTAACACATCTTAAAAAATCAGCGTAAAACACGATAAACCCGCCGCCAGCCCCATTCAAATCACTTATAATTCTGCCCGTACCGCACACAAACAAAAGAAGAACATCATGGCCAAGAAATTTCCCATTTTTCCGAAAAATCCCGAGCGTATCTGCTGGGGTTGCGACAAATACTGCAAAGAAGACGATTTGCAATGCGGCAACGGTTGCGAGCGCATCCAACATCCTATCGAGTTGGACGGCCGCGACTGGTATAAAAAAGGCGACTGGAGCAATTTGTTGAGCGAAGAGCAGCAAATCGAACTTGGACTAAAAGAAGCGCCCAAACCGGCCAAACCGCATATCAAGCTGCCTTTGAAAAACAAAACGGCTTAAACGGAATACCGTAAACAAACGAGATAAAAAAAGGCCGTCTGAAACCTGAAAAACAGGGTTTCAGACGGCCTTTGCGTTGTCGGATTATGCCTTCACATAATGCACAAACGCGTATTCTATGCCTTTGGCGGAAACATGGTTTTCCCGAGAGGCTTCTTTCCATGTTTCTGTGGAAAACTCAGGAAAAAACGCATCGCCGTCCACATCCAAACCGACTTCGGTCAAACGCAAATCCGTGGCAATCGGCAGGGCTTGTGCATAAATTTGCGCGCCGCCCATGATGATGACTTCTTCAACCCCCTGACACAAAGCCAGCGCATCTTCCAAAGAAGCCGCTGTTTGCGCGCCTTCGGCCTGATAATCTTGGCGGGTGATGACGATATTTTGACGGCCGGGCAGCGGCTTGCGCGGCAGCGACTCCCATGTTTTGCGGCCCATAATGACGGGTTTGCCGATGGTGTAGGATTTGAAAAAGGCAAAATCCTCGGGCAAATGCCAAGGCATGGTGTTGTTGATGCCGATACAGCGGCGGGCGGCGTAGGCGGCGATAAGGGTGATTTTCGGCATGATGAAGTCCGTTTGCAAAATAAAATGATTATAGCGGAAGGGAGGCGGGATAGACTGAATGTCCGATATTCTAAAAATGTTTCAATATTTATAAAATTAATATTCAAAATACTTAATTTTGACAAAAATCATTTATTGTTCATTTTTTTAGGTATATGATAAATATCATACCAAATAAAAAAGGAAAGGAAAAAATGATGAGAACCCTCCGTATTTCTGCTTTGACTGCTTCCCTGTCTTTGATGTTGGCTGCCTGCGGCGGCGCAACAAGCGGCTTGTCGAATGCCGTGACCGAGCCGCTCAATCCGCATCCGAAAGGCGTGTTGTCCGTTGAATTGAACGAATCCGTCCCTGAAAACGGTACGTTGGAGCTGACGGCCAACGGTAAAACGCAAACCCTGCAAAAAGGCGGCAAACTCGATACCGGCTTTTTGAAAACCGATAAAGTATCTTCTTACGACTACGCCCAAAAAATTAAGGTAAACGGCCAAGTCATTACTTTGGAAACGGGCGACTTCCAAGTGTATAAACAAAATTATTCCACTGTTGCTGCGCGTTACACCAAACAAAAAGCCGATGACGCAGGCAAGCTGCAAAACCTTGATACATACACATTCACCGTCGGCGAAGTCCAAGGCGATGAAACAGCGTATCGCAATTTACCCAAACAAGGCAGCTATCAGTATTCGGGGATCGCGTTTAACGGCGACGACCGCAGCGGCCGTCTGAAATACACCGTTGATTTCGATAAAAAACAAGGTTACGGCAAAATTAGCAGCATGGCTTCCCACAATAATGTCGACCTGCTTGCCGCAGGTATTGCCAATAACAATGGCAAAGCCGCCATCAGCGGTAAAACCAGTTTGAACGGTATCGAAAACGGCCGTTATGATTTGAAACTCTTCGGCTCGCAGGCTGAAGAAATTGCCGGTAAGGCGCAAATCAAAGTTGGCGACTCTACCAAAGAAATCGGTTTGGCCGGTAAGAAAGAATAGGAAATAAGGCCGTCTGAACATTTCAGACGGCCTTATTGTGACAAAAAAAGCAACGGCCCAAACCGTTGCTTTTTTCATGCCAACCTAAATTACAGGCTGCCCAAGATAATGCGCAATACGCGGCGCAACGGTTCGGCAGCGCCCCACAAGAGTTGGTCGCCGACAGTGAACGCGCTGATGTATTCGCCGCCCATCTCCAGTTTGCGGATACGGCCAACAGGAACAGACAGCGTGCCGGTAACTTTGGCAGGAGTCAGCTCGTGGATGCTGGCTTCTTTTTCGTTGGGGATGACTTTCACCCAGTCGTTCGCGCCTGCCAAAATCGCTTCGATTTCAGAAACAGGCAGGTCTTTTTTCAGCTTCAGGGTAATGGCTTGGCTGTGGCAGCGCATAGAACCGATGCGCACGCACAAGCCGTCGATTACGGTCGGATTGTCGCTGCGGCCGAGGATTTTGTTGGTTTCCACGCCGCCCTTCCATTCTTCTTTGGACTGGCCATTACCCAAATCCACGTCAATCCAAGGAATCAGGCTGCCGGCGAGCGGTACGCCGAAGTTGGCTTTCGGATAGTCTTCGCTGCGCAGGAAATCGGACACTTTGCGGTCGATGTCGAGGATCGCGCTGGAAGGGTCGGCAAGCTCGTCTGCCACTTGGGCGTGAATCGCGCCCATGCCGCTGATGAGTTCGCGCATGTTTTTCGCACCCGCGCCGGAAGCGGCTTGGTAGGTCATGCTGGTTGCCCATTCGACCAAATCGTTTTGGAACAGGCCGCCCAAAGCCATCAGCATCAGGGAAACGGTGCAGTTGCCGCCGATGTAGTTTTTCACGCCGTTTTTGAGGCCGTTGTCGATGACGTTGCGGTTGACCGGGTCGAGGACGATAATCGCGTCGTCTTTCATGCGCAGGGAAGAAGCCGCGTCAACCCAGTATCCGTTCCAGCCGCTGTCGCGCAGGGGTTGGAACACGGATTTGGTGTAATCGCCGCCCTGACAGGTAACGATGATGTCCATTTTTGCCAATTTGGCAACATCGTTGGCATCCAACAATGTTTTGGCCGCCTGACCGAAATCAGGGGCAGCACCGCCGACGTTGGAAGTGGTAAAGAAAAACGCTTCGGGAATATGGGCGAAGTCGTTTTCTTCTTTCATACGCTGCATCAAAACAGAGCCGACCATACCGCGCCAGCCGACAAAACCTACTTTCATGTGTTACTCCTTACAAAGAAAATCCGGATAAGTTTATAGTGCATTAACAAAAATCGGAACGGCATCGCCTGCCGCTTTGTTCAGATTTTTGTTAACCCACTATAAAAAAGGGGAAAACAAACGTTTTAACGCCGTCTGCGGAAAATGTAAAGGTTTTTATCGAAAATTTTTAGAATGATAGGAAAATAGGTTAAGATGGCAATGAAATTGCATTTCATTAATGGTACAGAGGAAGATTAAATGAGCAAAATCAATTTGTCGGATTTGCCCCAAACAGAAATAGTAGATGTCCATATTGCTTCGCCGGGGGCGAGGGTTGCGGCATATTTGTTGAATAATCTGTTTACTTTTTTGATATGGTTGCCATTCATTGTGATGGTAGTTTTCACTTTAGATGAAAGCAAAGAATTAGTTTCGGAGTCTTCTCTTTCTAATACCCCTGAATATTTTGCCATAACATTTTTTATTTCTTTGGCTGTTTATTTGGTTTTCGGTATCTTCCAACTGTATTACATGAGCCGGGACGGTCAGTCTTTAGGTAAAAAAATTATGGGCATCCGCGTGTTAAAAAGTGACGGGAATAATCCAGGTTTTGAAGGAACAGTTTTAATCCGCGAAGTTGTTTGGGCGCTTGCTGTTGGTGTTGTGGTAACTATTGTATCGTTGGCAATAAGTGACACGGGTGGAAACCTGATTTCTCTGCTTATAGCCTTCATCAACTTCATCATGCTCTTTTCCGTCAAACGCGACCGCCGCACGCTCTACGATATGCTGGCCGATACGGTTGTCGTCAAATTGCCGCCGCGCCGATAAATCGCTTTTTTTGATAAAAAATTGGAGATTCCTTTACAAATATGCTCTTACGTGCTATTATTTAAGTGACTATTTAAAAGGAGTTAATAAATATGCGGCAAGGTATTCTTAAATAAACTGTCAATTTGATAGCGGGAACAAATAATTAGATGTCCTTTTTTAGGAGGGCTTAGTTTTTTGTACCCAGTTTAAGAATACCTTTATCATGTGATTCTAAAGTATCCAGAGAATATCTGTATGCTTTGTATACCTATGGTTATGCATAAAAATCCCAGTGATAAAAGTATTTATCACTGGGATTTTTATGCCCTTTTGGGTTTTTGAATGGAGGAAAATCACATGAAAATTATTAATATTGGAGTTTTAGCTCATGTTGATGCAGGAAAAACTACCTTAACAGAAAGCTTATTATATAACAGTGGAGCGATTACAGAATTAGGAAGCGTGGACAAAGGTACAACGAGGACGGATAATACGCTTTTAGAACGTCAGAGAGGAATTACAATTCAGACAGGAATAACCTCTTTTCAGTGGGAAAATACGAAGGTGAACATCATAGACACGCCAGGACATATGGATTTCTTAGCAGAAGTATATCGTTCATTATCAGTTTTAGATGGGGCAATTCTACTGATTTCTGCAAAAGATGGCGTACAAGCACAAACTCGTATATTATTTCATGCACTTAGGAAAATGGGGATTCCCACAATCTTTTTTATCAATAAGATTGACCAAAATGGAATTGATTTATCAACGGTTTATCAGGATATTAAAGAGAAACTTTCTGCCGAAATTGTAATCAAACAGAAGGTAGAACTGCATCCTAATATGCGTGTAATGAACTTTACCGAATCTGAACAATGGGATATGGTAATAGAAGGAAATGATTACCTTTTGGAGAAATATACGTCTGGGAAATTATTGGAAGCATTAGAACTCGAACAAGAGGAAAGCATAAGATTTCATAATTGTTCCCTGTTCCCTGTTTATCACGGAAGTGCAAAAAACAATATAGGGATTGATAACCTTATAGAAGTGATTACGAATAAATTTTATTCATCAACACATCGAGGTCAGTCTGAACTTTGCGGAAAAGTTTTCAAAATTGAGTATTCGGAAAAAAGACAGCGTCTTGCATATATACGTCTTTATAGTGGCGTACTGCATTTGCGAGATTCGGTTAGAATATCGGAAAAGGAAAAAATAAAAATTACAGAAATGTATACTTCAATAAATGGTGAATTATGTAAAATCGATAAGGCTTATTCCGGGGAAATTGTTATTTTGCAGAATGAGTTTTTGAAGTTAAATAGTGTTCTTGGAGATACAAAGCTATTGCCACAGAGAGAGAGAATTGAAAATCCCCTCCCTCTGCTGCAAACGACTGTTGAACCGAGCAAACCTCAACAAAGGGAAATGTTACTTGATGCACTTTTAGAAATCTCCGACAGTGACCCGCTTCTGCGATATTATGTGGATTCTGCGACACATGAAATCATACTTTCTTTCTTAGGGAAAGTACAAATGGAAGTGATTAGTGCACTGTTGCAAGAAAAGTATCATGTGGAGATAGAACTAAAAGAGCCTACAGTCATTTATATGGAGAGACCGTTAAAAAATGCAGAATATACCATTCACATCGAAGTGCCGCCAAATCCTTTCTGGGCTTCCATTGGTTTATCTGTATCACCGCTTCCGTTGGGAAGTGGAATGCAGTATGAGAGCTCGGTTTCTCTTGGATACTTAAATCAATCATTTCAAAATGCAGTTATGGAAGGGATACGCTATGGTTGCGAACAAGGATTATATGGTTGGAATGTGACGGATTGTAAAATCTGTTTTAAGTATGGCTTATACTATAGCCCTGTTAGTACCCCAGCAGATTTTCGGATGCTTGCTCCTATTGTATTGGAACAAGTCTTAAAAAAAGCTGGAACAGAATTGTTAGAGCCATATCTTAGTTTTAAAATTTATGCGCCACAGGAATATCTTTCACGAGCATACAACGATGCTCCTAAATATTGTGCGAACATCGTAGACACTCAATTGAAAAATAATGAGGTCATTCTTAGTGGAGAAATCCCTGCTCGGTGTATTCAAGAATATCGTAGTGATTTAACTTTCTTTACAAATGGACGTAGTGTTTGTTTAACAGAGTTAAAAGGGTACCATGTTACTACCGGTGAACCTGTTTGCCAGCCCCGTCGTCCAAATAGTCGGATAGATAAAGTACGATATATGTTCAATAAAATAACTTAGTGTATTTTATGTTTATGTAAAATCAGCACTTTCCAACATAGGCCGTCTGAAAAATCGCTTTCAGACGGCCTTTCGACACGCTATTGATTTCATGAAAAAACATTTGTACCGCATTACGCTCGTCAGCATTGCCGCGGCCATTCTTGCCGCCTGTCCGAGCAAAAGCATTAAAAACCTCCCCGAAACCGACACCAGCGTTATCAAAGGCCCTGACCGCCCCACCGGTACGCCCGATCCCGTCGGTACGACAGTGAGCGGGGGAGGAGCAAACTACACCGTAGTTTCCTACAACGAATTGCCGCACTGGGACCTCCAACACTTTACCAAAAGCCTGCAATCTTTCCGTTTAGGCTGTGAAAAACTTAAAAACCGCCAAGGCTGGCAGGACGTTTGTATCCAGGCCATGCAAACACCGGTGCACCATTTCCAAGCCAAGCACTTTTTCGAGCGCTATTTCACCGCATGGCGCGTCGATAACGGCGGCAATCCTGCCGGCACCATTACCGGTTATTACGAACCGGTCCTGCGCGGCGACGACAAATCCACGAGCCAATCCCGTTTCCCTATTTACGGCATTCCGAACGATTTTGTTTCCGTTCCGCTGGCTGCAAACTTGAGGGGCAGCAAAGCCACCGTCCGCATCCGCCAAACCGGCCCAAACAGCGGCGTCATCGACAACAGCGGCGCATACACGGCCGACTTGTCCAGATTCCCGATTACAGCACGCAGCACCGCGCTGAAAGGCCGTTTTGAAGGCAGCCGTTTCGTTCCTTACTACACCCGCAGCCAAATCAACGGCGGCGCGCTTAACGGCAAAGCGCCGATTTTGGGTTACGCAGATGATCCGGTCGAACTTTTCTTTATGCACATTCAAGGTTCAGGCCGTCTGAAAACGCCGTCCGGCAAATACATCCGTGTCGGATTTGCCGATAAAAACGAACATCCGTATGTTTCCATCGGCCGCTATATGGCGGACAAAGGCTATCTGCCGCTGGGTCAGACCAGCATGCAGGGCATCAAGGCCTATATGAAGCAAAACCCCGGCCGCCTTGCCGAAGTTTTGGGACAAAATCCAAGCTACGTCTTCTTCCGCGAGCTGACCGGCAGCGGCGATTCCGGCCCGGTGGGCGCATTGGGTACGCCGTTGATGGGCGAATACGCCGGTGCCATCGACCGTCACTACATCACGCTTGGCACACCATTATTTGTCGCCACTGCCCATCCGATCACCAAAAAAGCCCTCAACCGCCTGATTATGGCGCAAGACACCGGCAGCGCGATTAAAGGCGCGGTCCGTGTGGATTATTTCTGGGGCTATGGTGACGAAGCAGGCGAAGTGGCCGGTAAAATGAAAACCACCGGCTATGTATGGCAGCTCCTGCCCAACGGCATGAAACCGGAATACCGTCCATAAAAAGTGGTTTAAAAAAGGCCGTCTGAAACCAAGATTCAGATTTCAGACGGCCTGAGACCTTTGCCTTTTTCTTTACCCAATTTCAATTCATTCTCAATCAAAGCTAAAATAAAAAAAAAGCCCTCCTATCACTAGGAGGGCTTTTATGCTTAGTTTATAAATTAACCAACAAATTCAACATGAACATCCGTCTCAACCAAGAGTTGAACACCGTTTGTGCTTGTTGATGTGTAAATGTCATAAGTTTCTCCGTTTACAATGGTTGTGGTTGAAGTTTTATTCCAGTTACCAACATCTTTGATTGTAACAGTATCACCACCCTCACCGCTAATCATTAATTGGTGTTTAGCATCGGAAGTATAAGATTTCAAACCAGGGTTCATATCTAATACATCTTTAGCTTCCAACACTAATTTAGTTGCGACACCGTTTGTTAAATCAATGTGGTCGATATTAGCAATACGAGACATACCTACAGCAGTCTTCATAAAGCCCGTACCTACATTGTCGATTTTAGTTAAATCAACTTCGGTTACATCACTGTCAAAGGCTAGCGTATTATGGCCATTACCACCATCAATGCGAGCAAGGCGTCCTTTACCTTCATTGATTACTGAACCATCAGCATTAACAGTTTGGAATCCTTTGCTTAAATAGTTCAAGTTATCAGCATTTAATACGATGCGGTCATCACCTGAACCAGCGTAGATGATATCCGCACCACCTTCACCATAGATGGTGTCATCACCATTACTTCCAGCAATAAAGTTACTGTGTGCGTTACCTCTTACCTCTCCAGAACCTTGTACTGTTGGTTCAGCACCTAAGCTTGAACCACCAAGGAACAATTTACCAGAACTATTGTATGAGTTAACGTAAATATCACCCAAACCATCACCGTTTACATCAACCATACCGACTGAAGATGAGCCATCCGCTTGACTGTGTGGTACAAAAATACCTTGTTTACCTAAAGATGATGGATTTACGGCTTCTGAATTCGTTTTCCCGAATACAATATAAGAATCAGTAGTCATCTGATTATAAGCTCTTGTCGCAGTACCTCTTCCATTGTTACCAAATGTCGTAATTAATACATCACTTAAGCCATCACCATTCACATCACCAAGCCCTACAGCATTACTGTATATAACTGTTTGATATGCAGAATTACTTGAAGCAATTGCAAAACCACCATTAGCACCAGAAATTGAACCGCTTCCTTTTGTTGCTGAAAGTGAAATTGGAGCTTTATTTTCACCACCAAATAATACGTAAGAATTACCGTATTTTCCGTCAACAACAACTACATCAGCATAGCCATCACCATTCACATCACCAGCCGCATTTGCAGAAGTTACAGCATGGTTAAAGCTAATTTTATTGGATTCACTCAGACCATTTTTACTACCTAAATAGATTCCTGTAGTTGTCACAACATCATTATAGCCATCACCATTGAAGTCACCCACGCCAGCAGCATATTGTTGAGCTCCCCAAGATGCACTATTGTCGCCACTATTATAACCAAATGACAAGTTTCCACTCTTAGTATAGCTACCATTGGTGCTGCCGTAGTAAACATTAGATGAGGTCGCCCCCATTAAGATCATATCAACGATACCATCGCCATTTACATCGCCAGCTGCAGCAGCAACACCGTTACCGATACCGGCTGCATTCACCAACCCAATTGGACTACCAGTATAGAGGCGAGTTGCACCACCATTTTCTGCAGCAGTACCAAACAATACATCGTTATAGCCGTCACCATTGACATCACCCACACCAGCTTGGTGCCATACAGGACTACCGATATAATTGTTGCCAGCCAACTTCAAGGTCGTACCACCTAGGATCGTATCAGCTTTACCAGCATTCCAAGATCCCATACCAATATCGTCATAGCCATCACCATTGATATCACCAACGGTCGTTGCACTCCAATATTCTCTTTGGTTTCCTACTGAAGTTGGAGGTGTTGTTACACCTTCTACATCAATTACGATAGAAGATTGTGCATCTTCTTTTGCTGTAATTTCAGTGCTAGATGCATAAATATTGTGTTCACGGTTAGTTACCCAAGTCGGCGTATAACTCCAGCTACCTGAAGAATCCGCTGTTGTTGAACCCAATTTCACGAACACACCATCTAAGTTGATCTCATAGAGATGAACTGTGCTAGATGGAAGCGTTGTTTTACCATTAATAGTTGGCGTATTGTCATCAGTTTTTGTATTGGTTCCAAATGTACCTGTTTGGCTGCCGTAATCATCAGTATAGTTAACGATAGTTACTTTAGCTTCAGTCACTACTGGAACATTTACTTCATTTACATTATCTACGCGAGATTGTAATGAAGCAGGTGTATTTCCTTCCACATCTTTTGCTGTTGCAGGAAGTGCTTTCACTGCTGCATCTGCTGCTGCTTTGGTTTCAGCCACTTTAGCATTTAACTTAGTTAAGTTATCTGCTTCTTTTTGGCTGATGATGCCGTCTGCGTTCGCATCCGCCAACGCGTCTTCCGCGGCTTTTTCTGCCGCTTCCGCTGCTTTCACTTTCGCCAATGCATCGGCTACCGCTTGCTCGTCGCTGTCTTTGATGCCGTTGTTGTCTGCATCGGTGACGGACGGTACGGTCACTTCGTTCACATCGTCTGTACGGGTTTGCAAGGATGCTTTGGTGTTGCCTTCCGCATCTTTCGCACCTTCCGGCAATGCTTTCACTGCCGCATCCGCCGCCGCTTTGGTTTCAGCGACTTTGGCGTTCAGTGCTGTCAGTTTGTCCGCTTCTGCTTGGCTGATGATGCCGTCTGCGTTCGCATCCGCCAACGCGTCTTCCGCGGCTTTTTCTGCCGCTTCCGCTGCTTTCA
>NZ_JBQCVS010000017.1:0-567 GCF_051958155.1 Neisseria sp. P0014.S009 | reverse complement strand
CTTTCGCCAATGCATCATTCAATGCTGAGTTACCAACTGGTGCAGATGAGCTACCACTGCTACCACTTGCAGCAGCAATAATGCCACCTACTGCTGCCACTCCGGCTGCAGCCCACAGCCAATTAGGATTAAACGCCCAAAATGGTGTAGCTACGCTATTACCACCTAACGCCTGTGGAGCAAATACTTGTTCTGCCAACAAGGTAACCGCATCACTTTCAACGCCGCTTTGCGGTACATAGGCATAGTATTGCCCGTTTTCTGCCTTACCCAAAAGCAATTCGGTATTGTTGTTCTCGTAATAACCTTCCAATACCAAATCGGATTCTTGATTAATGTCGGTGCCTTCAAATGCAATGTGAAGGTCGTTACCAATACGTTTGGTATCGATAGTTTCTGGGGCGTATTGGGTATTGTCGTCAACCAATTCGTAGTTCACATTTGGTTGTGCTTTGATAATGACTTTTTTATTCGTTGCGTTCAGTTTGATGGTCTCAACGGTTTCGTTGCCACTATTGATTTTTACGCTGATATTCTTTGACATGGATTTTCCCTTTTAAATTTGTT
>NZ_JBQCVS010000016.1:0-41455 GCF_051958155.1 Neisseria sp. P0014.S009 | reverse complement strand
TGCCGTTGTCTTTAACATTGGCTTGTGCATTCTTACCGTCTGCACCAGTGTCACCTTTATCGCCTTTAGCACCGGCTGCACCAGTATCGCCTTTAGGACCAGTCGCGCCAGTTGCACCTGTATCGCCTTTAGCACCAGTAGCACCACCACCAATTACGCTCAGGGTGTATTCGTTAGTGCCGTTTGAGGTCATTGTCAAACCGTCACCAGCGATCAGTTTCAGCGTAGTGCCGGCTTTATTTGGGTTGTAGGTATAAGTACCTTCAGGAGCATTGGCCGAACTACCGTTGATGCCATAGAATTCGAACGGATTCAGATTTTCGATGCGATTGGCTACGGCAAACAATTGAGAGCCGTTGATTGCATCGGTAGAAGTTGCAGAGATACGGCCTGCGGCAACGTTTTGGATTTGACGTTCTTTACCTGCAGAACCTATAGACAATACTGCGCCGTTGCCCAAGCCGCTGGTTGCACCTGCAAAGCCACTGTAAGTGTAGTTACCAACAGTAGCGCTGTTAGTAGGTACGAATTTGCTGGTTGTAGAACCGTTACCCAGAGCTACGCTGTTTTCGATAGTAGATTTAGCTTCAGTACCCAAAGCCAGAGTGTTTTTAGCTGTTGCTTGAGCATCGTTACCCAGAGCAGTTGCATATTCACCGCCATTGGCTTGAGCACCACGGCCTAATGCAATCGCTTGAATAGAAGCAGCGTTACTTTGTACGCCCAATGCTACTGCGTATTGAGCACCTGCTTTAGCAGCAGGACCGAAGGCAGCAGCAGAAATGCCGTCAGCGACAGAACCGCGACCGATTGCTACGTCAGAACCTTTTTTAGCTTGAGCGTCGCCACCCAATGCTACTGCACCGTTTTGAAGGGCTTGGGCGCGCTCACCGACAGCAATTGCTACGATACCAGTTGCTTGAGCTTCTGTACCGATTGCCGTTGCCGAACCGGCATTGTTTACTGAGCCTTCCGCATTAGTACCGGCAGAAGTACCATTGGCTTTAGCACCATGGCCTACTGCAACGTCGGAAGCTTGTTGGGCATTTGACTTAGAACCTACTGCAATAGAGTTATTACCAACTGCTTGAGCAGCTTCTTTTGCCTCCATTGAACCACCGACTGCAACAGAGTTTACACCAGCAGCATTAGCTGATGTACCACCAGCAAAAGAGGCTGTACCTGATGCTTTAGATGCAGCACCAACCGCAGTAGCGCGTTCAGCTGAAGCAGCAGAATAACCACCTAATGCAGTTGCCGAACGACCAGAAGCATTAGATTGGACACCAACCGCAACGGCATTATCAACACTTGCAGCAGCGTTCTTACCTGTCGCAACAGTATTGGCTGCAGATGCATTTGCATTAAGACCAACAGCTACTGCTGCGGTACCAGTACCTTTATCAGCACCAGCTGGTACTTCACCACCAGCTTTTGCATTTTGACCAAGAGCAACTGCGGAATCCGCACTAGCATTAGAGTATGAACCGATGCCAACAGATTGAACACCCAATGCGGTTGCTGATGTAGCCATAGCAAGTGCATGGTCTTTGCTTGCTACAGCGAGTTCACCAATAGAAATAGCATTGGTCCACTTGGCAGTAGCTTCGTTACCAATCGCAATTGAGTTTTCATGTGAGGCAGTTGCTTTAGGGCCTACGGCAACAGCATGGCGTCCGGCAGTAGGGTTGGGCACATTATTTGGCGCAACATTAACTGCATCATTAGTAGTAAGATCCGTGGAAGCAATTGCACCGTTTGACACCGCCAAAGCACCTGCCGCCGCAACTGCAGCAGCTACGGCTTTACGCTTGTCAGAAGCGGATTTTTTGCCGTGTGCATGGCTGATTTCGGAAACCGCGGTCCATGTCTGGGTCGCGTGGTTCCAAATGACTTTAAAGACTTTATTCATATCGATTTTCCTGTAAGGGGTTTGATTTCTTTTGGGACGTGTTGCTCGGCTGTAAACCGCCTGTCCACACATTTGCCGCATTTCAGAGTTTCCCCTTTATGCGGTTTCATGCCGTAATCTCGTGTATGCAATTCCCGTGCCAAAAGTCTCCATTCGGCCGAATAGCAGCTAAAAACCTGTTTTATGGGATTTTATACTGATACATTTTGGGAAGCTTGTGAAGTTTGGGAAACGATGTGCCGTTTTTTGTCAGCTTGTTTCTTAACAAGTCACTTTTTGTCAGCTTCTTTCAATGCATTCGGAATCCTGACTCAAATTTTATATGCGTTTGGTTTTACAAATCAATTCTTCCGATAAAGTGTTATTTTTTCAGCCTCAACGGTCATACCCGTTAGATTTACTTGTTGCTTTTTTTAAACGCTTTTTTCTAGTTATTTGATTTTAAAGCTTTATTCTCAAACAATAATAATTACTAAATAATATATGATTTGGATAGTTTCTTTAGTAATAGATTTGAATATTATCTTTTATTTAGAAAAATAATGAAGTTTATATTGAAAATCTGATTAAAACGTGAGACGGTTTTCCATAACCTGTTTTCAGACGGCCTTTGACGTTTTCTAACATAGCAAACAGCAGGCAAATGACACGAATTTATGCGCTATTGAGCCGATGGACAGCGTTAAAAAGGCAAGTGTAAAACTTGCCTTTACGTTTGGGATTTGTTTATTCGCTACTGCAGAAAACTGTGTTGTTTTTTCAGACGGCCTTACCAACGGAATGTTTGGGTCACGCCTGCGGAAGCGCCGTTGTTGCCGGCATAGCCGTAGCCACCGGTATGACTGGAGGCGCAGGCGGTAAGTGTGGCGAGGGCGAGGATGAAGAGGATGTGTTTCATGTTTCTTGCTCTGAGTGGGTTGGTTTTAGACTTGGGGCGTTGTGTTGCCGTATTAATCGGACGGGCTGGGGCTTGGTTGCTTTGTCCTGATTTGCAGTGAGACCGCTAAATTGTTTGATGATTAAAGAAGGCCGTCTGAAAACGGGTTTCACGATATTGAAACTTTGTTTTCAGACGGCCTTTATTTTATATCAGCTTATTAGTGGCGGAAATGGCGGATGCCGGTTACAACCATGGCGATGCCGTGTTCGTCCGCTGCGTCAAAGACTTCTTGGTCGCGCATGGAGCCTGCGGGATGGATGATGGCTTTGATGCCCTGCTCGGCAATGACATCTACGCCGTCGCGGAATGGGAAGAAGGCATCGGAAGCGGCACAGGCGCCGTTGAGGTCGAGATTGGCATCTTGCGCTTTGCGGGCGGCGATGTGGGTGCTGTCCACGCGGCTCATTTGGCCTGCGCCGATGCCGTAGGTTTGACCGCCTTTGCCGAAGACGATAGCGTTGGATTTGACGTATTTTGCGACGTTCCATACAAACATCAGGTCGTTCCATTCTTGTTCGGTCGGTTGGCGTTTGGAGACAACTTTTAAATCGGCGCGGTTGAGGCGGTGGATGTCGGGGGTTTGTACCAACAGTCCGCCGCCGACGCGTTTGAGTTCAAAGCGGTTGGCACCTGCTTCGAGCGGCACTTCCAATACGCGCACGTTTTTCTTGGCGGCGGCGATTTCGAGGGCTTCGGCGGTGAACTTCGGCGCCATGAGGACTTCCATAAATTGGTTGTCGGTAATTTGTTTGACGGTTTCGCCGTCCACTTCGCGGTTGAAGGCGATGATGCCGCCGAATGCGCTGGTAGTGTCGGTAGCGTAGGCGAGTTTATAGGCATCCAAGGTATTGGAGGCGATGGCTACGCCGCACGGATTGGCGTGTTTGACGATCACGCAGGCTGGCGCGTCAAAGGATTTAACGGCTTCCCAAGCGGCATCGGCATCGGCGATATTGTTGTAAGACAATTCTTTGCCTTGCAGCTGTTTGTAGGCGGAAAGACTGCCTGCAGCTGGGTAAATATCGCGGTAGAACGCGGCGCGTTGGTGCGGGTTTTCGCCGTAGCGCATATCTTGCACTTTAATCCAGCTTTGGTTGAACTGACTTGGAAATTCGCCGATTTGGGGCTGGCCGCTCAAGACGTCGTCTGAAAGCGAGGTCAGGTAGTTGGAAATCATGCCGTCGTATTGGGCAGTATGGCTGAATGCTTTGCGTGAGAGGTTGAAACGGGTTTTGTCACTCAATGCGCCGTTGTTGGCTTCGAGTTCGGCGGCGATGGCAGGGAAATCGGCTGTGTCGGTAACGATGGCAACGTGTTTCCAGTTTTTCGCGGCAGAACGCACCATGGTCGGGCCACCGATGTCGATGTTTTCAATCGCGTCTTCCAGTGTGCAGTTTGGTTTGGCGATGGTGGCGGCGAAGGGGTAAAGGTTGACGCACACGAGGTCGATGTTGCCGATGCCGTGTTCTTCCATCTTAGCGACGTGTTCGTCCAAATCGCGACGGCCGAGGATACCGCCGTGGATTTTCGGATGCAGGGTTTTCACGCGGCCGTCGAGCATTTCGGGAAAACCGGTATAGTCGGCAACTTCGATAACAGGAACGCCTGCATCAGCCAAGAGCTTTGCTGTACCGCCGGTAGAGAGGATTTCTACACCGAGCTTGGTCAGGGTTTGGGCAAATTCGACTGCGCCTGTCTTGTCGGATAGGCTGATCAGGGCGCGTTTGATGGAAGACATTTGGATTTCCTTTTTGAAGGTTTAATCAGTATGGGATGAATTTTCAGGGCGGTATTATCCGCTATTTTCGCCTTTTTGGCAGTAGGTTTTTATAGATATTGTTGACAATTTTATTGTAAAAGGCCGTCTGAAACGAGGTTTCAGACGGCCTGATGCTTTTGCCTATTTAAATCCCATTTTCTTTGCCACCCATACTGCGCCTGCCATGCCTGCACATAAGGGCATGAGCAAGGCAACGGGGGCGTAGGTGAGTTCTAAAACAAAGACGATGGCCGTCAGTGGCATTTTGAGGGAAACGCCAAGGAAAACGGCGGCTCCGACAACGGCCGCTCTTTCGGAGGACATTTCTGGGAAAACGCCGTTCCACGCGGCTGCGGCGGCAAAGGCGATGGTACTGCCGAGCATCATGGACGGGGTAATTAGGCCGCCGTATGCGCCTGCCGCCAGCGCCATCAAGACAACCAGCCATTTGACGGCGGTCAGCTCAAGGCTGTGTTGCCAGTCGGTCAATCCGCCAAAAGTCAATTGGTTGCCTGCTTTGCCGTTGCCCAAAATTTCGGGAAACCAAACGGAAATCGCGCCAATGAGTGCAAACATACAGACGGCCAAGGGAATGATTTTGATGTTGTCGCGCTTGATGAAGGGGAACTTTTGGGCTGTGCGCTGGAAAAAGACGGCGGTTGCGCCCAGTATCGGGCCGATGATGACGGAAAACCAAAGTAATGAGGTGTTGATGGAAAGGTTGGTCGGATGATATTGCTGCACGTCGCCCAAGCCGATGCGTGCGACGGCGGTGGCGATGACTGAAGTCAGCAATGCGGCGGCGACGGCTTGCTGCGTTCATACGCCCAGCATGGCTTCGAGGATGAAAAGTGTGGAGGCGAGCGGCACGTTATACACGGCCGCCAAACCTGCACCTGAGGCGCAAGCAATGACCAGCCTTGCGTCGTCTTCGCTCAATCCGAAACGGTTGACGCCGACTGAAGCGAAAGCGGCGGTCATTTCGCGCGGCGCAACTTCGCGGCCGAGCGGAGAGCCCAGCCCGACGGTGATGATTTGCAACAGGGCATGGCTGACTGTTTCAAAAAACGGAAAACCGCCAAGCGGATTTTTAACCACGGCTTTGATACCCGGTTGTGGCCTGCCGTAGCGTTTGAGCAACCACCACCCCAAGCCGACCACCACGCCGCAAAAGGCCACGACCACGACACGCCGCGCAGGGCTTGCCTGCGCTACGCCCTCTCGGAATGAAACATATAGGCCGTCTGAACCGTAACCATAGGCAAGATGTTGAATCGTATGCATGATTTCGGTTAATACAATGCCGACCATGCCGCCGATGATGCCGGTAATGATGAGGGCGGCCCAGAGTTTATGAGTGTCTTTCACGGGTTTTGACTTGAGGTAGTAATGGTTTGATCAAAGCGTTTTTCAGGGGAACTATTGTCCGCCCAAGGGATAGTTTTTGGGGGCAACGTGGGTTTTACCGTTATAAGGGAAAATATATTTCTGATTTTTATAATTTTTCTTTCCTGATACGCCGCTGAGTTTTGCTGTCAACGCCCATACGCCGGATACGGCAGGACGGCTTTTGTCAAAAGCAATTTTGGCTTCCAGGCTGGTATATCTGTCTTTGCAGTCTCGTTTTTCACGCCCTTTCAATTCATCGCAATCGCCAAAATATGCGCCGTTATCGTTACCGCTGATAATAAAGCTTTTACGGATGCGGTTGCTATCATCGGTAAACAGGAAGTTTTGCGAAGTCGTCGTGTCGCCTTGGCCTGTATAACTTGACTCGGCAACATAGCCCCAGTTTTGCGCGCCCACCTGAACAAACTTCCACGCCTTATTCTCCGGCACATCCCCCCATGCGCCGATTTCATCTCTTCCGTGCTGTTTGATTGCCCACTTGCCGTCTGTTTTTTCCAAAACAAACAATTCTGCCAGGCCGGGAGAAGCATGGGCGTCCTGTTTTATTTTTTGTTCCATATCGTAGGCAAAACCTGTGTACAGCACATAACGAGCGGCTTTGCCGTTGCGTGTGACGGTATGGTCGGCAACGGGTTTCATGCAATACATGATGTTGTTAGATGGTGCCTGTCCGTCTTTCGGCGGCTCGGTAAGCTGGCATTTGTGCGCGGCAAGCGGTTGGTTGTAATACTTGGCAATGACGGCCTGTACGGCGGCTTTGTCATTATCGGGTGCAGCCGACGCCAAAACGGGGCAGGCAAGCAAAAGCAGGGAGATGATGCGTTTCATAGAAATTTTCCCAAAATGTTTGATTGAAAAAGTACGGCTACTTTAGGCCGTCTGAAACTGTTTTCAGACGGCCTTTTTGTGTTTGCTGCCGATACGCGCCAACACTCCGGCGACAAAAGTGGACGAAATGACGACGGTAATGCCCAGCGCGGCCATGCTGCTTAAATGTTCGCCCAAAATCAACACCGCCATGATAACGCCGATGACGGGCTCAAGCGAAATCAGCAGGCCGGAGACGTTGGCAGGGACTTTGTTCATGCCTTTGTTCCACAACAGATAGGCGAGCCAGCTGCAGCCGATCCCCATATATAACACCGACAGCGTACCGCCCCACGACCAGTTGATTTGATAGCTGTCTGCCAACACCAGCGAAAACGGCAGACACAACAGCGCCGCCGCCGCCATGGAAGCCGCGGTAAATGCGGGCGCACCGATACGGGCAACCATCTGCTGGCTCGGACGTATCACGCCTGCAAAACCCAATCCCGCAAGTAAAATCAGCAGACAGCCGAACCAGTCAATCGTACCGCCCTCCTCCGCGCCGCCCATTACCATCATGCCCACGCCGGCAAACGCCGCCGCACCGCAAATCCAGTGGTACAGTTTGGCTTTGTCGTTGAAAAAGAAATGACCGACAAAAACCACCAGCAAAGGCTCCAACCCTACCATGGTAACCGCGCTGGCGGCAGACGTGTATTTCAAACCGATAAACTGAAGCATCAAAACGACAACGTAGTTGACAAAGGAAATCCATAACAACGGCTTCCACTCGCTCCGCGGAATCCTACCCAAATGACGGCGGCACGACGGCATCACCATCAATGCGGCAATCAACAACCGTGCCTCAACCATCAGCGCAGGGTCGATCATCTCGTAAGAATACTTGGCAGCGATAAAAGAGCTGCCCCAAATCAGCAGGGCAAGTATTTGATAGAACATGGTCCGACCTTTTAAAAAGGGTTAATCGTTTCTTCTCTATATTTATTATTCAGACGGCCTGGAGGGTTAGCCTTTTTTATTTTGTCTGCGTCAGCGAATCCAAAAAGTCAAAGAGTTTGGCATTCATTTCACTGAAATCCGCCGCTTCGATTTTATCCGGATGCTGGACATAAGTTTGGGCTTGGCTTTGTTCAGCCACATTTTCGCGTCCGTCCGCCGCAATCAGCAGCCCGACGGCTTCACGGTCAAACTCCAAATGGGCCTGGAAGGCATAATGTTTGGGCGCAAAACGGATAATCTGGCGCGGACAGCCTTTGCTGGTTGCCAACACAACCGCCTCATCCGTCAAACCGGGCATATCGCCGTGCCAATGGCCGGTATTCAGGGTTTTGCCCAACAGGGAAACATGGGCATCCGCCAAACCTTCCGCCGTCAGCTCAATCGGATAAATGCCGATTTCACGCTCAGGGCTGCGTGTGTGGCGCGCGCCGTAGGCAACGGATAAAAGCTGCGCACCCAAACACACGCCGACAATATATTTATCCGCCGCCATCCCCTGACGCATCAGGCGCAGCTCGGATTCGGGGTCGTAATACGGGAATGCCTGCCTGTCTTCATCAGGCGATTGCGGCCCGCCCATCACAATCAAAAAATCTATATCGTCCACATTGCCAGGTAGGGTTTCCCTTTCGTACACTTTGGTTGTACTGATGTTATGTCCGCGCCATTGCGCCCATTTCAAATATGCTCCCGGCACTTCAAATGCCTCGTGCAAGATGAAATGGATATTTAATTTATTCGGATTTTGCATTGTTATTTCTCCTTCGACCGTCAGGACGGATTGCCCTGCCGTATTACAGCATACCGTGCTGTTGTAATTTTTTACGCAGGGTATTGCGGTTCAAACCCAAAATGACCGCCGCTTTAGACTGGTTGCCGCCGCATTGCTCCATCACGCAGGCAAGCATCGGCTTTTCCACTTGATGCAATACCATATCATACACGCCGCAAGGTTCCGTACCATCCAAGTCTTTGAAGTATTGTCGTAAGTTTTGTTCAATACATTGCGCAATGTCAGTCGTCGTTTGATTCATCGTGATTGTCTTTCTTTAGATTTGTTTTTAAATGATGAAGCCGTCTGAACATTCAGACGACGTTTATTTGATTTGATTGAATTTACCCTATCCGATTTATATTTATTTTTGATTAACTATCGATTTATTTTGAAATAGATTTCTTTAACTCCTGTTCCCAATCCACATGTTCGAAACGATTGCGCGGAAACATAGAATCAGCTTGATGTTTTTTGACAAACAATTATTTTAACAACTTAAACATAGGGCTTCCTGAAACCATCTCCTCATGCACCCTACTCCTCAAAGCAAGTAATCTTGCCAACCTTTTCTCCGTCAGGTTCGATTTCTGCTACATTATCTCCATATTTATTACCCCAAAAGAAACGCCCATTCTCCTCATACCAAGGTTTGCCCAGTACATACCAAGCCTTATCCAAACTGTCACCGGGGCGGATGGTTTCGCATGTTGCTTTATCCTTCCCTGCACTCAGCATACAAGCATCATGTTGACGACAATCAGGATTCATGCACCTGCTCTTGTCTTCATTCCAATAGCGATCCATTAATTTACAGGCTATCAGATTGTAGTCATAAGCATAAATACCAAATCCTGTCAGCAACAGCGCGGCTATGCCGAAACGTTTGAACCGTGAGGTCAATTTCATATTTACTTCCCAAAAAGAAAAAGGCCGTCTGAAACCCTTTAGTCTTCCCGATAATGGCATACCCAACGGTCGGTTTTTTCTGAAAGTATCTCAAGATAGGCGGCAAGGGTATCGTATTGTGCTGAGGCACTGTCCAAGCGGTTGATTTCCCGGCGTGTTTGTTCGCCGTCGGGCATTTCGTCGATATACCAGCCTATGTGTTTGCGGGCGATGCGTACGCCGGCCACTTCGCCATAAAATTCATGCATGGCGCGGATGTGGTTCAAAATGGTGGCATTGCATTCTGCCAAGCTTAAGGCAGTCGGCAAAACGCCGTGTTCGGCGTAATGTTTTAAATCACGGAAAAGCCACGGCCTGCCTTGTGCGCCGCGCCCTATCATGATGCCGTCGGCAGCGGTTTGTTTGAGGACGGCGGCGGCTTTTTGCGGCGAAGTGATATCGCCGTTGACCCAAACGGGGATGTTCAGACGGCCTTTGGTTTCGGCAATCAGTTCGTAACGCGCTTCGCCTTTGTACATCTGCGTACGGGTGCGGCCATGAATGGCAAGGGCTGCGATGCCTGTTTCTTCGGCGATTTTGGCGATGGTCGGCAAATTTTGATGTTCATTGTGCCAGCCCAAACGGGTTTTGAGGGTAACGGGTACGTCCACCGCATTGACAACGGCTTTCAAGATTTCGGCAACCAAAGGCTCGTTTTGCATCAACGCGCTGCCTGCCTGCACATTGCAGACTTTTTTGGCCGGACAGCCCATGTTGATGTCAATCACCTGCGCGCCCAAGCCGACGTTGTAACGCGCAGCTTCCGCCATCTGCTGCGGATCGCTGCCGGCAATCTGCACGGCCACCACTCCGCCCTCGCCTTCAAAATCGCTGCGGCGCAAAGTTTTTTTGGTATGGCGCAAGCTCGGATCGCTGGTCAGCATTTCGCATACCGCCCACCCTGCACCAAACTCGCGGCAAATCCGGCGGAACGGTTTGTCCGTAATGCCTGCCATGGGGGCGAGTGCGATGGGGTTGTCAATGAAATAGCCGCCGATGTGCATGATGTGTGCGCCAAATTGAAAGGGCTGAAATTGTACAATTTTTAAGCAACTTTTCCAATCGTATTTACATGTTGCACAATGAAAAAGGCCGTCTGAAACTGAATTTCAGACGGCCTTTTCAGCCACAATATTTAAATAAACAGCATGACAACCATCTGCACTGCTGTCTGAATCATGGCAATAATCGGCCAAATCAGTTTGGCCAGCAGGCCGGTAAACAAAAGAATCAGGATAATCCATGTACCGTATGGCTCGATTTTACGGAACTGCATGGACTGTTTGGCGTTGAGAAAGGTATCGAGAAAAATACCGCCGTCCCAAGGCAAAATCGGAATCAGGCTGAATGCGACCCAAATCGAGTTCACCATCACGCCGTAACCGGCCATCTGCACCAACGGCGCTTGATAAGACTCAGGCACATACGCGGCAAGTACGACGACAAAACCCCAAAAGAACGCCAAAATCAGATTGGCAATCGGACCTGAAATCGACACCCAACGCCACGCGCGGCGCGGATCGCGGAAATTGCGCGAATCGATGGGCATAGGACGCGCCCAGCCGAACAGAAAACTGCCTATCATCAGACACACCAGCGGCACGACAATCGTACCGACAGGGTCGATGTGCGGCAGTGGATTGAGGGTCAAACGCCCGAACTGCTCGCCGGTATGGTCGCCCCAATACCGCGCCGTATAACCGCGTGCCACTTCGCGCACGGTAATGGCCAACAACACGGGCAATACTGCCAGCAAAAATACGCCTAAATCAAAATTTGCAAACATGGTTTTCCTTATCAAATATGCCGTCTGAAAACAAAAATATCCTTAAATATCCTTTCAGACGGCCTGAGGCTTTAATCTTCCTGTTTTTTGTCCGAACCGAAAAACTCTTTCAGCTCTCGCCAAGTAATGCCTTTACCTTGCGGATTAAATTTGAAGACTGGTTTGCCGTAATTGCTGTACACGTTGTCGCCGATAATATTGATGGCCTTATGCGTACCGTTAATTTGTATATACATACGGGAAGCCAAAATACGGCCTTTGCGGTCAAGATAATAGTCGACAACAAGATTGTTACCGAATATCCGCTGGACGCTAAGTGGCTGGTTATCACTTATGTTGACAGACATACTGAAAAATTCCCGCGCATTTTTATAATCTTCTTCTGTTGACCCTGGTTGAGGCGTTTTCTGTAATTTCGACAATTCTTCATCAAAAGCCTTAGCCACTGCCTTCATTACGATAGAATCATACTCTGGTTTCATGACATGACGTACACGATAGCGTGCATGATTTGCCTTACCAAAGGCATCCATTTCTTTAAATACATATGCATCGGCAGGCATAGCCTTATTGGCACTCAAAAAAGCACGTACTCCCGCCTCTGCAATATGATCAAAAGGCATACGTTTCGAATCACCGATTTCTTTCAAACTCAATTTTAAAGGTTCTTTGATTAAACGTTTGCCGATTGTCTCATCAGTGTACACACTAATAATGGCAGCAGCACTGGCAGGCGGATCCATATAAATTTCCCATTTTTCCGCATCCAGTTTCATAGGAAGTTTGATACTAAGTTTTTCATTGTGGTTGTTGATGGTCAATTCAGGAATCAACTCAAATTGACGCGTTGACAAATCAACTGCCGACTCATAATTCAGATGAACCCCTTCTATGTAACTGGATATGGCAGGATATTTATCCAGATAATCAACGGCAACTTGTGCGATATTGCCGTCCGGCAAGGCATCAAGCATTGCATTGCGGAACTCAGCCTCTTCTCGTTCAGAAAACTCCTGCTTCGAAGCAGCGTCGTCTTCTTGAGCAACCTCCATAGAGGCTGCCGCCTCCCCCTCTTTGGCTTTGGCATCCTCTGCTTTCGCTTCGGCTTTCTTTTCCACCTTTTCATCTGCCAATACAGCTTCAGCCAATGGGCTGATATATACTTGAGAGCTGCCTGTGATGTTAAAGCTGTGGTCTTCTTTTAAAATACGGTCATTGGAAATCGACATGACCTCGTGCGCGGTTTTGTGATCTAAATTACTGCACGCGCTCAAACCAAATGCCGCAGCAATGGCCAAACCAATTATTTTATTCATTTTGTCCAACCTTTTTGATTAAATGATTTCGTTAGCACAATTTAACACAAGGCACCGATTCCATAAAGGCCTTCAAACGGCATGACTCATTGCTTCTCGCTATTATGGCAAATCAGAATACCCTAGCCAATTCAAATCTAAAGGCCGTCTGAAACTTCAAATCCAGTTTCAGACGGCCTTTGATTTTCTATTTAAAATGCCTCAGCTGTTTTACAGGCTGTAATACATTTCAAATTCCAGCGGATGAGGTGCCATGCGGATACGGCGGACATCTTCCTCTTTAAAGGCAATGTAGCTGTCGATCCAATCTTTGCTGAACACGCCGCCGCGCAGGAGGAATTCGTGGTCGGCTTTGAGGGCGGCCAGTGCTTCTTCCAAAGAAGCGCAAACGGTTGGCACCAATGCATCTTCTTCCGGTGGCAGGTCGTACAGGTTTTTATCGGCAGGGTCGCCCGGATGGATTTTGTTTTGAATACCGTCCAAACCGGCCATCAACAAAGCGGCAAACGCCAAGTATGGGTTGGCGGTCGGGTCAGGGAAACGCGCTTCGATGCGGCGTGCTTTGCTGCTGTTCACGGACGGAATGCGGATGGAAGCGGAACGGTTTTTAGCGGAATATGCCAGTTTGGTCGGTGCTTCAAAGTGAGGCACGAGGCGTTTGTAGGAGTTAGTGGACGGATTGGTAATCGCGTTCAGGGCTTTGGCGTGTTTGATGATGCCGCCGATGTAATAAAGGGCGGTATCGGACAAACCGGCATAGCCGTCGCCTGAGAACAGATTTTGACCGTCTTTCCAAATGGATTGGTGAACGTGCATACCGCTGCCGTTGTCGCCCATAATCGGTTTGGGCATGAAAGTGGCGGTTTTGCCGAAGTTGTGGGCGACATTTTGAATCACATATTTCATGTCTTGGGTTTGGTCGGCGCGTTTAACCAAAGTGGCGAAACGGGTGCCGATTTCCATTTGGCTGCCGGTACCGACTTCACTGTGATGGACTTCCACTTCGATGCCGAGTTCTTCCAAAACATTGACCATGGCAGAACGTAGGTCTTGGCCGCAGTCAATCGGCGCAACGGGTGCGTAACCGCCTTTGACGGTCGGACGGTGGCCGGTATTTTGACCGTCCATGTGCAGGCCGCTTGACCATGCGCCGCTTTCGGAAGTGATTTCGTAACGGGTTTTGTGCATGTCGGTTTCGAATTCTACGCCGTCAAAAACGAAGAATTCAGGCTCGGGGCCGAAATAGGCGGTGTCGCCGATACCGGAAGATTTCAAATAGGCTTCGGCGCGGCGTGCGATAGAGCGGGGATCGCGGTCATAGCCTTGGCCGTCGGCAGGGTCAATGACATCACAGGTAAAGACAACGGTGGTATCATCGTAGAAAGGATCAACAAAGGCCGTAGACGCATCGGGACGCAACTGCATATCGGAAGCCTGAATACCTTTCCAACCGCCGATGGACGAACCGTCAAACGCTTGACCGTTTTCGAACCATTCTTCGGGATCGTCGAGGACGATGCGGGCGGGGATGGTAAAGTGGTGCTGCTTGCCTTTGGTATCGGTAAAGCGCAAATCTACGAAGCGGGCTTCGCTTTCTTCAATCAGTTTTACAGCGTCTTTGATGGACATCTTCAGCTCCTGAGGGAATGAGTTTAAGTTGTTATTCTACCACGGTAAGGCCGTCTGAAATACATCAGGGCACCCGTTTTTACGCAATGAAATATAGTTTCAGACGGCAAGATTGTCAACAATATGCTTCAGTTTGTCTGTTCAAAAGCGGAATGCCCGCCCTTTTGTCCGAATGCCGACAAAACAGATGCCGTCTGAAAGCAGTTCAGACGGCATCTGTTGTTTGGTTTGAAAACGGTCAGCGAGGATAGCGGTTGCAGACAAATTTGTACATACTCTCTCCAACCGTACCGGGAATAACATAATGCCATTCGGCATAGGATGGTGTCTCAGAGCCGATAGAGTTTCCCGATTTGGAATACGCCGTTATCGTCAAAATCCTACGACGTTTACCACCGCAATCTATTTCTTCCAACAATTTAGTTGTATTAAAAAATTTTCCATCGCCAATCGTTTGCGGCTTGGCGTACCTATGTTTAAACCATGCTCTATCGTCCGTACGGCTGTCTGCATCACCAAATATAGTAATGTCACTGTCATTACCCAACAACACCCAATCCGCCGCCACCGCCGGCGTTGCCAACCCTAATGCAAATACTGCCAAGCACAACATCTTTTTCATGTCCGCCCCTTAAATTGTAAAAAATAAAGTTAAATTGTAAAAAAGAAATGACTTTTTTCAAGAAACAAATATTCCATAATGCTACCTGACAACCGTTTCAGACAGCATCGTTTCCATATGTACGCCGCCGTTATAAAATAGCCATCCCGTCTTTTGGAACACGACCATGACTACCCTCCCGCGTTACGCCGTTTTCGGCAATCCCGTTGCACACAGTAAATCGCCGCAAATCCATCAGCAATTTGCGCTACAGGAAGGTGCAACCATTGAATATGAGCGCATTTGTGCCGAAATCGGCGGTTTTGCCGAGGCTGTTGCGGCGTTTCGTGCCGAGGGCGGGCAAGGTGCGAATGTAACCGTTCCGTTCAAGCAGGAAGCTTTTGCGCTGGCGGACGAACATTCCGACCGCGCTTTGGCTGCCGGCGCGGTCAATACGCTGGTGTGGTTGGAAGATGGCAGAATACGCGGCGACAATACCGACGGTATCGGTTTGGCCAACGACATCACGCAGGTTAAAAACATTGCCATCGAAGGCAAAACCATTTTGCTTTTGGGCGCAGGCGGCGCGGTGCGCGGCGTGATTCCGGTGTTGAAAGAACACCGCCCTGCCCGTATCGTTATTGCCAACCGTACTCATGCCAAAGCCGAGGAATTGGAGCAGCTTTTCGGCATTGAGGCCGTCCCGATGGCGGATTTGAACGGCGGTTTTGATATCATCATCAACGGCACGTCCGGCGGCTTGAGCGGTCAGCTTCCTGCCGTCAGCCCTGAAATTTTCCGCGGCTGCCACCTTGCCTACGATATGGTTTACGGAGAAGCGGCTCAGGCGTTTTTGAACTTTGCCCAAAGCAACGGCGCGGTCAAAGTTTCAGACGGCCTGGGCATGCTGGTCGGTCAGGCTGCCGCTTCTTACCATATTTGGCGCGGATTTACGCCCGATATCCGCCCCGTTATCGAATATATGAAAGCCCTGTAACTATGTTCCGCATCATCAAATGGCTGATTGCCCTGCCCATCGGCATCTTCATTTTCTTCAACGCTTATGTGTACGGCAACATCATTACCTACCGCGCCGTCGCACCCAGCAAAACCGCCTTCATGTCCATGCGCATGAGCCAGTTTGCAAAAGAAGGCCGCGATGTCGAGCTGGATTACCGCTGGGTGCCTTACGACCAAATCTCCGTCAACCTCAAAAAAGCCCTGATTGCTTCCGAAGACGCCAACTTTGCCGAACACAGCGGCTTTGACTGGAACGGCATTAAATACGCCATGAAACGCAATAAGCAAAGCGGCGAAGTCAAAGCCGGCGGCTCGACCATCAGCCAGCAACTGGCGAAAAACCTGTTTCTCAACGAAAGCCGCAGCTACATCCGCAAAGGCGAAGAAGCGGCGATTACGGCGATGATGGAAGCTGTTACCGACAAAGACCGCATTTTTGAGCTGTATTTAAACTCAATCGAATGGCACTACGGCGTATTCGGCGCGGAAGCTGCATCCCAGTATTTCTACAAGAAACCTGCCTCCGCCCTCACCCGCCAACAAGCCGCCAAGCTCACGGCGCGCGTTCCGGCTCCGCTGTTTTACGCAGACCACCCTAAGAGCAAACGAATGCACAACAAAACCAATATCATCCTGCGCCGCATGGGTTCGGCAGAATTGCCCGAAAGCGATATGGATTAATTAAAAAGGCCGTCTGAACATTTCAGACGGCCTTTGTTTTTAGGCTTTCTCTTCCGGCTCCGGTACATCAAACACTTGGCGCAGGTAAGCGAGGAAGGTGTTGTTGGTGGTCATGGTTTTGCCCGGGGAGTCGGAGAGCTTGGCGACGGATTGGCCGTTACACTCTACGAGCTTCAAGACAATGTTTAAAGGCGTGTGTCCCAAGTCGTTGGTCAGATTGGTACCGATACCGAAACTGGTTTTGAAACGGTCTTTGAAGTATTGGTGCAACGCCCATGAACGCTCAATATCGAGGCCGTCTGAAAAGGTCAGCATTTTGGTGCGGCTGTCGATTTTGAGTTTTTTGTAATGCTCGTAGGCTTTGTCGCCCCAAACATAAGGATCGCCGCTGTCGTGGCGCAGGCCGTCGAAGAGTTTGGCGAAGTAAAGGTCGAAGTCGCGCAAGAAGGCATCCATGCCGACTACGTCGGTCAGGGCGATACCGAGGTCGCCGCGGTATTCGTGTACCCAGCTTTCCAGCGCGGCTTTTTGGAAATTACGCAAACGTACGTCCAAGGCTTGAAAGGCTTGGAGGAACTCGTGCGCCATGGTGCCGATGGGTGTGATGCCGAGTTTTTTGGCCAGATAAACATTGCTGGTACCGCGCACGATATCGGGAGCAGCTTCTAACAAGGTGCGGATAACGTGTTCCTGCCATGCGAGGGTGTAGCGGCGGCGCGTGCCGAAATCGGAAATAAGGAACGGCGGATCATTCGGATTTTGTGTAGCCGCAATTTCTTTCAGCTGTTGCGCTTTGGCCTGCAAACGGCGCTCGCCCTCTTCGATGACGGCAGGCGTTTCCAAGCGGCGGAAATAGAGTTCGTTGACGATGGCAAGAATGAAAATCTCGAAGAACATCGCCTGTATCATCGGGCCTTCGATGCGGATGTTCAGACGGCCTTGATCGTCGGGGCTGACTTGGACAAAGCGGCGTTGGAGTTGGAAAAGTTCGAGATAATCGACAAAGTCGCTTTTGATAAAGCGCAGGCTGCGCAGATAGTCGAGTTCGTCATGGGTAAAGCGCAGCTGGCACAGGGAATCGAGTTCGCGTTCCAAGTCTTCTTGAATATCGGCCAGCGGATACACCATCTCTTTGTTGCGGCAGCGGAATTCGTAGAGGCTGTGGGTTTGCGGGAATTGGTGCAACACGACTTGCAGCATGGTGAATTTGTACAGGTCGGTATCAAGCAGGGATTGGATAATGGGCTGATGAGCAGACATAAGCTTTCTCTGAGTAAACGTGGGCGTTGAGGTATCGATTTTAATAGGAAAGGCCGTCTGAAAGAAACCTTATTCAGACGGCCTTTATCTTATTAATCCAGCTGCGCTACGGAAACCGGCAAAGAGCGGATGGTAGACAACATCGTGCTGGCATCTTTTTGCTGTTTGCGGAACGCGGCCATATTGGTCGGAGTCAATTTCGGCGTCGGCAGGGCAACGGTAGTCGGGTTAACCGGCTGGCCGTTGACGCGTGCTTCGTAGTGCAGGTGCGGACCGGTAGAACGGCCGGTTGTACCGACAAAACCAATCACTTCGCCGGCGCGGACTCTGCCATCGGCAGGGCTGAACGCGCTCATGTGGCCGTACAGGGTTTCCACACCGTTGGCATGGCGAATCATCACGGTATTACCGTAGCCGCCTTTCCAACCTTTAAAAATCACTTCACCGTCGGCAGCGGCCTTAATCGGCGTACCGGTCGGCGCGACATAGTCGATACCGGTGTGCATACGGACGGTATGCAGAACCGGGTGGACACGGTAGCCGAACGGGGAGGAAATGCGCGTATATGCAACAGGCTCGGTATTAAAGCCTTCTTTTTGTTGCAGGGACTTACCGTTTTGGTCGTAGTAGCTACCGCTTTCTTCGTCGCCTTTGCCTTGGCTGTAATAATAGGCTTGGTAGGTTTTGCCGTCTTTAACCACTTCAGCCGCCAAAATATCGCCGACCGCCATTTGCTGGCCGCGGAAATACATGCTGTTGTACAAAAGACGCACGGTATCGCCTTCGCCCAAGTCGCTCATATTGAACGAGTCGGCAAAGATTTCTTTGAGCTGGATATACACTTCGGAAGGAATTTCGGCACGGAGCATATCGCCGATAGCGGAAGTGCGAATTTGTACGGAGCGCAGGGTCGGCATGGTTTTCATGTCGATTTCGGCATTGGAGATGCGCCATTTGCCCTTAACTTTTTCCAAAGCCACCAAGTTGCGTTCCAATTCTTCATCGGTAAAGAATTGAACGTCGGTCACTTGACCTGAAGAATCGATGCGGATGTTGACGGATTGGTTGGTCCGCAGGTTTTTCATGTCGAGGTTGGCATTATTTTTCGCCATGATTTGCTTGATGTCTTCTTGGTTGACACCCATGCGCGTCAAAACGTCTGCCAAAGAGTCGCCGGCTTGGACGGCTTCTTGCGCCCAATAGCTGGATTGATAGGTATTGGTTTCCACATAAACGGCAGGCAGCTCTTCGGAAATACGCTCGACTTTGAAATCGGTTTGTGCAGGTTGAGGGTCGGTAATGGCGTATGCGGTCATGATGCCTGAAGCCGGCAACAGAAACGCTAAGAGGGTTGCTTTGAATCGAGTGGAATATTTGTTTTTAATCACGCGTTATCCTTAATGGGGCGATCTGTTTTTGAGGTTTGCAGAATGCCGGCACATCCGGCCTGCCGCGACCGCCTGCTGGTTTAAACAGTTTTGGGGATAAAGGACTTTGAGTCTTTTTTCCGATCTGAAAATCAGGTTTTCACTCGGAATGAATGAGGTCGTGTTTGAGATTGACGTTATTATCAGGGCTATTGTGTTGATTTTCACCCTGTTTTTCTGAAATTTACGCCACACATTCTAGCATGACAGTCCATTTTTTCCAAACCGGCCGTCCGAACAGATCTTTTTCAGGGCGTGAGGGCAAGGTTCCGAAACGCATCATTTGTCGCGTAAAATAACGGTTTTCCTATCTATTTGCGCTTATGAAGCTGACCCTCGCCCTCCCCTCGCTCAACCGCTTTGCCGACGAATCCGTCCCTGAGCTTGCCTTACCTGCTTTTAACCGTCTTTTGCGTTACGGCACATTACACAAAGAAACACTCAGGCCGTCTGAATTTTACGGACGCCATTTGTGGAACGGCAGCCTTATTGCCCAAGTGCAACGTTTACGCCACACAAGCCAAAAACGCACAGCCGCTTTTGCCTCTCCGGTTTGGCAACAAATGGGCATGCACCATGTCAACATTATCAGCGGCGAGTTTATCGGCATCCAAAAAGAGGAGGTGCAACGGTTATGTGTGGATTTGTCGGCGTTTTATCAAGATAAAGATTGGCAATTCGAGCCGCTTTGCGAAAGCATGTGGCTGCTCAGTATGCCGACAACGGAAGATTGGGGAGCGGAATGTGTTTTGGATGTGTGCGGGCAGCCGGAAATGGACGGTCAGGCACACGGCAAAGATGCGGTGTCTTGGTTGGCCATGCAGACGGAAATCCAAATGTTTCTCCACACGCATCCGATTAACCAAGCGCGTGAACAACAAGGATTGCCGGAAATCAACGGTTTGTGGCTGTGGAATGATGCGGACGGTACACAGTCTGCGGATATTGTCGCCTCAGACAGCGTATGGGCGCGTTTTTCGGATACGCCCAAACTCGATGCGCCATACGATTTGAAGGCTTGGTTTGAGATGGTTCAAGAAACAGGAAATACTGTTTCAGACGGCCTTATCTTTTTGGACGACTTGGTTTCCACCTTACAAACAGGCGATGTTTGGGCATACAAAGATATTTTGGAAAGCTGGGAAACCCGTTGGTTTGCGCCTTTATGGGACGCACTCGCTTCAGGTCGTCTGAAAACCGTGTGCATTGCCACAGACGGCGAAAACGGCGGCACGCTGGAAATCGGCCGCCGTTCCAAATGGGCATTTTGGCGCAAAGTTAAAACGTTTAACGGATCGTGGTAAGCAGTTTTAAGCCTCCAATGCTTCCAATTTGGCAGAAATTCTATCCCACACATCCTGCAACGGAATCGCTTTCAACAAACGTGTCGGATCGTTGGTATCGATGCTGTCGGGGTGAGGCAGTTCGGCATAATCGCCGGCATAAATGACTTCGGCCTGCTCAGAATATGGACGCCATTTATCCACCCATGACGCGCCAAACAAAGCGATTTGCGGTTTATCCAAAGCTGCGGCGATGTGCATCGGTGCGGAATCGACTCCGACAAACAGCTTCGCTCCCTCAATGGCCGCCGCCAATTCACGCAGGCTCAAGCATCCGGACAACACCCAAATTTTTCCGCCTTCAGGAATATTCAGACGGCCTATAATTTCCTGAAGCATGTATTGTTCGACAGTGTCGGGAGAAGCAGTCAACACGACATTCTGCCCGCTGTTGAGCAGAAGCTGTACGATGGCGGCATTCTTGCCGTCTTCCCAACATTTGAAATGCCAACGCGCACCCGGGTGCAGCAACACATAATCTTCTCCGCCCCAACCCTGCTCACGCAATTTCTGCCGCATGCTTTCCCTTGCATCTTGTGCCACCCAAAGGCGTACTTTCGCATCGGCCACGTCTTCCGGCTGGATAAGCGGCGCAAGGATATTCAATTGGTTTTCAACGATATGATGGCTAGTGTCCAGCTCATGGTTGATAAAATCATGACAGAAACGCCACCAAAAACCGTCGCGCTTGATGCAGTCCAAACCCACGCTGCAACGGGCGCACAGTTTGGCGATTACCGCCGCGCGCCATTGGTCGGACAGGTTGAAAGCCCAGTCGTAATCGCGCGCCTTCAGCTTAGACAAAAGATTTTTCTCACACGCCAACTGCTTGAATACGCCCAGCTTCTTCCAATTTCGGTCAATAGTAAAAATCTGCGCAATCTGCGGATTATCGGCAATCAGCTGCCCCGTGCCGGCATACACCAGCATATCGATTTCGCAATCGGGGAAACGGGTTTTCAGCGCATCGACCACCGGCGTGCTCAAAAGCACATCGCCATGATGGCGCAATTTGATGATCAGAATACGTTTGGGTTGGGCTAAAGACATACAAAACTTTCAGACGGCCTGTTGATTGGCTGCTATTGTAAAGCGGAAAACAGGTTTCATAAAATACAAAACAGGCCGTCTGAAACCTATCCTGCTGATTCATCGCTATAAAATCCGCACAAGTCATGCAATTTATATTACAATCCGCACCCCGTGGTTCGAAAACCTCCCACATTAAAAAACTAAGGAAACCTCATGTCCCGCAACAACGAAGAGCTGCAAGGCATCTCCCTTTTGGGCAACCAGAAAACCCAATACCCGAGCGAATACGCGCCTGAAATTTTGGAAGCGTTCGACAACAAACATCCCGACAACGACTATTTCGTCAAATTCGTCTGCCCCGAGTTCACCAGCCTCTGCCCGATGACCGGCCAGCCCGACTTTGCCACCATCTACATCCGCTACATCCCCCATATCAAAATGGTGGAAAGCAAATCACTGAAACTCTATCTCTTCAGCTTCCGCAACCACGGCGACTTCCATGAAGACTGCGTCAACATCATCATGAAAGACCTCATCGCCCTGATGGATCCGAAATACATCGAAGTATTCGGCGAATTCACACCGCGCGGCGGCATCGCCATTCATCCGTTTGCCAACTACGGCAAAGCAGGCACAGAGTTTGAAGCTTTGGCACGTAAACGCCTGTTTGAGCACGATGCACAATAATCCCGTTCAGACGGCCTAACCGCCCTTTTTATTGCGAGACTTTATTTATTGCACAGTCTCGCAAGGCTTCATGCCGTCTGAAAAACTTCCGAAAGATTTCCATGTACGAATTTACTGCCGCACAGCAGAAGAAAGCTCTCTTCTGGCTGGTGCTTTTCCATATTTTTATTATTGCCGCCAGCAACTATCTGGTGCAGTTCCCCTTTCAAATTTTCGGTATCTTTACCACTTGGGGCGCATTTTCCTTCCCCTTTATCTTCCTCGCTACCGACCTGACCGTGCGCATTTTCGGTGCGCCGTTGGCGAGACGGATTATTTTTTGGGTGATGTTCCCCGCCCTGCTGCTTTCTTACGTCTTCTCCGTCCTCTTTCATGACGGCAACTGGACAGGCTGGGCATCTTTAACCGAATTTAACACCTTCGTCGGCCGTATCGCATTGGCCAGCTTTTCCGCCTATGCGCTTGGGCAAATCCTCGATATTTTCGTGTTCAACAGATTACGCCGTCTGAAATCATGGTGGATTGCCCCCACAGCTTCCACCGTTGTCGGCAACGCTTTGGATACGCTGGTGTTTTTCGCCATTGCCTTTTATGCGAGCAACGATGAATTTATGGCGGCAAACTGGCAGGGCATCGCATTTGTCGATTATCTGTTCAAACTCGCCATCTGCACCCTCTTCTTCCTGCCCGCCTACGGCATAGTATTGAGCATCTTGACCAAAAAACTGACTTCCTTAAACGTCCGTCAAGAAATGCCCGAATCGGTTTTAGCCAAATAAGCAGCAGATAAAAAACAAGGCCGTCTGAAACTTTTTCAGACGGCCTTTTATGTTTTAAACAATTAACCGGTTAATTGTTTGGTAATCAGTTTTTTCAGCGGAGGGAAGTTATTGCTTGCACGCAATACCAAACCGCGCAGCAGTTTTGCCGGAGCAGTTTCATTGGTAAAGAGTTTCAGCAGCATATTGGTGCCGTGGTAAATCGGATGGGCGTGTAGCATATGCTTGGTGCTGTATTTTTCCAGCAGGCTCTTCGCACCAATATCCTGACCGCGTTGCTCGGCTTCAAGAACCAATTTAGCCAAAAGATCAGCACTTGCCAGACCCAAGTTGAAACCGTGCGCAGTAACTGGATGCATACCGACTGCGGCATCGCCGATCAACGCGCTGCGTTTGCCGTAGAAACGTTGGGCAATCATGCCGACCAAAGGATAATTGTGAATGGTGCTGACCAATTCCATATCGCCCAAACGGCCTTTAAGCTGCTCTTTCACACTGGCTGCCAATTCTTCCGGCGACATGTTTTTAATCGTTTCGGCTTTATCGCTATCCACCGTAATCACTGTATTGGTCAAGTGTTCTTCCAAAGGCAACAACGCAATGGTACGGCCGTAGTGGAAGCATTCATATGCGGTATGCAGGTTGGACAGAGTATGCTTCATGCGGCACACAAACATGGTACGGCTGTAATCGTGCATATCGGAAGAAATGCCCAATTGACGGCGCGTTTGCGAGAAGCGGCTATCGGCGGCCAACAACAGACGGCCGGTCAATACTTCGCCGCTTTCCAAAATAACTTGCGCCTCATCATCAGAAGTTTTGACTTCTTTAACATTGGTGCCAGTCAGAATTTTCACGTTGTCCAATTTGGACACGACTTCATAAGCGGCTTTGCGGATATTGTGGTTGGAGATCAAATAGCCCAAGCAGTCCGTAGGCTCGCCGCGTGCCTGAGTCGGTTGCGGGAAATGGAGCTGGTAATCGGAATGGCCGTTCAACACTTTGGCATCGCGCAAAGGATAAATTTCGTCTTTTGGAATCAAATCCCACATACCCAATCGCTGCATGATTTCTCGCGACAAGTGTGTCAGTGCGATTTCACGGCCGTCATACGGCGGATTTTGCAACACTTCTAAAGGACTTCTTTCAATCAGGGTTATGTTCAAACCGCTTCCGGCCAACTCTGCGGCAAAACTTAATCCGGCAGGGCCTGCGCCGACGACGAGAATATCACTGTGTAAGCTCATGGGAGGAATTCCTTGTATTCAACTGATACGGATTTTTTCAGACGGCCTTAAGTTTACTGTGTTTAGCTACATGAGGGTAAATCAAAGGCACTTGATAGATTATATAGAAAGAGTCGATAGAATAAAACAAAGGCCATCGATTGTAAGCACGTTTTTACTTTGGCCTTAATATAAATCAAGCTTCACGACATACGGATTTTATCAAACAGACAAAACAGTCTGACAAACAAAAACCGCATTCCGAAAAGGAATGCGGTTTCAATCGTAAAACGATTATTCTTCAGAACCGGTGTAAGGACGGATGCTGACGGTTTTACGGTTCAGCGCGCCTTTGGTTTTGAATTCAACGTAACCGTCGACTTTAGCAAACAAAGTGTGGTCTTTGCCCATGCCTACGTTGTCACCTGCGTGGAATTTAGTACCACGTTGACGAACGATGATAGAGCCTGCCGGAATCAGCTCGTTGCCGTAGGCTTTAACGCCCAAGCGTTTGGCTTCTGAATCGCGACCGTTGCGGGTGCTACCGCCTGCTTTTTTACTTGCCATTTGTAATACTCCTGAACTTACTTGAAATTAGGCGATTGCCACGATTTCGATTTGGGTGAAATTTTGGCGATGGCCTTGGCGTTTTTGGTAGTGTTTGCGACGACGCATTTTGAAAATGCGTACTTTCTCGCCACGACCATGAGCAACGACTTTAGCTGTTACTTTTGCGCCTTCGATAAAAGGTGCGCCTACTTTTACAGATTCGCCGTCAGCAATCATCAAAACTTCAGTCAGTTCGATTTGGCTGTCGAGTTCGGCTGGTATCTGTTCTACTTTCAATTTTTCGCCAACGGAAACTTTGTATTGTTTACCGCCGGTTTTTACGACCGCGTACATACTCAACTCCATGAGAATTAGGTTAACATTCCGCACACCATGTGCGAAACGAGCTATTCTATTTCTATTTGCCTGTTTTGTCAAAATTTATTTTATTTACAAGTGAAAAGGCCGTCTGAAAGATATGTTGCATGCTTTTTAACTGATATAATCACGCGCTGGATTGCTGATATCTTTATGCAACATTATTACCCCGACCGAATGTACGGGTTTAAACAGATTCATTGGAGCCCCCGCTCCGTTTTATCAACAGAGAATGTTTTATGCTCGAAAACCTGCCTTACTTCCAACGCCACCTGCCCGATGACCTTGCCAAAGTTAATGCGGTCATCAACCAAGCTGTTCAATCCGATGTTGCGCTGATTTCGCAAATCGGCACATACATCATCAGCGCGGGCGGTAAGCGCCTGCGTCCGATTATTACCATTTTGGCAGGCAAAGCAGTCGGGCATGACGATGAAAAACTGTACTCGCTGGCAGCGATGGTGGAATTCATCCACACCTCCACCCTCCTGCACGACGATGTCGTCGATGAAAGCGATTTGCGCCGCGGCCGTAAAACGGCAAACAACCTCTTCGGCAACGCGGCGGCTGTTTTGGTCGGCGACTTTCTCTATACACGCGCTTTCCAACTGATGGTTGGTTCGGGCAGTATGCGTATCTTGGAAGTGATGGCAGATGCGACCAATATCATCGCCGAAGGCGAAGTCATGCAGCTGATGAACATCGGCAATACGGATATTACCGAAGAGCAATACGTCCAAGTTATCCAATACAAAACAGCAAAACTGTTTGAAGCGGCCGCGCAAGTCGGCGCAATTTTGGGCAAGGCTTCCCCCGAACACGAGCAAGCCTTGAAAGACTACGGCATGTACGTCGGTACGGCTTTCCAAATCATTGACGATGTATTGGACTATTCAGGCGAAACCGAAGAAATCGGCAAAAATGTCGGCGACGATTTGGCAGAAGGCAAACCTACCCTGCCATTGATTTACCTGATGCGAAACGGCTCCGAGCAGGCAGCCAACGATGTGCGCCATGCTTTGGAAAATGCCGACCGCAGCTATTTTGAAAAAATCCACGACTATGTCGTTAATTCCGACGCTTTGCCATATTCGATTTCCGAGGCGAACAAAGCTGTCGACAAAGCCATCGCTTCATTGGATGTGTTGCCTGACAGCGAAGTCAAAGATGCCATGATCCAATTGGCAAAAGAATCCTTGGCCCGAGTATCTTAATCCGATGAATTTCAGCTTTGTCCCTTTGTTTCTGGTTACGCTGATTTTTTTGGGCGTCATCAGCAACAACAACTCGATTACGATTTCCGCGGCCGTCTTATTGCTGATGCAGCAAACCGCTTTGTCGCAATACATTCCCTTCGTGGAAAAACATGGCCTGCAAGTGGGCATCATCCTGCTGACCATCGGTGTATTGAGCCCGCTGGTTTCCGGTAAAATCCAGATTCCGCCGGTTTCCGAGTTTATCAATTTCAAAATGATTGCCGCCGTCCTTATCGGCATTTTGGTTGCCTGGCTTGCCGGACGCGGCATTCCCTTGATGAGCGAACAGCCTGTTTTGGTAACCGGATTATTAATCGGCACGGTCATCGGCGTTGCCTTTGTCGGCGGCATTCCGGTCGGCCCTTTGATTGCCGCCGGCTTATTGTCTTTTTTTGCCGGAAAGGTTTAAAATCCCCTCCTTTACCGCCTCGCCATAGTTCAACGGATAGAACGTATGCCTCCTAAGCGTAAAATACAGGTTCGATTCCTGTTGGCGAGGCCACAGTTTCAATAAAAGCCTTTCATACTCTGAAAGGCTTTTTTATTATCAATAATAAAGGCCGTCTGAAACTTTTCAGACGGCCTTCTCATTTCGCCAAACCGTTAACCCGGACGACCATCCGAACGCGGACGGATCAACCAAGGAATATATTTCCATGCATACAAAAGCAAAGAAGCGGCAAACAAAGCGGCGGAGCAACGGATACTGTGCGTGTATGCCGTACCGCTCACAAAGGTAGCCAAAACACGGACAACCGTTGCGGCTATCATCAACCAAAAGGCAACAGGAACCACTTTAGGCGGCGGATAAATAGAGTTGCCGGTATGGCCAAGCGCAGTTCGTGCCATCATGCCCAAAGTCAGTACGCCGATACCGCCAACGCCGATAAGGTGTACGCCCAAATTCAGGAAACTTGAAATCCAATAGGAAAGACCGACCGCAATCAAACCCAAGCCGGTAAACAGATAGCCGGCAAACAAAATCCAAAGCATAGGCTCTTTCAGCACGGCTTTATACCACCAGCGGTACACCTGCACGGTAAAAATCACACCGGCAGCCAGAGCAAATAACGCGGCCAGTCCCGGCAAAATGTTATGCGCCATCAGCATGGCGGTCAGCATAGGCAGCCAAAGTGAAGCATGCGCTACCCATTGAGGGCTGGGAATTTGCGGCACGTTCAGGCGTTTGGACGTAAAGAACGAGATAATCCGCATACCAATTAAACCGATAAATCCGGCCACCATAATCAAACCAGATTGCAAACCGGTCATCAGCGCGATGGCATCAAACGGCTGCACTTTCAGATGGAACGCGAAATGGGTACCGCCCAAAACAAAAATAGCAAATACGGCAACATAGTTGCGCTTGTTTTGAGAACGAATTACCGGCAAAGCCATACACACCGCGCCATACCAGAAAAAGATCGTACCGAATATGCCGCTTGCCGTCCCCCCCCAACCAGGAATAAACATACAAATGCGGGCCAACAGCCAAAATGCGGTCAAACCGGCCAACGCCTTACCACGTGTCGGCGGCTGGCCTGTCCAAGTCGCCACAGCCGTCAATAAAAATGCAATGACAACCAATCCGGCATAGCCCCAAATCATTTCATGGGCATGCCAATAAAAACCCGGCAATTCAGGCGTACCCTGAAAGCCGAAGCCCCAAAGCAGTATAGACAATGCGCCATACAAAGCCGCCAACGAATAAAACGGGCGGAAGGCCATTGCCCAAACCGGGTGTTTGAACAAATCGGTCATGGTGGTTCCTTCAATTTTTATATCATCATAAAACAGCAACAGAGGCCGCCTGAAACTTTTCAGACGGCCATCGACTCCTTTCCCTGTTACACATTTTCAGACAAAGGCAAAAAAGGTTCAATCGCAGGGAAAAGCTCGCGCTCCTCAAAGCGCGCATGATCGCGCAAAGTAACAGCAAACTCCTTATTCCATGATTCATTCATATATTCAGGATGCGCCATCATCGCACGCAATTTGGCATGATCTCCTTCAAAACGCTGCCGCAACGCAGGGTCAATTTTATCCCAATACGGCGCAAACATGGTTTCCTCTTCCAAAAAATGTGGCTCAAGCTCAATAAAATGAGGTTCCAGCTCCGCCTGATGGCTTTGATCGGGCGTACGCAGGAGACGGACGCACAACGACAGCGAGCCATGATGCTCGCGGGAAAGTTCTATTAAGGCAGGGTGGCGTTTCAAGGGTTTCATAAGTTCGTTATAATGGCAACAGTTTGTCAAACTGGATTAATTTAAATGTTTCAGATATTATGAAACCCAATCCCACATAAAGTCAAACAGCCCCTCACCAAGCACTACGCTTTTGACATATAATAAAAATATCTAAAGAGCCAGCCATGTATCTGACCCAACATACCGATTACGGATTGCGCGTATTGGTTTATACCGCCATCAACGACGACACCCTCGTCAATATCAGCACCATTGCCGAGACTTACAATATTTCCAAAAGTCATTTGATGAAAGTGGTTACCTCATTAGTCAAAGGCGGTTTTCTGGTCAGCGTGCGCGGCAAAGGCGGCGGTTTACGCTTGGCAGATAATCCTGAAAACATCAATATCGGTGCAGTTGTACGCCATCTTGAGCCGATGCAGGTCGTTGAATGCATGGGCGATAACAACGAATGCCTCATCACCCCATCCTGCCGACTAACCGGTATCATTACCGGTGCCATCAAAGCCTTCTTCAATCATTTAGATCAATACTCACTGCAAGATCTGCTGGACAAGCCGACTTACGACATACTTTATACACCGCGCATCCCAATCAACGAAATACGCGGAACGGCCGACTAAATCTTCAGGCCGTCTGAAAACAATCCAGCCATACTGAAATAGTATTACTTAAAAAATAAAAAATGCTGTCTGAAATTAAGATTTTCAGACGGCATTGGTTTACAAAACACTCTACAATTAAATAGCTGACTTTCATTCGATAGGTTAATTTTTATGCTAAATATATCGAATATAAGACAACAGAAAAACCTAAAATAAGAATAATCATAGCAACCGTAAAACTTATTCTTAATATTTTCAAATAAAATTTATTGGAGATTTTTTGTATTCCAAACAGTATCTTGAAAAATTTTAATTGCATACTTCTATGAGTAAATAGATATTCAAAAAAACCTATATCCATCCCTTCTGATTTTAATATTTTTATACCATTACTGAATTAATTATAATTGCAATAAAATACAAAAATACTAAACAAAACAGAAAATAAGGCAATAACTTCACCAAACTACTCCTTCTTTTTTAAAAAGAATTTTCCCTAAAAAATATATTGGACGAAATAACCAAATTACTATTGTCAACATGATATTCCAACCCTTCACAAACCAATAAATACAAAAATGCCCGAAGCCAAAAGCCTCGGGCATTTTTAATATTTGGTGGGTCCGGTGGGTTTCGAACCCACGACCAAGGGATTATGAGTCCCCTGCTCTAACCCCTGAGCTACAGACCCGTCAAGAGTAGAAGCGGATTATAGCATAACTTGTTGCTTGTTCAAGATACCGGGCAAATGTTTCAGACGGCCTGTTGGTTTTCTATTCGGGTATTATGCCGATATGCCCAATGCTTCCCAAACTTTCAACGCATCAGCCGTTGCTTTGACATCGTGAACACGGATGATTTGCGCGCCTCTAGCCACTGTGGCCAAAGCGGCTGCGACGCTGCCGTGTACGCGTTTGGCGGCATCTTGTTCGCCTGTCAGCTCGCCAATCATACGTTTGCGCGATACGCCGATCAGAAGGGGGAATCCGGTTGCGTCCATCAACTCAGGCAAATGTTTTATCAGGGTAATGTTGTGTTGCAGGTTTTTGCCGAAACCGAAGCCGGGGTCTAGCGTGATGCGTCCAGGGGCAATGCCTGCTTGAACGCATTCTGCCGCGCGTGCTTTTAAATAGCGCGCGACTTCTTCGACGACATCTTGATATTGCGGATTAAGCTGCATGGTTTTGGGCAAACCCTGCATGTGCATGAGACATACGCCTGTCTTCGGCTGTTGCGCCAGCAATGCGACTGCACCTTCATCACTCAATGCGGCAACATCGTTGATAATATCGATGCCGCCTTGCGCCAAGGCTTTTTCCATAATCACCGTGCGGCGCGTGTCCAAGCTGACGGGAACATTCCACTTGGCGACCTCCGCCAAAACCGGCTGCACCCTGGACCATTCTTCTTCGAGAGAAACATCATCCGAACCCGGGCGGGTAGATTCGCCGCCGATATCGAGAATATCCGCACCGTCTTTCAGCAGCTGCTCGGCATGTGCCAATGCTATTTGGACATTTTGCGAATAGGTGCCGCCATCGGAAAATGAATCGGGGGTCAGATTGACGATGCCCATGATTTTCGGTTTGTCCAAGGCGATTTCAAATCGGCCTGCCTGCCAAATGCGTGTGTTCATAATGCTTCCATTGATGAAATAATAGGATAGAGGCCGTCTGAAACTTTTCAGACGGCCTTTAGGTTTTGACTTCAAAACAGTAAATTACATTCCGCCGTAATTCGGTCCGCTCGCACCCTCAGGACAAATCCAAGTGATGTTTTGCGTCGGGTCTTTGATGTCGCACGTTTTGCAATGAACGCAGTTGGCGGCGTTGATTTGCAGGCGCGGGCTGCCGTTTTCTTCGACGATCTCATATACGCCGGCCGGACAATAGCGCGTTTCGGGCGAGGCGTATTCTTTGTAGTTTACGTCTATCATGACCTGCGGATTTTTCAGCACCAAATGGTCGGGCTGGTTTTCTTCGTGCGCAAGGTTGGCAAGGAAAACACTACTCAAACGGTCAAAGGTCAAAACACCGTCGGGCTTCGGATAATCAATCGGCTTGCATTCGGAGGCTTTTTTGAGCTGCTCGTTGTCTTTGCCGTGATGTTTCAAAGTCCAAGGGGCTTTGCCTCTGAAAATCATTTGGTCGATACCGGTATAGATTGAGCCGAGGTAAACGCCCCATTTGAATGACGGACGGACATTGCGCGCGGCGTAAAGCTCTTGATACAGCCAGCTTTGTTCAAAACGTTGCTGATAATCGGTGGCCTCTTTGCCGCTGTCGAAGCTTTCCACTTCTTCGAGGTTTTCCAACATAGGGAACACTGCTTCTGCGGCAAGCATGGCGGATTTCATGGCCGTATGGATGCCTTTGATGCGTGGCATATTCAGGAAACCTGCGGCATCGCCGACCAAAACGCCGCCTTTAAACGAGAGTTTCGGCAGGCTTTGCAAACCGCCTTCAATCAGCGAACGCGCGCCATACGCGATACGGCGGCCACCTTCAAAGGTTTTGCGGATTTCAGGATGGGTTTTGAAACGTTGGAACTCTTCAAACGGCGACAGATACGGGTTTTGATAATCCAAACCGACCACAAAGCCGACAGCGACTTTGTTGTCGTCAAAATGATAAATAAACGAGCCGCCGTAGGTTTTGCTGTCGAGCGGCCAGCCTGCGCTGTGCATCACCAAACCTGGCTGATGTTTTTCAGACGGCACTTCCCAAATCTCTTTGATGCCCAAGCCGTAAGTTTGCGGCTGACTGTTTTGGTCGAGTTTGAAGCGTTCTATGACTTGTTTGGAAAGCGAACCGCGGCAGCCTTCGGCAAATATGGTTTGCTGCGCCCAAAGCTCCATGCCGGGTTGGAAACTGTCGGTTGGCTCGCCGTCTTTGCCGATGCCCATATTGCCGGTCGCAATGCCTTTGACCGAACCGTCTTCGTGATACAGCACTTCGGCGGCGGCAAAGCCCGGATAGATTTCCACGCCCAAATTTTCCGCCTGCTCCGCCAGCCAGCGCACGACTTCGCCCAAGCTGGCAATATAGTTCGCATGGTTGTCGAAATTCGGGGTAACCGGCAAGTTGAAGGCTTTTTTCTCGGTCAGGAACAAAACCCTGTCCTTCGTCACTGTACGCGTCAGCGGCGCGCCTTTTTCTTTCCAATCAGGAATCAGCTCATTCAAAGAAATCGGATCGATGATGGCACCGGCAAGCGAGTGCGCACCGGCCTCCGAACCCTTCTCCACCACGCAAACGCTGATTTCACGTCCATTCTTTTCGGCAAGCTGCTTGAGTTTGATGGCGGCAGACAAACCCGACGGGCCTGCGCCGACAATCACGACATCGTATTGCATACTGTCGCGCTCGATGGTTTCTGTCATAGTGGTTCCTGTATTGTCATTATTCAATTTAATCCGCTAATTATACAGCTTGGACATATAGTTACCAAATACAACAAAAGGCCGTCTGAAACTTTACTCAAATTTCAGACGGCCTTTACTTATTCAAAGAGATTATTGCGCTTTAGTTTCCGTTACAAAACCGATTTTGCTGATACCGGCTTCGCGCGCCGCTTGCAGGGCTTGGTTGACGTAATCGTATTCAACCGCTTTATCCGCCGCAATCGCCACAATCACATCTTCGTTTTTCGCTTTGGCTTCTTTCAGCTTGGCAGTTACCGTTGCCAAATCCACTTTGGTATCGGAATCGCCGCCAACGACATAAGCACCGTTGGCATCAATATTCAAACGCAAAGGATCTTTAGGCTGCTGCTTATCCTCTTTCGCCGCTTTTTCCGAAGCAGTCGGCAACTCCAAAGGAATTGAGTGGGTCAGCACCGGCATGGTAATCATAAATACAATCAGCAACACCAGCATCACGTCCACCAAAGGCGTAACGTTGATATCCGACATCGGCGCATCATCGCCGGAATTCATTGATCCGAAAGCCATGGTTTAATCCTTTTGGTTCAGCAGGCGGACATGCAGGTCATGTGCAAATGCGTCCATATCTTGCGCGATGGTTTTTGTACCGCGATTGAGGAAGTTGTACGCCAATACGGCCGGAATCGCCACAAACAGGCCGACAGCAGTCGATACCAAAGCCTCACCAATCGGACCGGCTACCGCAGCAATGCTCATTTGACCGCTTTCGCTGATGCCGATCAGGGCATGGTAAATACCCCAAACAGTACCCAACAGGCCGATAAACGGAGCGGTTGCGCCGATGGAGGCCAACGCGGTCATGCCGTAGTCAAACTGACGCATGGTTTGGGACATGCTGTTGCGGATGTGAACAACCAAGTATTCGTTCAAAGGCAATTCGTCAATCAGCGATTTGCTTGTCGTTTGACGGTAGTTTTGGTATGCGCGCAGAGACTCATCGGCAACATTGCTCATTGGTGCTTCTACCGCTTTGGCTTTCTGTACAGCATCGGCCAGCGTAAACGCATTCAACATCAACTCTTTTACCTGAGCATTGCCTTTTTTCGCTTTGCGGTATTTGATGCAGCGAATCACAATGACACTCCAAGTCACCACACTCATCAACAACATCAGGACAAATACACCAATCAGTACCACATCACCTGATTTGAAAACTAAACTTAAATCCATAATTTTTCCAAGTTAAAAATAAAATTAAAATTTCTATCGGGTCATTTAAAAATATTTCCCAACAGCATATATTTTCCAATCAATCAGCTTAGTCCTAGATACTTATTCAAGCGTGAATTTGACAGGTACTTTAAATTCAGTCCAAACGCTTGCATGACAGCTACCATCTTTAACGGCTTTACGCGCTGCATTATCCAGACGACTATAACCACTTGATTTATTCACACTAATTGAATCCACTTTACCGCCGGGACCAACCAAGACTTTCAAAACAACCAAGCCCTCTTCGCCATTTTCAGTGGACAGTGAAGGATACGGAGGTCTCGGAATATGGCAGGTTCCTTTTGCCGGATTGCCTTTACTGCTGCCGGCACCTGTACCGCTGCCACCACCTCCGCCACCGCCGGTACCGGAGCCATGTTCGCCTTTCGCACCGCCGCTGCCGGATCCGCTGCCTTCGCCACGGCCGCTGCCTGTACCTTTCGTACCGCCGCCGTTGCCTTTTCCTTCTCCGCCCAAGGCTTTACCTTCTCCGTTGCCTTTACCGTTTTCAGCAGTATTCGGCCCGGTTTTGCTGCCTGAGTATTCAGATGCTTTGGGAGACGGTTTAGGTTCCGCCTTCGGCTCTGGTTTTGGTTCAGGTTTTGGCTCGGGCTTCGGCTCAGGTTTGGGTTCCGGCTTAGGCTCGGGCTTAGGTTTCTCAATAGGTTTCGGTTTTTCCTTTTGCTGTACGATATCCGCTTTTTCTTTTTTCGTTACCACAGGTTTGATAACAGGTTTGGGCGGCTCGACAGGCTTAGGTTTGGGTTTCGGCTTGGGTTTCGGTTGTTCGGGGGTTGGCTCGGGGGCTGCAGGTGCGCCTTCGCCCTCAGGACTACCGTCGCCACCGCCGAAATCGCCTAAATCGACAAATTCAATATTCGCCATTTCGACAGGAGGCGGTTTGTGCGCGTGCCATAAAAGTGCAACCAAACCGACGTGAATCAACGCAACGGAAGTCACGACGGCTGGAGTTAAAATTCGTTTTTTATCCATAATTCCGTTATGTTAATAGCAACAATTCCCGTTTGCAAGTCGTTTTACAGTCAAAATAAGCATTAATGCTTATAGAGAAAGTTTATAGACCTGCTGTTTTAAAGGCTGTATATCATAATATGATATTAGCTCTCATTACTAATATTATCAAACAAGCGGCCATCTGAAAAGATAAACGGTATTAAAAAAGCCATCGACTCTTACAATTTTTATGCCATCCGCACATCAGGCCAATATTTAAACCTCATCAGACCGATAAAAATTCAAATGGTTTCAAACCATCTGTATTTTTTTATCCATAAAACATCAGGCCGTCTGAAAACATTCTTTCAGACGGCCTGATTCAAACAAAATCATTTTTTCCGTTTCGCCCTTGGGTGCGCCTCATCATAAACGCGCGCCAAATGGTCAAAGTCCAGCTTTGTATAAACTTGCGTAGCGGAAAGGTTGCTGTGACCCAACAATTCCTGTACGGCGCGGATATCGCCCGATGCCTGCAAAAGATGGGTTGCATAGCTGTGGCGCATCATGTGCGGCGAGATATGGCTGGCGCTGCCCACGCGCACTGCCCACGCCTGCAGGCGTTTTTGGATTTGACGCTGCCCCAGCCTGCTACCGTTCTTATTGGTGAACAAGGCCTGCTCGCCCTCTTTGGCAATACGCACCGCCAGATAATCACGCAATGCCGCAATGCTCTTGCCCACCAAAGGCACTTGCCGCTGCTTGCCCCCTTTACCCTTCACACTGACCCAACCTTCGTCCAAAACGATACCGTCCAGATTCAACCCTTGTATCTCGCTCAGGCGTAAGCCGCTGCCATACATCAATTCAAACATGGCCTTATCGCGCACGTCCAACTCGTCATCAACCGGCGCATGGTCAAGGATATGGTTTAAAGGTTCTTGCGGCAGCGCTTTGGGCAGGCGTTCGGGCAGGCGCGGCGCTTTCATATTAAATGTCGGGTCGCTTTCCATGACTTCTATCTGCACCAGCCAACTGCAATACTGCCGCCATACCGACAATTTCCGCGCCAAGCTGCTTTCGCTTAAGCCCTTTTGCGACAGCTTTTTCAATACCGCCACAAAATCACGGCGCGTCGGCAGGCCGTTTTCAAGATTATCGGGCAACAGGCGCATCAACTCGCTCAAATCGCGCCGATAAGCGGAAACGGTATGCTCCGACTTGCCTTGTTGCAGCAAGGTTTTCAGATAGCGTTCAAGATGAAGTGCAAAATGGTTTGATTCCGCCATTTCAGACGGCCTCCAATGCCGTTTTCAATGCCGAAGGCAGACGGCAGACACGCTGCTTGCCATAATCGAAACACACCATGCCTGTCTGCACTTTCGCCAGCACAAGGCCGTCTGAAATCCTACGGATACGGTACAACAAAGAAAAGCCCACACCGGCCACGCCTGCCGCCCCCATTTCTACCGACAGCTCATCGCCATGATGACCTTGCGCCAAATACTGCACCGCCGCATCCGCCATAATCAGGCCTGCCCCTCCGGCATCCATTTCGCTCCAACCCAGCTTCGCCAGCCAACGCATCCGCACTTCATGGCACAAACGCAACACCGCATCGTTTGCCAGATGGCCGCCATAGTTCACATCGCCCACCTGCACCGTCAAGACCGTCTGAAACAAAGGCTTATCACACTCGGCCACCGAAATCCTATCCATTTTGCACACCCGTTTTCAATACTCTGCCATTATAAACCGAGACCCTGTTCGTTAATATATAAAAACAATGTAGCAGCTTGTAGTTTTTCATAGCAAAAAACATTATAATTTATAGGATAAATTTACCCTTCACTACTTCAGGAGCTTCTCATGGCACTCGTATCCATGCGCCAACTGTTGGACCATGCTGCCGAAAACAGCTACGGTCTGCCCGCATTCAACGTTAACAACCTCGAACAGATGCGCGCCATCATGGAGGCGGCCGACCAAGTCAACGCCCCCGTTATCGTTCAAGCATCCGCAGGCGCACGCAAATACGCAGGTGCCCCATTCCTGCGCCATCTGATTTTGGCCGCAGTCGAAGAATTCCCGCACATCCCTGTGGTAATGCACCAAGACCACGGCGCATCTCCTGATGTATGCCAACGCTCCATTCAACTGGGCTTCTCCTCCGTGATGATGGACGGCTCGCTGATGGAAGATGGCAAAACCCCTTCTTCTTACGAATACAACGTCAACGCCACCCGTACCGTGGTCAACTTCTCCCACGCTTGCGGCGTGTCCGTTGAAGGCGAAATCGGCGTATTGGGCAACCTCGAAACCGGCGAAGCCGGCGAAGAAGACGGCGTAGGCGCAGTGGGCAAACTTTCCCACGACCAAATGCTGACCAGCGTTGAAGATGCCGTACGTTTCGTTAAAGATACCGGCGTTGACGCACTGGCGATTGCCGTCGGCACCAGCCACGGCGCATACAAATTCACCCGTCCGCCCACAGGCGACGTATTGCGTATCGACCGCATCAAAGAAATCCACCAAGCCCTGCCAAACACCCACATCGTGATGCACGGCTCCAGCTCCGTTCCGCAAGAATGGCTGAAAGTCATCAACGAACACGGCGGCAAAATCGGTGAAACCTACGGCGTACCGGTTGAAGAAATCGTCGAAGGCATCAAACACGGCGTGCGCAAAGTCAACATCGACACCGACTTGCGCCTCGCCTCTACCGGTGCCATCCGCCGCTTCATGGCAGAAAACCCATCCGAATTCGACCCGCGCAAATACTTGAGCAAAACCGTCGAAGCCATGAAACAAATCTGTCTTGACCGCTACCTCGCATTCGGTTGCGAAGGCCAAGCCGACAAAATCAAACCGATTTCTTTGGAAAAAATGGCAACCAAATACGCCAAAGGCGAATTGAACCAAATCGTTAAATAATCCGTATCTCGGATTCACACTAAGGCCGTCTGAAAACTTGAAAATAAGGTTTCAGACGGCCTTAGCTTTTGGGAAATTTATAGTAAAATCTTCCACCGACTACACATCAAAACACATCGAAAGCAAACATGAAACTCGCCGTTATTTTGCCGGCCTATTGCGCCGAAGCTTATTTGCCCGAATGCTTGGATTCGGTATTGAATCAAACATTCCGCGACTTTTTCGTCATCGCCATCAACGATGCTTCAACAGACAAAACCGGTGAAATCCTCGAGGCTTACACAGCCAAAGATTCACGTTTGCAGGTTTTCCACCTTCCGGAAAACAGGGGCGAGCCGTTTGCCTGCCAATTTGCCATGGATATGCTCAAAGATGTAGAGGTCGAATATGTGGCACGAATGGACGCGGACGATATTTGCGCCTTGGATCGTTTTGAAAAACAAATTCAATTCTTAGACAGCCATCCCGAAATCGATATTGTCGGCAGCCAAGCCACCATCTTTTTTGATGACCAAACCGGAAGAGAACCCGTTTTAAGCGACCTCCCCCTGGTCGACAAAGACATTAAAGCCTTTCTCTCCTTTGCCGCCCAAAACATGTTCAACCCCACCACCATGTGGCGGCACGACAGCATTAAAAACCTCGGGATAAACTACACCGCGACAGAGACTGCGCCCGATTTCCATATGTGGGTGCAATGCGCCCTACATGGCAAAACCTTTGCCAATCTGCCCGAACCTTTGTTGTTTTACAGGATACATCAAACTCAAGAAAGCAAAAAAAGAGACAAAATCAGCAGATCCGTCCAATACACCATGGAGTTGTGGATCAGTCATCTCTTCCCTGATTTGAACCCAGTAGAAGTCACCCTCTTAAGCCGCATCTTGTACGAAAAGCAACTGCGCTTGACCACCGAAGAGCTGAAAACCATTTTTGCCGCCTATGACAGAATCAGCAAAGACCGCAGCATTTCATTGTTTGGCGAAGACCGCAATACAATGTTCGGCATGATAGACAATTTCTTCAATTTCTTAAAAAGCCGGTTGAAATTCACTTAAATTATAAAAGGTCGTCTGAAACCTCGTTTCAGACGGCCTTTGTCTATTTCAAGATCAATCTAAATCAGAACAAGCCGTGAATCACGCCGTCTGCATCCACATCGATTTTCTCGGCAGCCGGAACTTTCGGCAGACCCGGCATTTTCATCATATTGCCGCACAACGCAACAATAAAACCTGCGCCAGCGGAAACAGTAATACCGCGCACGGTAATGCGGAAGCCTTCGGGGCAGCCCAACAGTTTGGCGTTGTCGCTCAAAGAGTATTGGGTTTTCGCCATGCAGATCGGCATTTTGTCCAAGCCCAGTTTTTCCAGTGAAGCGATTTCGGCAGACGCTTCCGCGCTGAAATCGACGTCTTCCGCGCCGTACACTTTTTGGGCAATCGCACGGATTTTGTCTTTAATGCTCAACTCAACATCGTAGGCGAAGCCGAAGTTATTCGGTTGATTTTCGATGGCGTTAACGACTTTGTGCGCCAAATCCGCGCCGCCCGCGCCGCCTTTGCCCCATACTTCGGTCAGGGAAACTTCGACGCCATGTTCCGCACAGGCTTTTTCAATCATGGCCAACTCGGCATCGGAGTCGGACACGAAACGGTTGATGGCAACCACCACAGGCAGGCCGAATACGTTTTTCAGGTTGGAAATGTGTTTCAAGAGATTAGGCAGACCTTTTGCCAAAGCGTCGAGGTTTTCTTCGCCGAGGTTGGCACGTTCCACGCCGCCGTTGTATTTCAAAGCACGGACAGTGGCTACGACAACAGCCGCATCAGGTTTCAAATCCGCCAGACGGCATTTGATGTCGCAGAATTTTTCCGCACCCAAATCCGCGCCGAAGCCTGCTTCGGTTACGGCGTAATCGGCAAGGTGTTTCGCCAGTCGGGTGGCGGTAACGGAGTTGCAGCCGTGGGCGATGTTGGCGAACGGGCCGCCGTGTACAAAGGCCGGCGTACCTTCGATGGTTTGCACCAAGTTAGGCTTAATCGCATCTTTGAGCAATGCCGCCATCGCGCCATTCGCTTTCAAATCTTTGGCGTAAACGGGGCTGCCGTCTTTGGCATAGGCGACAAGGATGTTGCCCAAACGCTCTTTCAAATCGCTGATGTCTTTGGCAAGACAGAATACCGCCATCACTTCGGACGCAACGGTAATGTCAAAACCGTCAGGACGCATCACGCCGTCAACAGGTTTACCCATGCCGTCGATGATGTTGCGCAACTGACGGTCGTTCATATCGACCACGCGACGCCACAGCACGCGTTTCGGATCGATGTTCAACTCATTGCCTTGGTAGATGTGGTTGTCGAGCATGGCAGCGAGCAGATTATTCGCCGCACCGATGGCGTGAAAGTCACCGGTGAAGTGCAGGTTGATGTCTTCCATCGGCAAAACTTGGGCATAGCCGCCGCCTGCCGCACCGCCTTTAACACCAAACACCGGACCCAAAGAAGGCTCGCGCAGGGCGATAACAGAATCTTTGCCGATATGGCGCAACGCGTCCGCCAAACCGATGGTTACGGTGGTTTTACCCTCACCCGCAGGAGTCGGATTAATGGCGGTAACCAAAATCAGACGGCCTTGTTTTTGCGGCAACTTGAATGCTTCGGCAGGATTGATTTTGGCTTTGTAATGGCCATAGGGCTCGATGTTGTCAACGTTCAAACCCAGCTTGGCGGCAATTTCACCAATCGGGAGCATGGTGGAAGACTGGGCAATTTCAGCATCGGTTTTGAAGCTCATGATTTTCCTTTATTGAGTGAGGGAAGGCCGTCTGAAACAATCTCAAGAGACGGCTGGAAGAAAAAGAATATTAGTTCTATTATAGCGTTTTCCAAAGACAAACCGCAGTGAAAATTTCGATATCTCATCAACAAGCGGATTCATATTGTCAACAATTTGAAACAAAGGAATAAAACATGAGCAGCAACGCATGGCTGTTTTGGGCATTGGCATCGGCAGGCTTCGCCTCATTGACCGCCATTTTCGCCAAAATGGGTTTACAGGGCATAGATTCAGATTTCGCCACCTTTATCCGCACCTTGGTCATCCTCGCCGCTTTGGTATTGTTTTTAACCTACACCGGCAAATGGCAGGGCGTGAACGGCTTTACCGGCCACAACTGGACATTCCTCATCCTATCCGGCCTCGCTACCGGCGCATCCTGGCTCGCCTACTTCAAAGCCCTGCAACTGGGCAATGCCTCACAAGTCGCGCCCGTCGACAAATTCAGCTTGGTCTTGGTCGCCCTGATGGCCGTCGTTTTCTTAGACGAACGCCCAAGCACTCAGGAGTGGATAGGCTTAGGCTTGGTAACCGCAGGCGTATTGACTTTGGCTTTGAAACGATAAAGATTGGGACATCAAAAAAGGCCGTCTGAAAAATTTCAGACGGCCTGAGACCTTTGCAAAAAAGCCCTTCCCCCGACAGCTGAAACTCCAAAACAGGTTTTCGTCTATTTCCGCTCCTAATTACTCCTGATTTTACCCAAATATCCCCTT
>NZ_JBQCVS010000015.1:0-48247 GCF_051958155.1 Neisseria sp. P0014.S009 | reverse complement strand
ATTAGGAGCGGAAATAGACGAAAACCTGTTTTGGAGTTTCAGCTGTCGAAGGAAGGGCTTTTTTGCAAAGGTCTCAAGCTCTTATTCAACTGGAACACTTTATCGTTATAGTGGGCAGTTGCACGGGAGAGCTCTTCCTTGGTTAACGTGCCGCTACTTTTTAAAAGGTCATAGCTTTTCTTAAGCTCCTGCAACTCACGCAAGGCTTTCTCATCGGTATCGATACCAAGTTTGATTTTTGCATCGGCAATGGCTTTAAGTTCCGATGCCTCGGCTGACAGCTTATCCAATTTTGCCGTCGCAGTTGCTGTCTCAGCAGTCAGTCGTCTTTCTTCGGCAGCAAGGTTTTTGACGGACACGCCCGACGCATTAATCGCCTGTGTGGTGAGAGCAAGACCGTCTTTCAGACGGCGTTTTGCTCCTTCGAGCCTGTTGACCTGTTCGGAAAGTTTTTGGTATTCCCGTTCCTGTGCCTTGGTTGCGCTGTCCTTCATTTGCGCCGACAAGGCGGATAGGCTGGATTTTGCCGCCTTCAGCGCAACATCCGTTTCTTCAAGTTCGCTGCCGAGCTTGCGGTAATAGTCGATAAGCCCCTGCTGCTTGGCAATTTCAGCAAATTCCCGACCTGCTTCATCGGTACTTTTTGCCAAAGCCGACGTATCCACACCCGCTGCTTCGATTTGTGCCGACAGTGCCTTGATGTTTTCAACACCCTCGACGCCCGCCTTAATCTCAATCCCTGCTTGAATATTCGCCATTATTTTGATACCTTTACTATCTCGAATGAATAACCCTTAACAGATTTCAGCCAATGAAAACCCTCGCTCTAACCATACTTTTCGCTGTCGGTGCATTCTTTGGTTTCGCCGCTCTGTATCTCGGTCTCGATCTGTTGGCGCACATCCGCGACATGAAACTGCTGGAACTTTTCGCCTTTATGGCCGTTAGTGGATACCTGATTAAATCAGTCCTGCATCGGTTCTAATCTGTTTTTAAAACCACTTTAAAAAAGGCCGTCTGAAACCTGCCGCCGCTGCGTCTAGACGCAGAAGCCAGTTTCAGACGGCCTTTGTTTATTACCGAATCTTTAGTTGTTGTACGATGTGAAGGAATAGGTCGAAGTCTCGCCCGAAGCCAACACCGCCGTGCCTTTGAATTCCGCCTCATTAAAGTCGTCGCCGAACCAGTCGATACTGCCGTCCGCCGCCAGTACGGCATGGGGGATATGCAGGATGCCGGTCTCGCCGGTAACGCGGTTGCGGCCGTCGACGTAGATTTCCAAGTCCAATTTGGACAAGGTAGCGGCAGAGACTTTGTAGCCGCCCGAATCGCGGGTTTTGTAGTCGACGGTGATGTTTTCGCCGTCGTTGACGGTATCGGCGGCCGGCAGGATGGTAATCATGCCCAAGGTGGCATTGATGTCCAAATGCTTGGCATCGACATTGTTTTGGGATTTGTTTTTAACTTTGACAGTAGCCGGATCGATATTGCCGTTTGCCAGTTTGTACGCCATGCCTTTTTTACCGATGGTCACGGTCTCGCCCGTAACGGTATCCGCCGTAGCCGCGATGACGGCGGCTTCGCCCATCAGGGCAAGCGCGAGGTTATCTTTGTCGAAAGTATCGAGTTTCAGACCGATTTCGGTGGGCTTGACGGTTTTCAGGCTATCCAACGCGCTGCCGTAAGTGCCTTTTTGCTTAGACACACGCTCTTTGGTTTCCACGCTGGTTTGCGTGGTCAGGGCAGTGGTATTGCCGATGTCGATAAAGCCCGAGCCTTTTTGATTGAGGTTGCGTACCTTGACGTCGCCCTCAAAGATTAAGCCGTGGTCGTTTTGTTTTGCCATGTGGCAGCTCCTTTAGTTTGCCGCCTGCACGGTGTCGCAGGCGAATGAAATGGGGTAAAAAGCAAAGCCGTCGTTGTATTCGATGAATGGCGAGGCGATGCGGCGGAAGGGAGTAACGGCATATTCGTCGCCCGCGTCCCAGCCCGAAAACGCCCGTTGGATTGCCGTCAGGGTCTCGCCGACCTCGTACAGCGTGGATTTGCCGTTGGCGGTATAGCTTCGTGCGAGGACGAAGGTAAAGTGCAGCGTCGATTTGAGGTATTTGCCGTTTTTCGCTTCGTCGGCAAAGGTCGAGCCGCCGAAAACGACATAGACCGCGCCGTCCAGCGGGGCGGCTTTGCGTTTCGCCGCGCCTTGGGCGAGCAGCTCGGCAAGTTCGCCGATCTCCTTGACTGCCTTAATGCCTTTGACGGTTTTCAGACGGCCTAGGATTTCGGGATAGACCGCCAATAAGTTTTCATGCTGTTTTAAAGCCATATCAGACAATCAATCCTTCCAGCCAATCGGACATCAATTCGTCAATGTCCTGATAATCTTGCGAAGACAAGCCCAAAAACGGACGCGCCGGCATGGTTTTCGTGCCTTCCTGCACATAAACCGAGTAGCCCATTACCGAGCCGGTAATCACGCTTTTTGCCGATGCCTCGTGCGTAATGCTTGCCAAGAGGTTGCCGTAGTCCACCAAAATCCCGCCGCGTCCGTTTTTGGCTTCTGCCGTAGTGGGGCTGACATCCTGCCAGCGTTTGCCGTCAGGCGCGGTTTTGGTTTCGGCGATACGGCGGCGGGTCGAAGATTCGAGGATGCCGCCGATAGCGCGCAAAGGCTCTTCAAGGCTGCCATTCAACCTGCCCGACAGGCGGTTCAGGCTTTGGGCGATACGCGACAAGTCGTGCGATACCGTAATCCGCATTGCCTACTCCTTCAGCCATTCCCGCAAATCGGGTTCGGCATTCACATAAACGGCACACGTTGACGGTCTGCGGTCATCCGATACGCGGCTTTCGTCCAGCATATTCGGATTTTTGACGACCATCTTCAGCCAAGCGATTGCCGACTGATAACGCTCTTCGACAATACCTGTTACCGCATCGTCGTAGAGGTAGTAGCGGGCGATGTCGCAGACTTTGATTTTCAAAACCTGCGGCGCGGTGTCGTTGGTAAAAAACAGTTTCGCCGCCCGAAGGTAGCTTGCCGCTTCTTCTTCCGCATCGGCAATTGCCGCCGCCATCACCGCTTCGTCTATGGTTTCGTAGTTCTCATGATTCGACCGTTCCGCCATTTCCTGCTCGCCGAAACGCGTAATCATGTCTTGGATGGTAATCATGCCGTCCTCCGTTTTCAGACGACCTTTAAAACTGCCTTAAAGGCCGTCTGAAATCCGTTTAAGACATGGTCAGCGTTGCCAACAACTCGGGGCGCAGCGCAATCGGCAATGGATTGGACTGCATGTGCAGGCTCCAGCCTTTGTCGTGCTGCAATTTCTCGCGGCTGGCGTAATACGGCAGGGCGCGGGTGTTGACGGTCGCGTTCATGTCGGCAGGGGCGAAATACTCTTTGTAAAGATTACGGCCGACCGGCAGCAGAATGGCTCTGTCCGCACCGATGTCGGCTGCGCTGCCGAAATGGTTGGCATACTCGATAAAGCGGATGCCTTTGTGGACAAACTCGGTCGGATTGAGCGTATCGCCTTCGCGGTAGGCGCGTGCTTCGTCAAAGCGTTTGTACACTTCGAAGATGGACTTATGCTCTTTGAGCGCGCTCAAAAACTCTGCGCCGCAATACACGACCCAGCCGCGCACTTGCGCACCGTTGAATTTTTGGCGTTGTTCGGACAAGAGCTTGTCCAATACCGCGCCGACTTTGGTCGTGTCTTTCGACAATTCGATGTTTTGCGTTTTGCGTGTAACGCCGAAATCGGTGTTGATGTCCAAAATCACGCTGCCGTCCGCATCCAAAATCTTGCCTTGCAACGCGCCGAGCATGAGGTGTTCGCGGGTGTATTCAAGGTCGGATTTGCCGCCGGCCAGCTTTTCGTTGACCTTGTCCATGACGATTGCGGCTTGGGTCGTGCCGAAAGCGCGCAGGTTTTGTACGTCATCGGCACGGATGACGTCATGAATCGGCAGGTGTGGGATTTTGACGGTACGCACGGTGCGTTTCGGACTTTCGACCGCCTGGCCGGCCGTACCGCGCTCTTTGCTGGCTACCAAGTGGACTTTGCCGTCTTGGAACTCAATGTCGGCGTAGGTAGTGGTTAGATATTCGGGCTCGAAAATACCCAGCTCGCGGATTTGGCTTGCGCCCGGGTCGATTTTGTTGACGGCGGTGGTCAAAGCCTGCACGCCGAATTTGCTGTTGTCAGATAAAGGCATATTTTTTCCTTGTAGTTACAGAGTGTCGCCATTTGGTTTGACAGTACGGTTTACAACATAAACGATGCCGTATGGATCGCCGTCTTTATTCAGCTGCTCAATCACATCAGCTGACGATCTCGACATGCCGTCGCGAATTGCATCGTCTGAGCATCGATTCAGATTGATGATGCAATTGTGCGGCTGTACGATGACTTTACCGTCGGTTTCATCTGTCAATGCCAGCAGTTTGTTCTCATTGCGAAACTTCCAACTAACAAATGTACCGGCTTTTGTGCCTTGCGGAGCAGCAATCGCCACACGCGTCAACGGCGTCGCTTCATATTTCAAAAAGTCGGAAATAACAGGGCCGAGGATTTCGGTTTTGGCTTTAGACATAAGAGCCTCCCAATAAGCCTTTGTGGCTGGCTACGGAGAACTTGCCCTCCGCCTCGCCGGTGTGTTCGGATTCGTCTTTGCCTGCGCCTTCACTCAACAGTGCGTGCGGCACGGCAGACTGGGGGGCTTTCGGCGTCAAATCGGCAATCATGGCTTCTGCCGCTTCAATGTCGGCAGACAAAAGCACGGTCATGGTAGCGTCGGACAAGCCTTCAAACTTGCCGTTTTCGCCTTCCTTAAAGCCGGCGGCGGACAATTTCGCCTTGACTTGGTTTTTCTTGGCAGCCGCTTCGGCTTCTTTCAGCTTTTTCTCGGCTTCGGCTTTTTCAGCCTTGAGCGTATCGACTTCCGCTTTCAGGTCGTCAAACGCTTTCTTTTCTTCGGGTGTCATAGATAACTCCAAAGGTTGTTTAAAAATATCCGGCAAGGGACTGCCGTCCGACAACACCACCGCCTCCGTCTCGCCATCTACACCGACGGCGGTAAACGACACCTCGCGTATCGCACAACGGCGCAGGATGACAGCTGGCCCGGTTACCTCGTTGCCGTTGACGGACAATACTGCGCCCGCCGCCAGCTCCTCATAGGATTCCGCCTGCGCGTAAACCGACATTTCCCAAGGGAAACCTTGGTCGGCTGCTTCGGCGATCTGCGTGCCAAACTCGTTGGACAACAGACTACCTTCCGCAATCAGGCCGTCCGCCGTTACCGACAGGCTGCACACGCCCGCCATCTTGACGGGGGAATGCTCCAATAGGACGGGGACGGACGCTTTGTGCGACAGCTGGGCTAAATCGACGACTGTCTGATAACTGCCGTAGCCGAAGGGCTTGCCCGAATTGGCAACGCCTTTAAAAGTACGCACCTTGTCGGCACCGGTCGCCAGGGCAACCGGCAGCGCGGCGGACAATTTGATTTTGAGGGGGGTGTTGTTCGTATCCATTGCTCCATTTTGCCTTGCCAAGTTCAAAAAGACGGACGGCAGGATTTCACTTCCCAATCCAAATGCAAAAGCCGCCCAAAACCCGAATATCAGGTTTCAGACGGCCTTGCGCAGTTCATCTATTTAAAATTCGATTCAGGGGCGTTTTAGAAGCCTCTAGGATTGATTTTAAAATGCTGGATATATCTTTGCTTACCCCAAGCATTTAAACGCGTTAAAACGCGGAATTTGAGCGTTTATGAAAAAGGCCGTCTGAGTCGGTTTCAGACGGCCTTCGGAGTTATACAGGTTTAAATCTCGGATCAGCTTCAAGCGCGGTTTTTAAATCGGACTTGTACGGCTTAATCCACTCGGACTTTTCAGCAGCCTCAAGTATCCATCCGCATACACGGGCGAATGCCGCTGCGGACAAATCCGCAATCGAAAACACGCAGCCCGAAAACTCGCCCTGCATTTGCTCGGCTGCCTCCTTGTCAATTTCAGCAAGACGCGGGTACAGATAGTCCAACAATTCGGACGGGGCGGTTTTCCCGCCTAAAAATACTTTTACTTCGCGGCTGACATACAGTTCAGACGGCATGACTTACTCCGATATTTTTACCAATAAGCGAACTTTATCCCGCTGTTCTTTCGGCAATGATAACACATACTGCAACAATTTATGCCGGTTTGCCGCATTCAGATGGCGTAAATCAAGCGGGACAATATCGGCTTTATCAAAATGTTCCCGAATCTTATCGACCTTAGTATTCCACGCCCCGGCGGTGTGCGCAAAATAACGGTTCATCAATTCCGCACGTTCGGGATTTTCGGTAAACATAAAATCCAGTTTTACCCATTCTTCACGGGGCAGGTCGTCTGAAACAATCAGATAATCGGCTTGACCCTTACCTTTCTCTACGGGCAAATCAAACACTTCCAGCCTGTCGCCCGTTTCAGCCTGCCACGCTGCCGCAGCTCTCGCTTCGTGGTCTTTTGTATTGTTGGCAGACTGCTCTTTTGTCAGCCTGCGCACTTCTTTTTCAGATACCTTGTCCGACAAAGCCAACACCGCCACTTTGTCAGACGGCACGCTATACCGCTTGTCCAGCCACGCCTCGCGCTCGGCAATCATGGCAGCCAGTGCCTCTTCGCCGTTTTTCTCGCCAAACAGCGCGTCCATTGCGCCCAGCCTGTCGCCGTGATTGTGCGCGAAGCTCGGCGTGATGTCGTCGGGTATCAATACCGTTTTGCCTGTGCGCGGATTGGTAAACTCGACCATATCCACATCAGGCTCGCCGCTGATGCCTTCGCGCTCCGCCTGCCGACGGGTCAGGGCGGAAACCGAGCATTTGCAGCCGTAGCCGTTGGGCGGGAAGATGACTTTCCAAATGTCGTGATCGACCGGCAGGACTAAGCCGTAGTAGCGTTTATGGCTGTCGCGCGGATGCCCTGCGGCGGAATGGTTGTAGCGCAAATACGGCAGGGCTTTTTTGTTTGCCTGAATCCGCTGCCACTGCCCCGCCGCAAAGGCGGTCTGCATATTGGTGTTGAAGATGGTTTTCAGACGACGTGTACTGCCGAGCTGTACCAATTTCGGCTCGCCGTCCAGCGGGTCGGTCATCACTTGCTCGTCCCACCAGCCTTTTGCCATCAAATACGGTTTTAAACGCTTTTTAAAATCGGCAAATGCCGTACCGTTTTGCTGCGCGGATTCAATGGCGTCTTTGACTTCGGCGAGCATATCCGCGTCCATCATCTTGGTGACGGTAAAGGCAAGGCTGTGTTGATACAGCCAGACATCGTAATGACTGAATCCGGGCAGGATTTTCTTGGATTTGAAATGCTCGAAAGCGGCTTTATCGACCAGCCCTGCGAAGTTGTATTCAATCCCGTCCATCGTCCGCTCCGTCAGCCTAAGCCGAAAGGCCGTCTGAAACCAAACGCTGAATTAAGAGATTGTCGCCCTGGCTCAAATTAAGTTTGAACAGCTTCGCCTCAAATTCGGCGTAGTCTTTGCAGCTTTCCAGTAAACCCAACACTGCCTCCATCTTCGGTCGGGCGATTGCCTGCTCCGCCGTATCAGGCGCATTGCGGGCAAGGCCGTCAGACAGTCGCAGGCTGAATTTGGCGGACGCAGGGTTTTCAGATGACGCTTTCGGGTCGCGCAGCTCGAAATGTTCCGGCTCAAAGCCCAAGATGTCGCGGTAGTAGGTTTCGGTCAACACGAGCTGCCCCGTATCCATATACATCTTGTCGCGTTCGGCGCGGGTCTTATCAACCTTGATTTCGTCTTCAAACTCAAACCATACGCCTTTGGGCGCATTAATCGGCTTGCCGTAGGCGTTGTTGACCATCACAAGCGCGTCGATAAAGTGCTGTGCAGCGCGGGAGAGCAGAGCGAGATACGCGCCGATGCGCTCGTCGCGGTTGTTTTCTTCGGTCTCTTGGCTCGCGCGGCTGGCGGTCTCAAGGTCGCTGGTTTTGACCTTGCCCAACAGCGTTTTTTGGATACGCGCATTGGCAAGGTTTTCCAGTCGGCGGAATGCCTGACCATCCGCGCTGTTTTGCAGCATCATCACATCGTCTTCGCGCTCGATACTCAACGCGCCGCCGGAAACAAAGCGGTAAAACCGGCTCATGAAGCTGTCGTGGTCGTCGTTGCTGTTGGCTTGGATTTTGGCAATTAGATAAGGCTGGGCGTAGCGCGTAATAAATTGCGCCGCATAGACAAAGCCTTTTTTACGCAACGCAACCGGCGCATACAGCCGCGCCGCCGCCATTTCGCCCGCAGGATTGGTTGAAGTGGCGCGGTGGGTAATAAAGAGATACAGCACGTCCGTATTGCAGGCTTCCTCGCCACCGCTGCCGCGATACACCAGCGAGCCGTCGCGGTAGGGAACGTATTTCGCCAATTCGCCGCTTTTGTTGCTGATATGCTTAATCGTCAAAAAGCCGTCGGGTTCGGGCTGATAAACGTACCGACCGACACCATAGCCGCCCAAACGCGCCGTCAATACGATTTCAGCAAGTGCGGACAGATGGCGTTTCAGCGTTTTCCATAGACGGTCTTTGTCTTCGTCGCTCAAGTCCTCGCCATAAATGCGCCACGACTTGTTCTGCATGGCAGAATGCAAATCCTCCAAACAGGCGGCAACCTCATCATCACCCGATACCGCGTCCAATGCCTGCTGCCTGTCCACGCCGAGGCGTGAAAGCAGCGCGTCCGTGCCTTCCATATTAGAAAACAGGCTTTCCAACGCGTCTTCAGTCGCGCTCGTCAATGTCTTGATTGCGGTTTTTCGCGTTGCGCTTTTAATCAATCCGAACATAATTTTCTACTCCAAAGGTCGTCTGAAACCGTTTTCAGACGACCTTAAAATCAATACTCTTCGCCGCGAGCTGCCAAAAAACCTTCAATTCCAGCGACAATAAAATGTAGATTTAATAGCCGCCCAGCCTTATAGCAGGAGACAACCTCTTGCAGATGTGCAATCGCTTTATCCAAGCCACGCTCGAGGTACTCAACATCCTCTGTCAGCTCTTTTTCACGAGCGGTTATCCGTTCTTTTTCATACATTTTTAAATCTCCAACATCGGCGCAGGCAAATCAATCGCACGCGCCCTGTTTGACACATTGCCCGTCGTTGCCGCCATCCACAGCATATGCAGCGCATCTGGTCCGTCGTCATGGTCGGCTTTCGGGAAATGGCGCAACTGGCTGATTAAGGTCTTTTGGTCGGGGTTGAGCAGAATCAAACCGTTTGCCATGTGCGGCTGCAAGGTCTCAATCCGCAACATCTTGTCCGAAGACGGCTTGATACCGCGCACCGGAATATGCACACCCGAACGCGCCCCGCGCTTAATCAGCTCATCCTTGAGAAACTCTTGGAATTGCACCGTCTCCACCACCCACAACACCGGCTTGACCCGCGCCTCTTTTTGAATGCGGATCACGTCCTCAATAATCAAATCGGGCAGGCGTTTTTTGACTTGGGCAACAGTTACAAACAGACGGCCTGTTGATTTCTGATAACCACCGACCAAAATCGCCGACGGGTCACGCCCCGCGCCCGCCTTACCCAATGACGGGTCGAGTGCGCCGTAGTACACCAAATCATCGGGCAACTCCGACCAGTATTTGATGTTTTCCGCAAACGGCGCATCTTCGCCGCTGACTGGGTCGTTTTGATACTCGCTGTCAAATGTCGCATGACCGTCACGCGCACGGATTTTCATCAATGCCAATACGCCGCGAGCCGCCCAAGAAGTGACCGCGCCGCGCTCCATTTCGTCCTTGTTTGCCTGATAAAACGCCTCGGCCACCGTCTCGCCGTCGTTTCGGAAAAGTTCCTCCCAGCGGTCCCACAAATCCATGCGGTCGGGCCAGCGTTTCATCGCCTTAAACTTAATACCGTGCCAAAACGGATTATTCAAAGTGCGGTTAAGTACGCTGTCGTAATGCAAAATCGTGCCGATATAAATCACATCGTATTTCTGACCGACCCCGCCCAAAGGCAATACCGTTTTAGTCAGCCACGCATTGAGCTTGTCGCGCTGTTCCGGGTTGCGGATTTGCTCGTCATTCTCAATATCGTCCAAAACAGTTAAGTCAGGACGGTAAGGGCCATGACGCAAACCACGCAGCTTTTTACCGCTACCGGCCACTTGCACCTTAACGTCATTGGCCGTCACAATCGTACCGGCCTGCCATACACGGCCTTGTCCGCATACTTCCGGGAAGTCGGTTTTCAGGCGCGGATTAAACTCAAGTTCTGCCTTAATGGCCTCCAGCATCGGATACGCTTGGTCGATACTGTCCATTACGATGACCGCATAATGTTTTTGGCCTGTCACAATACACCACAGCGTAAACAACTGAGTAACCTGCGTCGATTTACCCTCGCCGCGCGGCGCACCCACCGCCTCATTTTCCCCTTTAGGGGAGCGGATAATCTCCGGTAGACGGCTGAATAAGAACTCATGCAGTTCGGATTTTTCAGGGGAGCGGATATAATGCGGAAAGTAGGTGTTGACGAAATACTCGTAACCGCCTACCGGGTCAAACACCTTGGCACGGCGTGCAGCAATAGCCTTGGGCGACGCATCAAAGCCATCCACTTCCGCTTCGATGACTTGGCGCAGGCTGGCGGCCAGTTCGGCAAGGGATTTGAGGAATTCTTTTGTTTTCATGAGGAATAATTTATGAACTGGTTAAATAGAGGTATTCAGGAAAAAATCTTACGAGTCTTAAGTGATAATTACCCGAACTGCCTAAAAGCAACCAAGGTATATAACTCTCTTTTCCCTAGTAGTTCTTTACCTATTACTTCTAACATCCCTGTTGATAAACAAGGATTGGATTTGGCTTTGACTCTTGGTTGTGAAATTCAAAGTCAACACCTAGCAACTTTACAATCAGATGAATTCCAATATTTTTTTAAAAATATTTATTACTTAGAAGAATCTGGTTTAATTGAAATTACTTCGATAGATTCACTTCATAAAAATTTTGACTGCAAAATTAATCATAAGGGCATAGACTTCCTTACCGATGATGGCGGCCTATCCGCCATTCTTGGTGTTGTCACAGTCAAACTACACAGCGACACTATTCAGGCTTTAATTGCGGCAAAAATAGACCAAGCAGAGATTTCTGATTCAGAAAAAAGCTGGCTGAAAAAAGAATTAGGGAAAATCAAAGACACTGCATTAAGCACACTTACAACAAATGCCATTAATGCCATCTCTGCCGACGCCCTCGTCAAATTTTTAAAATCAGCTATCGGCCTCTAACCAAACTTCTTCTCCACTTCCGCCCCAAACGGCTCCAATACCTCCACAAAGGCAGGCAAATGTTTGGGGTGTTTTTCTTGCACAAACGCCATCAAGAACTCAATCAATTCCAAAGCCGTCGCCAGTTTTGACGTTTCCGGCATCACACGGGCATTGGCTGATACGGTTTTGGTAAACGCATCGGCCAGGCTGGCCAACAGCTTCGCACGGTCCGATGGCGGCAAATCTTCGGTACTCGAATCCTGCAGCATCGTCATCGTGCTGTTGTACTGCACCATAAAACCGGCCAACATCGCACGGCTCAAGTCCTCAATACCGCCGCCGGCCAAAGTGTAGGCGGCGCGCATCTTATCCCAGTCGTCGCCTTTTTCCTTATCCGCACGTTTCCACGCACGCGCAGTGGCCTGCGGGATTTCGCACATCAAGGCTGCCGTTTCCAAAGTTTGCTCGCCGCTCACATAGAGCCGGCGTAACTTTTCACGGATTTCTTGCGGGTGAGCCATAATTACAGTCCCATTTTCGCTTTAAGCAATTCCCAGCCGACCGTAATCACGCCGCCGCCCAGTGCGCCGAATGTAATGGCCGTGCGTTTCGTGTCTTGGCGGATTTGTGCAATTTCCGCCTGCATTTCCTTCTGATTTTTCAGAGTTTGATCAGTCTTGTTTTCAATACGCGCCAAGGCATCCAAAATCGGGTCGCTCATGATTTGTCCGCTTTCCTGTCCAGTTTTTCGTTTACTTTTTCTAACTTGTTTTCAATTCGCTCCAAGGCCGCCGCAATATTAGTGCTGTCTGCCTTGGCGTCCGCCTTGGTGTGATAAGAGAGCTTGACCGCGTGCAGCTCCTCTTTAAGGTCGTCGATACGCTTGTCCGCCTCTTTCAGACGGCCTGAAATGCCGTTGACCCAAAACCAAAATGCCGCCGTCGCAATCGGCCACAAGGTTTTAAAACCAAATTCAAAGTCCATTTAAAACCCCTTTAAACCGGCACGTCGCCAAATACGATACGCACTGCATAGCCTTCGGGATGACGACTCGACGCCTCGACCTTTTGGCCGTCAAAAAAGACTGAGTAATATTTCCGCAAAATACCAATCACATCAGCAGGAGCGGTCGCGGAAAACTCCACACAAAAGGTCGTCTGAAAATCCTTATCCATACGCACTGCGTACTCAATGCCAGCCTTATCCAATAGGTCGGAAACATGAATGACAAACGGCTCTTGCTCGCGTGCGCGGCTCAATCCCAGCTCTAAATCCGCATGGCGGCAGGCGACCGTGCGTTGTACCAACTCACGATAAGTCGTCATCGCGCGCCCTCCGAACCGTTAACTTCCGCTTGACTGTTGACCCAGTCGCGCCAAGCCTGATTTTGATTTTCCAGTTCGGCAACATAGCCGCCAAACTCAGCGGCGTGTTCCAACAGCGTTGCCGTCTTGCCGTCTTTCGGCGGATTCGGGCGCACCGGCGCGACCATCAACGCGGCAGGCGGGGTCGGCATGACCGCCTTTTCGACAACCTTAATTTCCGTAGCCGAGGGCGCGGTTGTAGAGCTGCAGGCCGTGATGGCCAAAGCCGTCAATACAACCGCCGCCTGCTTTTTGGCGGTCTTGAGTAAGCGCATTTTCGATTTCCTTTTTGTTTTGCGTTTTTAGGCGGCTTACTTCCGCCTGCTTTTGTGCCAAAGCCACACCGACGGCGTGCGCCTTGGCTTCAGATTTTTTAGCTTCCGCACGCGCCTGTTCCAATTCGCGCGCATAGTTTTGAGCCGACAACAGCAGGGCTTGCGCCTTATCGTGCTCCATCTTGTCGATGACCGCTTGCTGTTTGGCAAAGGCTGCCTTGTAGCCTTGATGGTGCGACACCGCCAAGCCCGTGCCGATAAGCGCGATGATGGCAATCGGTTGCCAGTTATTCGCCAGCAGTTTCACGAGATTCATTCTCGACCTCCTGACGTTTGACGCTGACAAACGAACGCGCCACCGCATAGCCGCCGACAATGCCCAAATACACCGCCCAAATCTCCGCCGACGGATCGGGCAACATCACAAACTTAAACGTACCAGCCGCGCAGGCAACGTTTGCCCATAGTTTCGAGTGCGACACATTGCCCGTCGCGGGGTTTTTAAAAATATCCAAAATACGCATTGCTATTCCACACTTTTGGTTTGCAGGTGCCGTTTCAGCATTTCCCGATAATTGGCCAGTTCGCCCTCCGCAAATTCAAACGCAGGCAAGTCCGCCTGTTCGCTTGCCTCGCGGCTTTTGGCCGACCACAGCTCAATCATCTTTTCGTAAAACTCAACCTTCCCCATGATTAACGACGATTCTTGCGTTTACGCGCCGCACGTTTCGCAGCCGCCACACCCGACTTACCCAAGCGCATAGACGGATGTTGTTTCAAATAGCCAATACTGGCAGGCTTAATTTCAAATTCAGGCAGCTGCGGTTTCAAGACAGACAGAGCCAAAGCAATCAAAGACTTTTTCATACCTTCGCCGCTCCCAATTCCATCGCAATCGCGTCCGCAATCGCGCGGCAGATGCCCCATTTTGTAGTTTTAAACAAAGCCAAATCAGTGTCATTGCTGATAAAAAACGGCTCAAAAACAATGCCGCCGGCCTGAGCATACGCCAAACGGGAATGTTGCCCTGCGTTATCCGGCTTAAAGCCGTCTTCGCCGCGCAGTTTCCAGCCGGTCGCCTTCGCAACAGCCTTGCTCAACACCTGACACCAGCGTTTGTTTTTCGGCGTAGACAGGGCTTCGATGCCTGTCGCCGCCTTACTGACGGCTGCGTTGGTGTGAAACTCAATCGCCACATCCGAGCCGCGAATCAGTTTGACTGCTTCGCGCAGCGGCATATTGCCTTTACCTTCGCCGTCGGTGCGTACAATCAGGCCGTAATCGTTACGCAAGATTGAAGCCACGATGTTGCGCATATCCTGCGCCAAGTCCGCCTCACGGTCGCTTCCGTTGACCGCGCCCGGGTCGGTGTTGCTGTGTCCAGCGGTTAAGGTTACGGTTTTGCCCATTCATCATCTCCAAAAAAGGTTGATTGCATAACATTTGAAAACCCCATTAAACCGTCTTTACCTCGTCGTCCTGAACGGTAGATGTTTCACCCCCTGCGAACCAAAAAAAAGACCGTCTGAATACAGACGGCCAAAGCCTGGTCACACATCACTGCCTAAAATAAAGCTGCCTGCTGTGCCGCAGGTCGGCTCATTTCATTGATAATCGTATATCCCGTTCGTGAAGAGATGCCATATTTAGGGCATAGCTTCGTCATTGCCATAAGCCCGCTCTCCTTATCAATATCGCGCAATTTGATAAACTCCTGATAGAACCTATGGTTTCTCAACTGTATTAAAGCCTTGCCGCACCGTGGGACATACAATTCCTCGCCACCATATACCCGCAATAGCTCATGCGTTTTCACTTCGCCGATGGCTTCGACCAAAATTCCCAAACGCTCGGTGTCCACTTTGCCCTTACCAAATTTAAACCGCGCCCCGCCAATCGCCTTGACCAGCTGCTCGGTTGCAGCCAATCCGATGACATCTACAATTTCCAATACCGTGTCCGGCAATAAATGTTCAACTTTTTCGAACCCCATCTTCTACTTTCCCCGTTTCCTGTTTTCTGCAATCTGCAATGCAGCAACCAATTTATGCAATTGCGCATCGTCCAAATACTCAACCTTATCCTTGCCAAACATCCGCCGCGCCATTGCGTGTGCATAGTTCCAATGCTTGCCGCCGACGGTCAAAAGTGCTTCTACTTTGTCCAACATTGCCGCTGATGATGTCCGCCGCAGATGTGGTTTACCGTGTGGGTTACCTTTAGTTTTAGGCTTAAATCCGTGTGACCGCATATCAGATACCACTGCTTCAAGTTCGGGAACATCCATATCAGTACACGACCGCTTGCCCGTTACGCGCTCCAACACTGCGCGATAGGTACCGTCATCCAAGCCCAGCTCCTTTTGAGCAATCTTAATTTTTGCAATCAACGCACGGCGCATTATCTCTCCAATACAACATATAGTATAAATTAGCGCATATTATACCAATAAAATACAATATATAGTATTAAGTCGATGTTTTTTTGCGGAACTGACAGACATAAAAAAGGCCGTCTGAAACAGGTTTTAAACCCCATTTCAGACGGCCTTTAATCAAGCTTTAAAAATCCCAGCCTTCAGAATCCATCCCAACCCTCCATCATTCCTGCCAACCTCCAAGTAAATCCACCAACTCACCAAGAATCGCACTCAGTGCAGCCTCCATCAGTAGCTGCGTGGCATAAGCCATACTTTCCGCATCATCACAGCTGCCGGATGCTTCTTCCTGTACAACGTCCAGCCATTGGATACGTTTCAGTGTTAAATCCTGTGTCAGGATAAATGCCACGCGGTCATTCCATACCAAGCCAAGTTCGGTTACTTTCATGCCATTTTTGGCGTGTTGTACCACATCTTCGGCGGTAAGGTCTTTGCGGCTGATTTTAACTTTGGGAGCAACATCGCCCACGCCGACTAGGGTAACGTCAGAATCCAGCATGAACCGACCTTGAGCTTCACCCTGCAACAGCCAGTTGGTCATCAATGATGCCGGCGATTGACGGGTAACCGGATGTTGAGCAGGCAGGCCGCCAAGGGCTTCGCGCAACTTGGTCAACAGGTTTTCGGCCTTGCGGCGATTTGCCGTATCAACGAATAACCACTCGCCAGCAAATAAACCATAAGTGCGGCTGCTTTTAATCAACGCTTTAGGCAACAGGTCGTCGATAATTGCTTCGCGTAATTCATGCTTTTCTCTGCGGCCGACATTACGGCCTTTGGCAGTTTGGATCTTAACAACCTGTTCGTCCAATTTATGTTTGATGGCCGCACTGGGTAATACTTTTTCTTCTCGCTTCAGGGCGATAAGCATAGTCTTTTCTGCTTCAAATACCGCTCTGTCAGAAAATGCGGTCGGGTGGGTAAAGCCCTCGGTAAACCAGCCCAAGCCCTGTAGTTCGGTAAACCAACTATTTCCAAGAGATTCATCTAAATAGCGTTTTTCGGGCAATTCAAAAACACGAAATGGAGTAACTTGTTTAAACCACATAATATAATCCTTTATAAAATCTACTTATTACCAAAGAAGAAATAAAATCAACGCAAGAAAAAACCAAACCACCCCGAAGCAGTAATAAATAAAGGCTTTTTTTCGGTCGCGCATAGCCTCTTTTTCTCCTTCTTTCACTTTTTCCCACACGAGAAAAGCGGTTTCCAATTTTCGGTTGGCATTTTCGACTTGAGCGTGGATGTAGAAGGAATCGCGTGCGGCAGTTCTTAAAAATTTCAGCTCATCAGTATTTAAATTTCCGTTTTCCATCACGCCAACTCCTGCTCCGTAGGCTCAATCACAAAATCCTCAAGCCCCGACACAATCTTAATTCCCGGCACTTGGCCGTCTGAAAAACGCTCTTTTTGATTCAGGATGGCGTCTTTGTCGATTTCCTTTTTAGTGCGGACAAACTCGGCAAAGGCGGATTTTTCCGAGAGCCACGCCAAGACGGCGGCCACGCCCGTTACCTTGACGGATGGCGGACGGATGCGCCATTTAATCAGGCCGGTAGTAAAGTCCACGGTTTTGGTTTTACCGTTTTCCGTCAGCTCGTCCTTATGCGCTTCGCAGTAGGCGGCCACACGTTCGGTCAGGCTCATGATTTCGGCACACATCGGCGCGGCTTTGGAGGCATATTCTTCTTCGATGACCGCTTTTTTGTCTCCGGCTTCGGTTTCCAGGCGTTTGACTTCGCGCTGCAAGTCGCCGATTTTGCGGATAAACGCAGTAACTTCCGCTTTGTCTTGTGCCGCTTCGATAGCGGGTTGTTTGATTCGGGTTTTAGCCATTTGCTTTTTCCTCCAGTTTGTTGAGTAGTTGATATACTTCGCTTGCTTCAAATCCTTTAGTTTCAGCAAAACTGATAAAGGCATCCCAGTCTTGCTCTAAATATTCGTCCAATAGACGGTACTCGTGCGGTTCAATCATGGTGTTTTCCTTTAATCTTGATCTGATAAGTCTCGTAAAATTTGACTTAAAAAATTCTCGTGGAGTGCTGTTTGCCTTTTTCTCAGATAGCCTGCTGCAGCATGTCCGGCAAAGATTGCAGGAGTTTTTTCACTATCATCTCCCAATCCTTTGATTTCAAAATCAAATAAGCTTTTGGTACTATCTTTAATAGTAATAATGACTTTAGCCATTTTCTTTTTCCTTTCTTAGTTTACTTTTCGGGCTGCATCTCTCAACTGTCTTGCCAGTTGCAATGCTTTTAAATTAGTGACAGCAGCCTTGATAAATCCTTCCGTATCTCGGGCGGCATCACTGCATACGCTGTCTAAAAATTCCGTTGTCAACGCAGCCATCAGGTCGGGAGCTTGATACTCACCGTTTATCTTGATTTCGGGCAACTCGACGCGACACTTCCCATTTTCCGCAATGATTTTAAAAACATACTCTTTCATTTCACTTACCTTTCTTGTTTAAAACATCTTTCACTTCCGCCATTTTCTGACGGCCTTTTTCCTTATCCGGCGCGGGCTTTGCCAGCATCGCCCTTGGTATCATCCGTGGCGGCAGGTTGCGGAGCAGTTCGGCAGGGTGCGGCCATGTTTCCGCCGCCTGCAATACCTTAAACTCCGTCTGAATCCGTATCGGGTCATACTCCGGCGAGACGATTTCTTTTTTCTCCATCAGTTTCCGATACCAAATTTCCGCGACTACCGGCATATCCTGCGCTGCCGGTCGGTTGGGTAGATTGAGCGCGGCAAGCAATGCAAAACCTGAAGCGATTTCTCGTTTCGCCCAATCTTCTCCTGCCCATTCTCCCAAGGCTGCCACCCCCTGCCGCAGTTTTGACGGTGCGCCGCCTTCGCCCCCTCTACCCGTGGGAGAGGGATGGGGAGAGGGCAACCCCGAACCCTGCCACTGGCTGACAATCTCCAGTAAATAACCATGCGACTTTAAGGGCAGTTTCAGACGGCCTTGGTCGCGAGCATTAACGGTTTCATTAAAACCGTGAATCCAAGCCTCGGTAGGGGCAGGAAAACAAACCCCGTCACGCGCCGCCTCCTGCGCCTTAATCATCGGCAGCAACTCATTCAGCAGTTTCGCGGTACGCGCCCAAGAGAGCTGGGACTTGGCGGGGCGGAACAAACCGATATACCGTATCGCCGCCTTGCCCAATTCCACATCCATCTCCAACACAGCCTTTAATACCGCCGAAGCCTCCGCATCATTGATTAAGGTGTCTAGGCTATGCACCGCACCGCAGTTCGGGCATTTGATGTTCATGACTCGCTCTCCCATAATGTTCGACGTTCAACCGTCTTAACGGTCTTGACGGCTTTCCGTTCCCATCTTCCGCAGTGGCGGCATTTGCGTGATTGTTTATTGGCATAAATCCATTTGTGATGCCATTCAGTTAATGCACACCCTCCGATACGTTCGTATTCGTCCCATTTGACTTCGGTAACCACCTCTGTTTCAGGGGTTTTCACAAAACAAAATGTCTCAACTTTTTCGGAGCTGTAATAAATCCTGCTGCCAATAAAGTCTCCAAGACCGTCTTCAATAAACCAGCCGATATACCAGCCGAACCCATCTTTAAACTTAACAATTCGCGGATAAGCTCCTGAAGCTTCGAGCAGTTTGGATTTTTTCTTCAAAAATCGGAAAATATAGCCAATGTATTTAGGGTCTTTTTTAGGGTTGTATTGCTCAATGTCCATCACACTTCCTCCCATAAAGTTATCGCCCGAGCCAAAGTTTCCGCCTCGGCAGTTTTCCACATCCCATCCGGCGCACGCGCTGCAATCACAAAGCCTTCTCCGTCCTTTTTCATAATCATCAGCTCGCCACGGTCTTCGATCCATTCGGTGATTTCTTTTGCATTCATCTTTAAATTCCTTTTAAATCAATACCTTATATTTTCAGTAAGGCAAAAAAATATAGAGCAACATCAACGGCTTACCGTTTTAATTGTCGTCATACCCGTCATGGCCTTCGCCGATCATGTGCAACACGACAATTCGGGCCAGCATCTCAAGCCAAATCCCCAGCAGCACCAACACAGCCAATCCACCAACAAACCAAATCATTTTTTCTCCTCCTTCTTCTCGGCAGGCCGTTTAAAACGCGCCTGATACTCCTCGATTTCGCGCTCTCGGCTTTTTTGCGCCATTCGCGCCGTCGCACGCCTGCGGTGTTGTCCCCAAGCCTGCCAATCCGTATTACGTCGTCCGAAACTCATTTCACACATCCTTTCACAATCGCCTTATCGCCATATTTCGCGCGGATTTCCTTAAGCGCACGTTCCAAAGCCTCTCGTTTCGCCGTAGGGCTCAATGGCTTATCGCTCATAAACAATCCCTTTCATTTTTTCCTCTACGCTCATTGACTCGTATTGCTCGCCCAAGGCTTTTGCCTCCAAATCCGCCAGACGCTCGCGCCGCGACATTTCCAACTTCGCCGCCGACACCACCGGCTTAGAGCAGCTGTGCAGCATCGTTCCCACCAAAACCGCCCAAAACAACAACCAAAAAGCCAAACTGATCCACTTGGTTTTTCGTTCGCAAAACAAATTAGACATTTTTCTATTTCCTTATAAATCAATAACTTAATATTTTCTCAAGGCAAAAAAATTATTGCGCACCCAATCCGCCTTCACTTGAGCCGCCCATTCCCTGGCTTCCTCTTTGGTCTCGAAGCGTTTCCGCAGTCGGCGGATTTGCAACCATGCGAAGCCTTCTTTCCGCTTGCCGCGCACATCCGCCCGCCAAATCTTGCGCCGTTTATGGGTTTCATAATCGTGCCAAGTGTCCTCATAGACTCCGGCGTGTACCGCATATTCGTGTCTCATTTCAGACGGCCTTTCTTATCGGATAATCAGGGAGCTGTATTTCTTAACGATACCGGCCTGCATCTTGATACCGTTCTTGTTCGCCGTGCGTACCGCGCCGCGCATCAATTTGCTCATCCGGCGCGTATTGCCGTTACTATGTTTAACCAGTTCCAAGAGCGTCTCCTCGTCCGCATCAGGCAAAGCCGCTTTCGCAATCTCAAAGAGTTCGTCATCCGGCAAAGATTCGCCCAAATTCAGCGCAACAGACACGCGGCTATAAAGTTGCACCAGCTCGCCATGCTTACCGCGCAGGTTGGCCACCAGTCGGGGCATACCGCTCAATACCAAGCCGCAGCCAGTCTCATCGTGCAGACGGCGTACAATTTCAAGGGCGCGTAACGGCAGGTTTTCCGCTTCATCGACCACAATCAGACGGCCTGAATCGCGCAGGCGGTCAGATACAGACTCAAACAAATCATTCAGGCTGCCCATCGCCGATACCTTTGCCGCCGTCGCCAACTTGCGCATCAGGACAAGTGCCGTGAAGCTCGGATTAGCCTCAATCAAGATGGCCGCAGGGTTTTTCTCGCAGTAGTTTTTGACCGCCTGAGTCTTGCCCAATCCCGCCTGACCGTAGATCACCACTGTTTCTCCGCCTTCGTGCGCATCGCGCATCACTTCCGCGATTCGGCGGGTCGTCTTAGTCGATACAAAACCCAACACCAGCTCTTCGCGTTGCGCTTTACTGTCCTGCATCTCCAAAAACGCCTCGATTTTCGGCTCGATGGTTTCATAATTGCCGCCTTTTTCCGCATAAGTGCCGTTCAGATACATACTGATGGATGCCGGCGAAGTACCGATACCGCGTGCCAGTTGGGTTTGGTTCATACCTGATTTGGCTTTAAATTCAGCCAGTTTTTGTTGCAATGCTTGATTAATTTGTTTCATTTTTTTAGTCTTTTAAAAGAGGTTTAAAACCGTTTTAACTTCTATCCGCCTCAAACAGCACAAAATCGTCTGTGCCCGTTTTCGGCAATACCGCATACTCCGCCTCGATGACGTTTCCGCCCAAATTTCCCAGCTCGTCCCAAGCTGCCGCCTGTTCCAGTGCCGGATTGACTTCCGCATTCGCGAGCTTGATTGCATTTTCCGCCCGCTTGATTTTGCCTTTTCGACGTTTTTCCGCCAGTTGGTCGATACGCGCCGTCGGGAAAGCCTCGCGGCTATTGCCGTTGGCCTGCGCCTTAGTGATAAACTTGCCGTCCATATCAAACACATTGACCACCGACGCATCGTCCAAATCGTAGCTGACCCGTACCTCGTCTTTGTGATACTCCGCCAACTCGACCGAAAAATAAGAGTTGTTGAACAAATCCAGCCAACCGCGCTGAACTTTTCGCACCTCTTGCGGCATAAACATCGTCGCCAGCTCCTCTGCCGACAACATATCCGGCGCAATCCCGTCCTGTTCCAGCCTCATTTCCCGATAAGCCTTCGGCGAATAATGCCCGCCGTCCGGATGTCGGGGCAGCTCGCCGTGCGGGCGGTTGTTGTATTCGTCGATACACTTGCCCACATCCGCGATAAAGCGCGACCAGCTCGGCAGTTTTTTCAAATATTTCTGTTGTTCCTCCGTCAAATCCTTGCCTTTTTCCAAAGCGTTAAACGCACTTTCCATCTTGCGGTACATCAGGTTCTTCGTGCTGCTGTCCATCCCCGCCCCCGCAAACGTCTCATACTGGCGCGCCATCTCAATCAGATTGTCTTTCCACCATCGCTCGATGATGCCTCGACCTTGCGGATTGCCCGCGATACCCGTTTCATGGTGGATACCCAATCGGGACGTAATACCCGTGATTTCATGGTCTATCGTCTTGCCGGTTTGGCCGCTGCCGATATCCGAGTAGTAGATAATCGGCGGACCACAGTGCTTGACCCCGATACGCAGAGCGTCCGAAACCGCCACACAACTTTCAGCAAGAGAGACCGAAAAACCGACCACAAACCGCGTACAACCATCAATAATCACCGTCACTTCAGGCTTAAACGGCCTGCCGTGTACCGGATGTGCCACCTTCGCCTTAAAGCTGTGGCCGTCGCCGATCCAAACATCGTTCGGCTTCAAAGCCCCCCAATCACGTTTCACATAAGGCAGCAGCGATTTATAAGCCGCCCCCGTTTTCCTGCCGCGCTCCTGCATAATCAACGGGAGCTTGTCCCAAACGCGCCGCACCATACTCAAGTTAGGCACATCATTGACCGGCATATTTCCCGCTTCCGCCCACTGCACAAAACGGCGGTAGCTGTGCGCCAGTTTTGGCGCAGACGGGATATTGTGAAACTGCATAAACATCGGCAACCAACCGTAGCTCTCAATCGGCTTAACCGCCTTCGTCGTCTTCGGAGCCAAAGCAACCAACCGCTCCGTTGCGTTTTCCGCCTTAAGGTAGGAAGATATCCAGCCGTCTAAAGTACGTTCGCCAACCTTCGCCGACCGGCTGCGGTCATTGGCCTTTTCCAAATTCCCAAGCGTAATCGCGTCCAATTTGCCTTCTGCCAGCAAGCCCAAAAACTGAGCCACCGCAGCCTTGGCAGAGCAACCGTATTGGTATTTAATCCCCAACACCGCCGCCACCACCGCACATCGCGCATCCACCACCGACCGTTGTTTCTCGTTCAACAGCTTGGCCGCTTCAGCCAGTGCCTGAGCCGACATCGCCGTTCCCTGTCTGACTTGGGGCAGGGTTTTCGGCATCTTCTCCGCCAACTCGTCCGACTGCCGTTTCATGATGGCTGCTCGGATTTCGGCAGGGAGGGAAGCGATTAAGTATTGCTTGACTTTCCCGCCTTTGCCTTGGCCGTCTGAAAATTTATAAAGCCAGTTTTCTTTTAAAGCTTTTTTGTCTAATGCTTGCCTTGATTTATTTAATATTTCAGATAACTCTCGGCTAGATATTTCATTCATATCAACCTCACTTCAGCCCAAGTTTTCTCGCAATTTCAAAACCCTTGCCGTATTTAGCCTTATTCTGCCCGCCGACAACTAAGTAAACTTCGCGTGGCTGATAGCCGTTTTCACGCGCCCAAGAAGCCAGAGTCTTGCCTTCTTTTTCAAAATTTTCTTTTAATTTCTCGACAGTTATCAACATAGATAGTCCTTTCTGACTGTGTTAGAATACATAACTAAATAAGCACTAGTGCTGTTCTCTTTTTTGAATTATGAGAAAAATATTTCTCTTTTGCAAGGATTATTTTGTGGAAAATATTTCTCTTTTTGCTAATCGATTGAAAGTAGAAAGAAAAAAGTTAGGTTTGACTCAGTCTCAACTTGCTGAGAAATGCGGCATTACACGTGAGATGTGGGGAAAATATGAGCGTGGTCAATTTCTACCAAACTGTGAAATTATTTTCTCTTTTTGTGCATTAGGTGCAGATGTAAATTTCCTTTTCACAGGAAATAGGCCGTCTGAAAATTCAAACGAACTCAGCAAAGATGAATTAGAACTGCTTCAAAACTATCGACAATCAACAAATAAAAGTCGTGAGATTATTTTGACTATCGCCAAAACACAGGAGAAAAAAGAAGTCGGTATTACGGTTGGTGAAGTAGCCTGAAGGGTAGGGCTAAGCAACTATTTTTAAAAAATTGGTTGCTTAGTTACAATTTTATTCAAAAATCATATTTATATATCTATATGATATTAAATAATTTTAACTAAGCAACCGAAAAAATTTTGTTGCTTAGTTAGTTGCTTAAATATCTAGAAGGAAGAAGAATGGAAATTGTTTCTTGGTTCTCAAATCGTCTTCAAGCTGAGAGAAAACGTTTAAAATTGTCAGTACGTGAGGTCGCAAAAGCCTGCGAAGTAACTGCTGCAAAATGGACTCGTTTTGAAAAAGGTGAAGAAGCTCCAGAAGCTAAGACATTATTTTTATTTGCTGAATTAGGTGCAGATATGAATTATGTTTTTAAAGCAGAATTTCTTGATAAAGAAGAAATACAGTTAATAGAAAAATACAGAGAAGCTGACCTAATAGGTAAGGCCGCCATAGATTATGTTGCGCAAGGTTGTAACAAAGGTTATGCTCCTGGTTCAAGCATTCAGTGCATTATTAAATTTCTAGAATAATTTCAATAGACTAGTACGACACCATAGGCTCCCGTCAACCTGTCAGAGTTTGTATTCGTGCCGAGCTACAACGTAGCCGCAGTAGCAGGGTATGGCGCACCGGTCTTCGGCGAAGAACCTTTGTTCTGCTTGGTTTTCCGCCGATACTGGATAGAAAACTACGTTACCCGGCAGACAGACAAGCTCTCCGTAATCGCCGTCAAAGGCGACAGCATGGAAGGCATCCTGAACCACGGCGACAACATCCTAATCAACCACGCCGAAACCGAGCCGCGCGACGGCCTGTACGTCCTACGCATAGGAAACGACCTGTTCGTCAAAAACATCCAACGCCTGCCCGGCCGGCTCTTGGTTAAATCCGCCAATCCTCTCTACGAACCTTTTGAAATCGACCTCACAGCCGACAACACCGATACAGCCATCATCGGCCGGGTAGAATGGTTCGGCCGTACCGTAAACTGATTTTAAAACCCTCTTAAAATAGTTTTAAAAAATTCCCAATCCCGTCAGCTTTCAACAAAAAACCGCGCATTCCGGCGCGGTTTTGTGAAAAAGCTGGCGTAACTTTTCCGGATACAAAAAAACGCCGAAATCCACGTCTTTCGAAGATTTCAGCGTTTTTTTACTCTATTTGTTCCTTGTGCAAAAACTAACAGTCCCCCACACAATTCTGCAAAATCAAAGCGGCTCAAAAATAAGAAACCTATTTTAGAAAGCAATTCATATTTCCACGCCCATTTTGAATCGGCAGCTTACCATGTTTATCATTCCAACCGTTTCATTAAACTCTCTATAAAATACCCAATAAACAAAAATGCCGTCTGAAATACAACTTTCAGACGGCATTTTCAATCAAATACTACTTACCGGATTACAATTTCAAACCGGCCAGTTTAGCAGCGTACGCATCCAAGTCGGCGATTGGACGGGTAGCCACGCCGCTTTCCATTGCTGCTTTAGCAGTAGCTGTAGCAACGCGAGGCAACAGGCGGGAATCGAATGGGGTAGGAATCAGGTATTCCGCGCCGAATTCAAATTTCTTACCGTAAGCAGCAATCACTTCCTCAGGCACTTCTTCCATTGCCAAGTCAGCCAAAGCGTATACACAAGCGCGTTTCATTTCTTCGTTGATGGTGGTCGCGCCGACATCCAATGCGCCACGGAAGATGAATGGGAAGCACAATACGTTGTTTACTTGGTTCGGGAAGTCTGAGCGACCGGTACCGATTACCACATCCGGACGGGTTTCTTTTGCCAAAGGAGGCAGAATTTCCGGATTTGGGTTTGCCATAGCGAACACGATTGGTTTTTCGTTCATGGTATTCAGCATTTCAGGTGTCAGCAGGTTTGCGCCGGACAGACCCAAGAAGATGTCTTTACCTTTAACGGCATCGGCCAATACGCGTTGGCCGTTGTCTTCGATGGCGTAGAACTGTTTGGACTCGTCCATACGGTCTTTGTCTTCGCGGGTTTTGTAAATCACGCCTTTGGAGTCGCAGACAGTTACGTTTTCACGTTTCAGACCCAAATCCAGCAATTGGTTCAAGCAGGCAATCGCTGCGGCACCTGCGCCGGAGCACACCAAAGTCGCTTCTTCAATTTTGCGGCCGGTATAACGCAAAGCGTTCAGTACAGCGGCAGCGGTAATGATGGCGGTACCGTGTTGGTCGTCGTGGAATACAGGGATTTTGCAACGTTTGCGCAATTCGCGTTCGATGTAGAAGCACTCAGGCGCTTTGATGTCTTCTAGGTTGATACCGCCGAAAGTCGGCTCCAAAGAAGCGATGATGTCTACCAATTTTTGCGGGTCTTTTTCATCGATTTCGATATCGAATACGTCAACGCCGGCGAATTTTTTGAACAATACGCCTTTGCCTTCCATTACAGGTTTACCGGCCAATGCGCCGATGTTACCTAAACCCAACACTGCTGTACCGTTGGAAATCACGGCAACCAAATTGCCTTTGGCAGTGTATTTGTAGGCAGTTTGAGGATCGGCATGGATTTCCATACAAGGAGCAGCTACGCCCGGAGAGTACGCCAACGCCAAGTCTTTAGAAGTAGCCAAAGATTTGGTTGGGGTAACGGAGATTTTGCCCGGCACGGGGAATTCGTGGAACTGCAGGGCGGCTTCTTTTAATGAATTTTCCATTTATCGATCCTGTTTGCGAGAGAGATTTTACAGCGAACAAGTCTGAAACAGGCTGCTTCAGACGTTTAAAATTTCTAAAGTCGGGTTGTTAACAGACAGACTTTGTAAGGGACCGTAATTTTATCATGTTCTTTTGGTGGCGCATACCGATATTTATTACATTTGTTTTGATATTTCGTTTTATTTGGTTTTATGTCTAAAAACTTCTGTAATAATATTTCTTCGCCACACTACCCTTCTTTCAGATGGCATTTTATTTAAACTTAAACATTCAATCCAAAATGACTGTCTAGCGCGGTTTCAATCTGATTTTTTACCGCGTCCAGACTTTGGCTGCTGTCGATGACGGCATAGCGTTCCGGCTGTTCGTTAGCACGTTGCAGATATACTTCGCGCACCCGATTGAAAAACTCGGCTTCTTCTTGTTCAAAGCGGTCTTTCTCACGCGTTTGGTTGATGCGCGCCATTGACACTTCCAAAGGCACATCCAACAGCAAAGTTAAATCTGGGCGGAAATCGCCCTGTACCCAATGCTCAAGCGTGGCAATATCTTGCAAGGGAACGCCGCGTCCGCCGCCTTGATAGGCAAACGTTGCATCGGTAAAGCGGTCGGAAACGACATGCGTGCCGTTTTTCAGGGCAGGCAGAATGACTGTTTCCAAGTGTTGCTGTCTGGCTGCAAACATCAGCAGAGTTTCGGTACGCAGGCTGACTTGGGTGGCAGGATTGAGCAGGATTTCACGCAATGCTTCTCCGGCCGGAGTGCCTCCCGGTTCGCGCGTAAACAATACGGGCAGTTGGTGTTTCTCAAACCATGCTTTCATTACGGCAAGGTTGGTGGATTTGCCTGCGCCGTCTATGCCGTCAAGGGTAATAAATCTGGGTTTCATATGGATATCTTCAATTTAAAGGCCGTCTGAAACAGGGATTATAAATGTTTCAGACGGCCTATTCGGTTTATTTCTTCAAAATATATTTGCGTACGGCAGCGTTGTGTTCAGAAAGATTATGGCTGAACTCGCTCAAGCCCGTACCATCCATTTTTGAGACGAAATACAGATATTTTTCATCAGACGGATGGCCTGCTGCTTCAAGCGCGGCCTTGCCGGGAAGCGCAATCGGCGTCGGCGTCAAGCCGCTGCGCGTGTAGGTATTGTAAGGCGTATCGCGTTGCAGGTCGGCCTTGCGGATTCTGCCTTTATACGCATCGCCCATACCATAGATGACGGTCGGGTCAGTTTGCAGGCGCATACCGATATTCAGGCGGTTGACGAATACAGCGGCCACATGGGCGCGGTCGTCTTCGTGCGCGGTTTCTTTTTCAATCAGACTCGCCATAATCAGCATTTCGTACGGATTTTTATAAGGCAGGCCGCTTTGACGGTCATCCCATGCTTCTTGCAGGTTTTCCCGCATCTTACGGTAGGCGATTTTGTAAATTTGAAGATCGCTGCCGCCGGCATCAATTTCGTAACTATCCGGGAAAAACTGTCCTTCGGGATTGCTGCTCAAGGCATCGGGTGCCACTTCGGCCATCAGTTTTTCATCACTCCAACCGCGCGTATCGTGGGCAATGTCGGCAGTGTTATCGATAATACGGCGCATTTGTGCAAAACGCGCGCCTTCCAAAATTTGCACGCTGACCGAGTCAGGGCGGCCTTTTTTAATGCGTTTTAAAATGTCCCAAGCCGATACTTTGGCAGACAGGCGGTAAGAACCGGCATTAAGTTGGTTGTGTACGCCCATCACATATGTGGCGGCTACTAAAACATAACGGTTATAAACAATGCCGTCTTGAGCCAGTTTGCGGCTGACGGAAGAGATACCTTGGTTTTTGGTAATGGTAATACGGTATGGTTTGCCGTTGTCTTTCGGAACAAACAACAATGCGGCAACCACGGCGGCAAATGCCGTCAAAAATACGGCCAGCCATTTCAACAATTTTTTCAGCATGGTAGGATTCTTGGTTTGTGAACGTGTCGGGCGACAGTATAACCGAAAACAAGTCCACCACGCCCTCCACCTTACCCAACGTATATTTTCCTATCCCGAAAGGCCGTCTGAAACCATGAATTCTCCTTCAAAAAACACTTGGCAAAACGGCCGTTGGCTGAATGCACGCCAAACTCATTCGCCCAATTTCAGCCCGCGCGAACCGGATGAAGACATCTCATTGGTTGTCCTCCACAATATTTCCCTCTCTCCTTTTGAGTACAACACAGGGGCAGTGGAAAAATTGTTTACCAACCAAATCAACCCTGACGAGCATCCTTTTTTCAGCATCATCCACACCTTGCGCGTCTCCAGCCATTTTTTCATCAGCCGTAAGGGCGAAACCGTCCAATTCGTTTCCTGCGACGACATGGCCTATCATGCCGGCGTATCGTCGTTTCAAGGCAGAGAAAAATGCAATGCCTTCTCCATCGGTATCGAGTTGGAAGGCTGCGATTTCGAGCCTTTTACCGAAGCACAATACACCAGCCTGCAAGCCTTGCTGACCGCTATTTCCGAACATTACCCGATTCAGGCCGTTACCGGTCATCAGGACATCGCGCCGGACAGGAAAACCGATCCCGGGCATTTCTTCGATTGGCCTCGCCTTCAAAAAGCAGGTTTTCCCATCCGGCGCGGATAACTTTCAGACGGCCTGAACAATGATTGGCAGACATAATGCTGTCACAACCGTTTATTTTCGTTATAATTCAGCTATTCATTCGGACGCATAAAGTCCGGCTCCAACGAACTTCCTACGCAGCAAGATTCCGCACCCTGAAAAAGACGGAATGCTGCCTTTTTAAAAAGTGATTACTCCATGATTTTCATCGTCTTAGCCCTCGCCGCTCTTTTGGCGGTCATCGGTTACAACATGTACCAGGAAAACCAATACCGCAAACAAGTGCGCGAACAATTCGGCCATTCCGATAAGGATGCACTTTTGACCAGCAAAACCAAGCACGTCCGCGACAGCAAAGAAACCGGCGGCCAAGGTTTGTTTATCAAGAAAAACAAAAAAAACGAAGAGGCATTGCGCAACCTGCAAGAGCAAGATGAAATCTACGCGGCAAAAGCCAAACTGGCTCATCCTGCCCAACTTAAAACCGATGTCGAGCTGACCGTGGAAGACGACTTCTCCGCAGAAGAAAAAGTTCAACACACCGTTATCGGTTTGAACAACGAAATTACCGTCAGCCCTGCCGAAGCCGCTTCTGCTCCGGTTGAAACCGCTGCCGAACCTGTGGCACAAGTACCATTGATCAGCTTGGACGAATTGTCTCAAGTCGAGCTGCCTTGGTTTGACCCGCGCTTCGACTACATGGCCTACATCTCCCTGAAACAAGCCCAAGAATTGCACGCCTTGCCGCGCCTTTCCAGCACACACCGCTTCCAAATCATCGGTTGCACCATGGACGACCATTTCCGCGTTGCCGAGCCGATTCCGGGCGTTTACTACCAAGGCTTCGTCATGGGTCTGCAAGCTGTCAGCCGCAACGGTTTGGCCGCGTGTGAAGAGCTGCAACACTTCGACCAACAGGTTGATGCTTTTGCCCAACTGATGGACGGCAAAGTTTTGCATACCGACTTGGACGCGTTCACCGAAGTCGCACAAGCCCTCGACCAATTCTGTGCGCGTGTTGACCAAACCATCGCCATTCACTTGGTTTCCCATTCCAACATCAGCGGCGTAGAGTTGCGTGCCGCTGTGGAAGATACAGGCTTCAAACTCGGTGAAGACGGCGCGTTCCACTTCGGCGACAACAACAATCCTCAATTGTTCTCCATCCATACTTTGGACAACAAACCGTTTACCAATCCTCTGTTGGACAACCAAGCCTACCGCGGTTTCAGCATGCTGTTGGATATTCCGCATGTTCCTGCCGGTGAAAAAACTTTCGACAAATTTATGGACTTGGCAGTCAAACTCTCCGGCCAACTCAGCTTGGATTTGGTTAACGACCAAATGGAAGAAGTTTCCACCCAATGGCTCAAAGACGTACGCAACTACGTTTTGGCCCGTCAGGAAGAAATGCTTAAAGTCGGCCTCAAACCCGGCAGCAAACAAGCCCTGCGCCTATTCTCTTAAAATTCCCCAATCAAAAAGCGGATATGCAATGACGGCATATCCGCTTTTTTCAGGTAAAATCCCTTCATCTTCAATATTCATCGATTTTCAGACGGCCTCTCTATCAGGCCGTCTGAAAACTCTATTTCGATTGCTCATGAATCCGACCGCACAACGTATCAAATACCTGACCGACCTCCTCAACCGCTACGCCTACGAATACTACACCCTAGACGCACCCAGCGTACCCGATGCCGAATACGACAAATTGTTCCGCGAGCTTGAAGCATTGGAGTTGAATCACCCTGAGTTGAAACTGCCCGACAGCCCAACTCAGCGCGTCGGCGGCGAGCCTTTGGCAGGCTTTGATGAAGTGCGTCATGAAGTACCTATGTTGTCACTGACCAACGCCTTCTCGCCACAAGATGAGAACGGCGTGTTTGACCATGCCGAAATGTACGCTTTTGATGAGCGCGTTCGTGGCGGATTAAATGGCGAAAAACCGGAATACGTTATCGAGCCTAAATTTGACGGTCTGGCCATCAGCCTGCTATACCGCGACGGCGTATTGACTCAAGCGGCAACCCGTGGCGACGGCACCACAGGCGAAGACGTTACCCAAAACGTCAAAACCGTATCCAACATCCCCCTGCGCCTACATGGAGAAAACATTCCCGAGCTTATCGAGATACGCGGCGAAGTACTGATGCTTAAAGCCGATTTTGCCGCTTTAAACGCACGACAAACTGAAAACGGACAAAAACCTTTCGCCAATCCGCGCAATGCCGCCGCCGGCAGTCTGCGTCAACTCGATTCGCGCATTACGGCACAGCGCAAACTGCATTTCTTCCCCTATTCCATCGCCCGACAACAAGGCGGTTTTGTCGCGGAAGAACACCTGCAAGAGCTGAGCTACTGTAAAGAACTCGGCTTCAGCCTGCCTGACGGTAATTTCTGCTGTTTCAAAAATATCGACGAAGTATTGGCGTTTTACGAGCAAATGCAGCAAAAACGCCCTACTTTACCTTATGAAATCGACGGCATGGTGGTCAAAGTCAACAGCTTGGCGCAACAGCGCGAACTCGGCTTCATCTCACGCGCACCGCGCTGGGCCATTGCCCACAAATTCCCTGCCGAAGAAGCATTGACCATTGTCGAAGCCATTGATGTACAAATCGGGCGCACCGGCGCAGTAACCCCCGTCGCCCGCCTGCAACCTGTATTCGTCGGCGGCGTTACCGTTACCAACGCCACACTGCACAATCAGGACGAAGTATCGCGCAAAGACGTACGCGTTGGCGATACAGTTGTCGTGCGCCGCGCCGGAGACGTGATTCCCGAGGTAGTGCGCGTGATTTTTGAACGCCGCCCAATACAGGAGACCAACATTGCTGTTTCAGACGGCCTGCAAGATGATTTATTCGCCGAAACACCTTCTGAAACCCGAGCCGAACCGCTTCATAAACCCTACCGACTGCCCACCCATTGCCCTATCTGCCGTAGCGAAATTGAACGTGAAGAAGGCGAAGCGGTTGCCCGATGCAGCGGCGGTATGCTTTGCCAAGCACAACGCGCGCAAGGTTTAATCCACTTTGCCTCACGCAAAGCCATGGACATCGACGGACTTGGTCAAAAACAAATCGAGCAGCTGGTAGCACAAGATTTGGTTCGTCATTTCGCCGACCTCTACCGCCTCGATATCCCAACCCTGCAAAAAATGAAGGAAATGGCGGATAAAGCGTCAGCTAATGAGGAAGAACCATCAAACAGTGAGATTGAAGACTTTGAAAGCGAGAGCGGCAATGCCCTGCTTAGCAAGACCAGTAAAAAACAGCCAACCAAATGGGCGGAAAACATCCTTGCAGGCATAGAAGCCAGCAAAACGCCTGAACTTGCCCGCTTCCTTTTTGCCCTCGGCATCCGTCACGTCGGCGAACGCACCGCCAAAACGCTGGCACAGGCATTCGGTACGCTCGAACATGTCCGCCATGCACCCGAATCCATCCTCGCCTGCCTGCCCGATATCGGCACGGTGGTTGCCCACTCCATCGCCCACTTTTTTGCCCAAGACGCCCAACAGGCGATGATAGACGAGCTGCTGGCTGTAGGTGTTGCCCCACAAAGCCAGGCTGTCACCATCCCGCCGCTGCACTATGCCGAGCCGCAACGCTGGATTGCCCGCCTGCCTGATTTTAAAATCAGCGAAACCAAAGCACTGGCCTTGTGGGAGCTTGCCGGACAAAGCATAGAAGGTTTGCAAACTGACAAAGCGTTGCCTTCCGATTGGCAGACATGGCGCAGTAAACCGCAAAACGCAGCCCTGCTTGAAAATATGAAAACTTTCTTTGCTCAAACGCTGTCTAATTTTCAAGATGAAACTATTTCAGACGGCATTAACGAGGCCATAGCAGGTAAAACCTTTGTATTAACAGGGGCTTTACCCACACTCAAACGCGACCAAGCCCAAGCTTTGATCGAGGCTGCAGGCGGTAAAGTTTCCGGCAGCGTATCCAAAAAAACCGACTACGTTGTCGCCGGAGAAGCCGCAGGCAATAAATTGGAAAAAGCCCAAGCTTTGGGCGTGGCCATATTAACCGAAGAAGAATTACTGGCGTTGCTGGGATAAGACAGTATCTATGACCAATTCTCCTTTTCAAACCGCCTGATACTTTATCATGTGGTATTATTGTTACATACGACTACATCTTTACACTTTTTGGGGTATAAACCCATAGTTAAAATAGGATAATAATATGAAACCCATTAAAAAATGCGTCTTCCCCGTTGCCGGTATGGGCACCCGTTTCTTGCCTGCAACCAAAGCCAGCCCCAAAGAAATGCTGCCTATTGTGGACAAACCTCTGATTCAATATGCAGTTGAAGAAGCGGTTGAAGCCGGCTGTACCGAAATGGTGTTCATCACCGGCCGTAACAAACGCAGCATCGAAGACCACTTTGACAAAGCATACGAGTTGGAAACCGAATTGGAATTGCGTCAAAAAGACAAACTGTTGGCACACGTTCGCGATATCCTGCCTTCCAACATTACCTGTTTGTACATCCGTCAAACCGAAGCATTGGGTTTAGGCCATGCCGTGTTATGCGCTCAAGCTGCTGTTGGAGATGAACCTTTTGCCGTTATTTTGGCAGACGATTTGATTGATGCGCCTAAAGGCGCGCTAAAACAAATGGTTGACGTGTATAGCCAAAGCGGCAACAGCGTTTTAGGCGTTGAAACCGTTGATCCTTCCCAAACAGGCTCTTATGGTATTGTCGAAGTCGAGCAGCTGAAAAACTATCAACGTATTATCAACATCGTTGAAAAACCCAAACCGGAAGAAGCGCCTTCCAACCTTGCTGTTGTCGGCCGCTACATCCTGACTCCGCGCATTTTTGACTTGTTGACCAACCTGCCTCGCGGTGCAGGTAACGAAATCCAACTGACAGACGGTATTGCGCGCCTGCTCGACCATGAGTTTGTGTTGGCTCATGCGTTTGATGGTAAACGCTATGACTGCGGCAGCAAATTGGGTTACCTTGAAGCAACCGTGGCTTACGGTTTGAAACACCCTGAAACCGGTGAACAATTTAAAGAATTGCTCAAACAATACGCTTAAATTCAGCTATTTATAATTATAAAAAGGCCGTCTGAAATTTCAGACGGCCTTTTTATACACTTATTTCTTCCAATATGCCGGAGTAAACAAAATTAAAACAGTAAAAATTTCCAAACGTCCCAACAGCATCACTGCCGTACATAGCCACTTCTGCACATCGCTCAGCGCAGCATAATTATGCGACGGACCGACTGCACCCAATCCCGGCCCTGCATTGGTAATACAGGCAATGACTGCCGTGAAGGCGGATAAAAAGTCCAAGCCTGCCGCCATCAGTAAAAAGCTGAATACGATGACCGTCATAAAGTAAATAAAGATAAACGACATGACGGTCAGCGCCATGCGATCCGGAATAGAACGGTTGTTGACCTTTACCGTACGAACCGCACGTGGGTGCAGCAAAATCAGCATTTCACGCAAGCTGAATTTAAACAATACCAACGCACGCACGTTTTTAATACCGCCGCCCATAGAGCCTGAGCTTGCCAAGACGTTCGACAGAAAAAACATCCACAACGACACAATCAGCGGCCATTGTGCAAAGTCGGCATTGGAAAAACCGCTGGCCAATCCGATGGACACAAAGTTAAAACTGACAAAGCGCAAAGCTTCGCCAAGGCTTTGGTACACGTCCTGCTGCCACAGATACAATGCCGAAATCAAAATACTGCCCGACAAAACCAGCAGCATGGTACGGCATTCTTCATCTTTCCAATACACCTGCAAAGAGCGATTGCCCAGCGCAGTAAAGTGGCTGGCAAAATTGATACCACCCCAGACGGTAAAAAACATCAACGTCCATTCGACTGCCACAGAATCAAAATAGGCAACGCTGTCATCATGTGTTGAAAAACCGCCCAAGGCCACTGCCGACATCGCATGGCACAAGGCATCAAACCAACCCATACCGGCAATATGCAAGGATACAAAAGCCGCAGCAGTTGTCAGCGCATAGGCAAACCATAGCCGTTTGGCCACTTGCGAAATGCGGGGCGCCATCTTACTTTCTTTATCCATACCCGGAATTTCCGCTTTGAAGAGCTGCGTCCCCCCCACGCCCAACATTGGCAAAATTGCCACAGCCAGCACGATAATACCCATACCGCCAAGCCAGTTGAGCATGTGTCGCCAAAAATTCACCGACGGTGCCAACGTATCCAAACCGGAAATCACTGTTGCCCCCGTTGTCGTCAACCCCGACATCGCCTCAAAAAACGCATCGGTAAAACTCATGGACGGCATATAGAAATAAATCGGCATCGCCGCCACGACAGCAAAGGCCAGCCACAGCATCAATACCAAGGTAAATCCGTCACGCGGCCGCAACTCACGGTTGAAACGCAGCGTCAGCACCCAAGTTACACACGATACCAGCAATACGGTCAAAGCCGTATAGGCAAACACGAGAAACGCGCTGTCGTGATAAAAATACGACATCAGTGTCGGCACGGCCAACAGTAATGAAAACAACAGCCCCAGCTTGGACAATACATGGACAATCGGCATCACCTTGCTTACCGCACCGCCCAATCTGAAACCCTTATGCAGATACATCATATTCCTATCATCAGAAAACAAAATGTTTCAGACGGCCTCATAAAAAAGGCCGCCTGAAACCGCATATTTTATCAAAATGCCGCAATCCCGTGATAAAGAAAAACAAAAAACACTTGCCTGCTCTTTTTCTTAGAGTATAATGTTATACCATAACACTCACTGGAGAAAGAAATGAAACCCGATATCCACCCAGACAACTATCGTACCGTCCTGTTTTACGACAGCGGCGCAGACCAAGGATGGCTCATCCGTTCATGTGCCAATACCCACGGCAAAACCATGGTTTGGAAGGACGGCATAGAGTATCCCCTCTTTTCGCTTGATACTTCTTCCGCGTCCCACCCGGTGTACACAGGCAAACAACGCAATGTCAATATCGAAGGCCGCGCCAGCAAGTTCAACCAACGTTACCAATCCATGATGTCTTCCTTCAGAAAGGATAAATGATGCAAGTCCTCTCATCCCTAAAAACTGCAAAAAAACGACACCGCGACTGCCAAATTGTCCGCCGAAAAGGCAAAGTGTACGTTATTTGCAAGAGCAACCCCCGCTTTAAAGCACGCCAGCGTTAAGCGGCTCAACTCATATTTCAATGTAACTCTCTGAATTTTCCGCACTTTCGTTTACCTCTAGCGCAAGTGCGGCTTTTTTTCAAACGGCATTAATCATTTATATCAAAACTACAAAGAATCCTGCCATACTCTCGGAAACAGGAAGAAAAAGTAAATAATGGTTATCCCTATTGTGAAGCCATAAAGATATTTATAACATGCCGCTACATTCTTCCTTCAACACTGACCATAGGAGTCAAAAATGAAAGTAAAAGCCCTGCTTGCAATTGCCGCCGCCATGAGCCTCGCTGCCTGTGCCGCACCCGAAGCCCATCAACATGACCATGGTCACCGTCACGAGCACAATCATGACCACGGCCGTGCACACGATCATGATGCCCGTGTTCAATCATTCAGCTGCGAAAACGGTCTGTCTGTACAAGTCCGCAACCTGAGCACCAACCAAGTTGAACTGCGTCTGGATGACAAAGTTGCCACCCTGTCTTCTGCCGTTGCAGGTTCAGGCGAACGCTATGTTGCCAACCAAGGCTTGTTCGGTAAAGGCGCCGAATGGCATCAAAAAGGCAGCGAAGCATTCTTCGGCTTCACTGACCCATACGGCAACAAAGTAGAAACTTCTTGCTCTGCCCGCTAATTTTTACTTAGCAATAGAATAGCTGAAGGCCGTCTGAAAACTTGTTTCAGATGGCCTTTCATATTGGATAAAACGAAATTTCCGTTTAAGGATAAAATGCAAATATGAGGCTATTTGAAGGTTCAAAATACGTCCATACTCCACGGATAAGTAAGACCCTTTGAAAGGTATCTTCTCCGACAATGCATTATTTCAAAATCATTAAATATATATCTACCTTAATTTAAAACTTTTTCCAAGATTTCTTTAAGGTTTTCATCATCTTCATCCAAAATTAATTTTTCTGAAATATTATGAAGACAATGTTCCAAATCAATGGCTAAGGCTACTTGGTTTTGATAGGATAATTTTGGATAGAGTTCAAGTAAAACCCAATAAATACATATACTATCATTTGAGTAAAAAATATTTGAAACGAATGGAAGTAATGTGTCTTGTCGTTCTACAAAGATTTCGACAATTTCACTAAAAACAGGAAAGTTCGCATCTCCCAACCATCCTGAGAGCCACTCCCCCATCTCAATTAATTCCTCATCGTTGCAGTCCTTAATTTTTTTGCAAGCCTTGATGTCAAACTTATCTTTAGGACGCATGGGATACCTCATTGTTATTAAAGACTTACGAATACAGAATTATAACGATTGATCTCATTTCTAGACAAATGATTATTCGTCATTCCTATATCCTCAACAAATTTTCTCTGGAGTAAGAGTTATTTTTTGCAATTAAACTCCTACCCCACAATAACTTGAAACCCTATCCTGTATTTTACCTAAATCACAAATCCCAATTACCCTTCAAAATCTATTCGCTATCCGAAACAGATTCAATAAACAAAGGCCGTCTGAAAACCTATTTCCAAAGTTTTCAGACGGCCTTTATTTAGACCAAACAATTAAGCGTAATGTCTTTTTTCGCCTTTACCGTCAACGTTGTCGGCACAACGTTTACAGATGGTTTCATGGCCTGCAACTGCGCCCACATCGTGGGTATAGTGCCAGCAGCGTTCGCATTTTTCACCATCGCTGGCTTTAGCGGTCACAGCAAGTTCATCACCTACTTTCACTTCTGCTTTAGACACCAGCAAAGCAAAACGCAATTCTTCGCCCAAAGTGTTCAGATAATCGGCAATTTCTTCCGGAGCCGTAATTTCGGTTTCGGCTTGCAATGAAGAACCGACGGTTTTATCCGTACGCAAAGGCTCGATGGCAGCAGTTACTGCTTCGCGTGCTTCGCGGATTGCCGTCCATTTTTTCACCAATTCGGCTTCGGCTTTTTCATTGATAGATGGAAACTCATGCCATGTATGGAAGAGGACGCTGTCTTCTTCGCCGCCACCGATGATGTCCCATGCTTCCTCGCCGGTAAAGCACAAAATCGGAGCAATCAGCAGAACCAAACTGCGTGTGATGTGATACAGGGCAGTTTGCGCGCTGCGGCGAGCATGGCTGTCTGCTTTGGTGGTGTAGAGGCGGTCTTTCAGGATATCGAGGTAGAACGCGCCCAAGTCTTCCGAGCAGAAAGAAACAATGTCTTTTACGGCAAAGTGGAAGGCATAACGCGGATAGTAATCTCCTGCCAGACGCTCTTGCAGCTGACGTGCCAATACCACGGCGTAGCGGTCGATTTCCACCATGTCTGCCTGTTGCACGGCATCTTCAATAGGATTGAAGTCGCTGAGGTTGGCAAACAGGAAGCTCAAGGTATTGCGGATACGGCGGTAGCTTTCGGTTACACGTTTGAGGATTTCTTTGGAAATCGCCAATTCACCACTGTAATCGGTGGATGCCGCCCACAGGCGCAGGATATCCGCGCCGAATTCGTTATAGACTTCTTGCGGTGCAACGACATTGCCGATGGATTTCGACATTTTGCGGCCGTTTTGGTCAACCACGAAACCGTGGGTCAGAAGCTGTTTGTACGGGGCGCGGCCCATGGATGAAGCGCAACCGGTCAGCATGGAAGATTGGAACCAGCCGCGGTGTTGGTCGCTGCCTTCGAGGTAGAGGTCGGCAGGCCAGTCTAATTCTTCGCGCTGTTTCAAGACGGAATAATGGGTCGAGCCTGAGTCGAACCATACGTCCATGGTATCGGAAAGTTTGTCGTAATTTTCGCAATCTTCCGCGCTCAAGAGTTCGCTCTTATCAAGAGAGAACCATGCTTCGATGCCTTTTTCTTCGATGCGTTGTGCTACTTTCTCCAAAAGCTCAGCAGAGTTCGGATGCAGTTCGCCCGTTTCTTTGTGAACAAAGAAGGTCATCGGTGTGCCCCAGTAGCGTTGGCGCGAAACCACCCAGTCAGGACGGCCTTCAATCATGGCTTCCAAACGCGCACGACCCCATGACGGGAAGAATTCGGTGTCATCAACGGCTTTGATGGCTTTGTCGCGCAGGGTTTTACCGTCAGCACCTGCTTTGTCCATACCGACAAACCATTGGCCGGTCGCACGGTAAATCAACGGCGTTTTGTGGCGCCAGCAGTGGGCGTAGCTGTGTTCGATTTTGCTGCTTGCCAAGAGGTTACCGGTTTCTTCCAACCATTGCAGGATAACGGGATTGGCTTCCCAAACGCGCATACCAGCGACACGAGGTGTTTCGCTGATGTATTTGCCTTCGGCGTTGACAGGGTTGTAAAGCTCGATGCCGTATTTATTGCAGACAGCGTAGTCTTCCAGACCATGCGCAGGCGCAGTATGCACCAAACCGGTACCGGCATCGGTGGTCACATGTTCGCCGTTGAGCATGGGAATATCGCGTTCGAGGAACGGATGATTCATGTGCAGGTTTTCCAGCTTGTCGCCGGTTGTTTCTGCCAATACATTCAGGTCGTCTGAAGCAAAACCGTAGCGTTTGAGCGCATCTTCTGCCAAATCCTTGGCCAACACCAATTTGCCTTTAGGCGTATCAATCAGTTGATACACCACGTCTGCACCAGCTGAAATAGCTTGGCTCGCAGGCAAAGTCCAAGGCGTGGTCGTCCAGATGACGGCAAACGCTTTGCCTTCGATGCCGGACAAACCGAATGCGGCGGCAAGCGCAGCAGTGTCTTTAAACGGATAGCCCACATCAATCGCAGGCGATACTTTGTCTTTATATTCCACTTCGGCTTCGGCCAATGAAGAGCCGCAGTCCAAGCAGAATTGAACCGGTTTCGCGCCGCGGTAGAGATAGCCGGATTTGTAGATTTCGCCGAGCATACGCACGGTATCGGCTTCGGTTTTGAAATCCATGGTCAAGTAAGGATTGTCCCAGTTGCCCAACACGCCCAAGCGGATAAAGTCTTTTTTCTGACGGGCAATCTGTTCGGCAGCGTATTCGCGGCACAATTCGCGGAAACGGGCTTTAGGCATGTCTTTACCATGCAGTTTTTCTACCATCACTTCGATAGGCAAACCGTGGCAGTCCCAACCCGGTACATAAGGCGCATCAAAACCGGCTTGGGTTTTGCTGCGGATAATGATGTCTTTGAGAATTTTATTGACGGCATGACCGATGTGGATGTCGCCGTTGGCATATGGAGGACCGTCGTGCAGAATAAATTTCGGACGGCCTTTGGCGATTTCGCGCAGTTTTTGGTAGCGTTTTTGCTCGTACCAGCTTTTCAGCCATGCAGGCTCGCGCTTGGCAAGATTGCCGCGCATTGGAAACGGGCTCTCAAGCAGGTTTACGGTTTTACTGTAATCGGTCATTTTTTGATCTCTATTGTTGCGGTATTTCGGTTTCAGACGGCCTGATTGCTCATTTTGAAAAGAACAGGCCGTCTGAAAAAATTCAAAGGACTTATTGTAGCCCAATTGTCTTGATTTTATAAGCTTCTAGAAGCGTTTCTATGCTTCCCAAACCCTCGCATCTTCCATATCTTGCAAAATTTGGGTTTTCAATGCCTCGATACTCTCAAATTTTTTCTCATCACGCAGTTTGTGCAGGAAGCGGACGAAGATGCGTTGTCCGTACAAATCGCCGTTGAAATCGAACAGATGGACTTCCAGTTTTTGCGAGCGGTTGTTGCTGACAGTAGGGTTAAAACCAAAACTGGCCACGCCTCGGCGCGAGCCGAATGTGCCGTCTGCTTCAACGACAAATACGCCGCTTAGCGCATAATGATACGGGGGAAGCTGGACATTGGCGGTAGGCGCGTTGATGGTGCGGCCAAGTTTTTGCCCGTGTTTGACCTTGCCGCTTAACACATAATCATGACCCAACAGTCTTTTGGCGTATTCCAACTTGCCGTCTGAAAGGGCTTGGCGGACGGCGGTACTGCTGGTGCGGATGTCTTCAACGATAACAGACGGCGTGCGCTCGGTTTGCATATCGGGCTGCTGTGCCAAAAGTTCAAAACAGCCTTCACGGCCTGCACCGAAACGGAAATCGTCGCCGATCAACAAATAACGCGTGTTAAGCGTTTGGCGCAAAAGCTGGTCAATAAACGCTTGCGCGCTCATCTCGGAGAAAGTTTGGTTAAAGCGCAAAACCCAAACGGCATCCACGCAGCCGGTTTCACGCAAAAGGCGCAATTTGGTACGCAGCGGACTGATGCGGTAAGGCAACTTTTTCCCGGCTTTGCGCGCAAAAAATTCTTTGGGCTGAGGCTCAAAAACAACAACGACAACAGGCAGACCGCGCTGGTCTGCCTCTCGTTTGAGTTTTTGTAGAATGTGTTTGTGCCCGAGGTGTACGCCATCGAAGTTGCCGATGGTTACGGCGGCTCCTTGCGGAAATTTGGGCGCGTGTCGCTGTCCAAGCCAGATGTTCATGGGTGGTGGGTATTGTGTTTGAATAGGCGGCTATTGTAAACGTTATTGCCGTTTCAATAAACCTTAGACCGTCTGAAACCAATAAATATATGCTTTCAGACGGCCCTAAAATTTGTTAATACCTTACCACCACCAAGGATAACGGCCAAACGGATAGCCCCAATCGTCGTAATAGCGATAGTAGCGGGCTTCGCGCAGCTGTTCTTGGGAAATATAGTTTTGCCATGCCATTTTGTAGCAGGCTTGGAACATCGGATCGGAAACTTTGTCGATATACTTGAGGCGGAAGGCTTTTTGTTCGGCAGTTACGGCACCGGGTTTGCCTTCTTCATCAAATTTGCGACGGATCAGCGCGGCAGTTTCCTGATCGCATTGGGCGGCAAGATGTACTTGAAGATCCTGTTCATAGCGTTTCTGGGCTTGTGCTCGTGCGGCTTTTTGCTCAGGCGTAGTGGCGCAGGCGGCAAGTAATGCGGCAGCACCAAACAATAAGGTCAGACGGATAGGATTCATTGGATGTTTCCTTATGTTTATATCTCTCTATTAATGTACGCCCTCATTGTGTAATGGGCAAGTGTGGCAACTTGGGAACACTTTAGATTATTTGTTCTTATCGGCAGACAGTTGCATATAAAATACACCCTGTATGAATGTTTAACTCCAAACCCACTCAATGAACGCTGACAAACCGCCCCACTCCTACCGATTGCGCCACCATAGGCAACACACGCCGCCATTTTGGCAGGCGGATCGCCCGTATCTGCACGAACACAATATTTCCGATGCCCGTTTCAGACGGCTGGGCTACATCATGGCCTTTCTTGCCGGCGCGATTAATGCCGGCGGTTACTTCGCATTCTCACGTTATACCTCCCACGTTACCGGCTCAATGTCGCTGTTGGCAGATGTTTTGTATCTTCAAGAGTGGAGTGTGGCCATTATTGCCACAATCAGCGTGTTGTGTTTTGTTGCCGGTGCCGCGCATTCGGGCTGGGTGATTTTATGGACGCAGCAGATGCGTTTCCGTGGCAGCTTTGGGTTTTCCATGTGGCTGGAAGCAGTTTATCTGTTGATATTCGGTTGGTTCGGTATTGCCGCGATGGAATGGGATTTTGGCGGCTCTGATTTTATTATGCCGTCTTTGGCATTGTTTTTATTGTGTTTTATTATGGGCATGCACAATACGGTTATCACACTTCTTTCCGGCGGCGCCATCCGCTCCACCCACATGACCGGTACAGCGACCGACTTGGGCATTGAAATTTCACGCGCGCTTTATTACTCCAAACAGCATCATCCGCGCCTGCCGCACGTCCGCGTCAACAAACCGAAAATGTGGCTTTTAAGCGGCTTGATGCTGTCGTTTTTGCTGGGCGGCGTGGTTGGCGCATGGGGTTATCATCTGGTCGGCCATCATTTCGCCCTGCCCGTTTCCGCCGTTTTGCTCATACTGGGTGCAGGTTCAGTGGGATACGATGTCAAGGTCAGATTGAAATGGGCATTCGTCAACTGGTATCGCCGCAAGCATAAAAAACGGAAGAAACTGTAAAAAACTTTGCTTGTTATTTCGCGGCAAAATGACCAAACTGTCGGAGAAATACAGAAATGCTTCAGGATTATGTTAACTGGCAAATATTTTCGTAATATCGGGTTAAACCCATTCTTTTGCGTTTCGGATATTGGGTATCATAAATCCGTAATGACCCACGCGGTTTTTATTCATTTTTTCAGACGGCCTGGGCCGTCATCTAAAAAGAGGATACGACATGAAATTCTTGAAACCCCTGACCGTTATTGCCACTGCGATTCCTTTGGCGCTCACCGGCTGTGTAACTGATCCTGTTACCGGCCAACAATCCGCCAGCAAAACCGCTATGTATGGTTTGGGCGGTGCAGCTGTTTGCGGCATCGTTGGTGCGCTGACCCATGGTGGTAAAGGCGCACGTAACTCCGCATTGGCTTGTGGTGCAGTAGGTGCGGGTATCGGCGGTTACATGGACTACCAAGAGAAAAAACTGCGTCAAAGCCTGGCCAACACCAACATCGAAGTTGAACGTCAAGGCAACCAAATCAAACTGGTTATGCCTGAAAACGTAACCTTCGCTACCGGCAGCGCTGCCCTGAGCGGCCATGCTCAAAGCGCCTTGTCTGCTGCCGCGCAAACTTTGGTTCAATATCCTGACACGACTTTGACCATCAACGGCCACACCGACAACACCGGTAACGACGCCATCAACGAGCCATTGTCTCGCAACCGCGCCGAATCTGTTGCCACCTTCCTGCAATCCCGTGGCGTAAGCAGCACCCGTTTGAGCACTTTCGGTTACGGCTCCCGTCAACCAATCGCCTCCAACGCTACTGTTGAAGGCCGCGCACAAAACCGCCGCGTTGAAATCTTGATCAACCCTGACCAACGCGCCATTGATGCCGCTAAAAAACAAATGTAATCCGACATCTGTCCGATTCCCATACTTAAGGCCGTCTGAAATTTCAGACGGCCTTTTTCTCTGTAGATTTTGTTTGCAATTTCTCCTCCTCAATTCAATCCATCATAAAATTTATTCCTTTATTAACAAGACTTTTCAATTTTTCCTTCAAAAAAACTGTATTAATACTCTAATTTTTACATTAACTTAGAGTATAATTCCTAAAATTTTAAAAACACGCCTCATGCCGTCTGAAAAACGGCGGCGAAAAACACACTTATTTATATACACATCAGCCCGTTATCCAATCCATTTCATAGGATTTCAGACGGCACCATCCAGAATCTATGAAGGAGCATCCATGCAAAACAACTTTGACCCATTGATTATCCGTGGCAAATCACTGATTCCCGTCGTACAAGGCGGTATGGGTGTAGGCGTTTCCGCATCAAAACTCTCCAGCGCGGTTGCGCGCGAAAACGGCGTAGGTACCATCGCCAGCGTCGATTTGCGCCACTTGCACGAAGATTTGCTGGCCGAATCAAAAATCGATTCCAGCGAAGAAAAATACACCCGCCTCAACTGCATCGCGCTTGACCGTGAAATCAAAAAAGCCAAAGCCGATTCAGAAGGCAAAGGCATGATTGCCGTCAACGTCATGAAAGCCGTCAAAGACCATGCCGCCTACGTCCGTCAGGCCTGCGAATCTGGTGCAGACGCGATTGTGATGGGCGCAGGTTTGCCTTTGGATTTGCCGGAAATGGCCGAGGGCTACCACAAAGATGTCGCCCTTTTCCCTATTTTGTCCGAATCACGCGGCATCAACATCGTTTTAAAACGTTGGATGAAAAAAGGCATTTTGCCCGATGCCATCGTTATCGAACACCCAGCCCACGCAGCCGGCCACTTGGGCGCGGCAACCGTTGACGGCGTGAACGATGCCAAATTCGAGTTCAAACGCGTTATTGAAGAAACGTTTGAAGTATTCAAAAACTTGGGCTTGGAAAGCGAAAAAATCCCGTTGGTACTCGCCGGCGGCATGGCAAACTTTGAAAAAGTCAAAACAGCCTTGAAAAACTGGGGCGCGTCCGCCGTTCAAATCGGTACCGCGTTTGCCGTGACCGAAGAAGGCGATGCCCACATCAACTTCAAGAAAACGCTGGCCGGTGCGGAAACCGAAAAAGTGGTTGAATTCATGTCTGTTGCCGGTTTGCCTGCACGCGGCGTGCGCACAAAATTCCTCGACAACTACATCAAACGCGAGGCCAAATTGCAAGCCAATGCCAAAAACGATCCGCGCCGTTGCACACAAGGCCTGAACTGCCTGACCAGCTGCGGCTTGCGCGACGGTTTGGCCAAAGCCGGTCAATTCTGTATCGACATCCAACTTTCTGCGGCATTCCGCGGCGAAGTCGATAAAGGCCTGTTTTTCCGCGGTAAAGACCCATTGCCGTTTGGCAACGCCATCCGTACGGTTCAAGAAACCATTCATTATCTTTTGAACGGTTCCCTGCCCGTCGTCCCTGCCAAATAAACGCATCAATTTGTTTTGTGGATGTGCAGGCTGCTTTTCGTTTCGCAGAAACTCCGTTTTAACTTCGTTGAAGCTGCGCTTTCAGGTAGCCTTTTTAGGTTTCAGGCAGCCTGCATCACTCCGCCGCCGCAAACACCTCCTTCGCTACAAACACCGCATTCAGCACCTTCGGAAAACCCAAATACGGGATACATTGGATAAACGCCTCCACAATTTCATCGCGCGTCAGCCCCACGTTCAGCGAAGCGTGGATATGCACGCGCAACTGGTTTTCACAGCCGCCCTGCGCCGCCAGAGCCGCCAGCGTTACCAGCTCGCGCTGCCGCACATCAAGCTGCGGGCGCTGGTAAATCTCGCCAAACGCGAAACCAATGATGTATTTGCCCAAATCGGGCGAAATATCCGCCAACGCCTGCCTCACCTTGTCGCCCTGCTCGCCGTCGATTTCGTTCAGCTTCGCTAAGCCGCGTGCCATTAAATCCTGATGATTCAACATTTTTCGTCTCCATACTCAAATTTGCAAAATTGCACGGACAGGTTAAACTATCAAGCGCACTTTATAGCAAGGAGATTTGATGCAGACCAAGGAATTTGCCACGCAAACGGGTTTGTCCGCCGCCACGCTGCGCTACTACGAGCAGGAAGGGCTGCTGCGCCCCGAACGAAACGCCAACGGCTACCGCGAATACGGTGCGCGCGATTTGGAATGGGTAGGTTTCATCCTTCGGCTGAAAGACATGGGCGTGCCGCTGGCGCAAATCAAGGAATACGCGCGGCTGCGGCATTTGGGCGATGAAACCGCCCCCGAACGTTACCGGATTTTGCAGGAACATCAGGCGGCTTTGAAACGCAAACGGCAGGAATTGGACGCTCATTGGGCGTTTTTGGAGCGGAAGCTGGCGTGGTATCGTGAGAAGATGGGCGGGCGGGGATAAGCAGCCTGAAAGCGTGAAAAGCAGCCTGCACATTTGGGAAAGCCCAAGTGCAGGCTGCTTTTGTGTTCTAACTTCGTTAAAGCTCACGCTTTCAGACGGCCTTATCGGGGCGGGCGTCCCAAAACATGATTATTACAATTCACACGCCATGAATTGCTGAGCGCCCAGTGATAATCGATGATGATGCCTTCCGAATTGGTGAAAAAGGTGCGGTCGCTGTGCTGGCCGTAGCAGACGTTGCTGTAATAGTTGGTGATGACGGGACCGTTTTGACTACATTCAAAAGGCCGTCTGAAAACATTTAAACCCTGTTTTCAGACGGCCTTTTTGTCCCAATCCATCTAAAAAATGCTAAGATTATTGCCTTAATTTATCGGCAGAAACATCATGAACCCATTATTAAACCATCTCAAACCCTATCCTTTCGCCCGCCTGCGTGAAGCCATGCAAGGCATTGATGCACCCGAAGGCGTAACGCCCATTCATCTGCAAATCGGCGAGCCGAAACATCCGACACCCAAAGTCATCACCGACGCGCTGACCGCCTCCCTGCACGAACTGGAAAAATATCCGCTGACCGCAGGCCTGCCCGAACTGCGCCAAGCCTGTGCCGAATGGGTTGCCCGCCGTTATGATGGTTTGAGCCTCAATCCCAACAATGAAATCCTGCCCGTATTGGGCAGCCGGGAAGCTTTGTTCTCTTTTATCCAAACCGTTTTAAATCCGGCTTCAGACGGCCCCAAACCGATCGTTATCAGCCCCAATCCTTTCTATCAAATTTACGAAGGCGCGACTATTTTGGGCGGCGGTGAAATCCATTTTGCCAACTGTCCTGCGCCCAGCTTCAACCCCGATTGGAGCAGCCTGCCTGAAGACGTATGGCAGCGCACCAAAGTCCTGATTGTCTGCTCGCCAAATAATCCGAGCGGCAGCGTCCTGCAATTAGAAGACTGGAAAGAAATTTTTGATTTGCAAGACAAATACGGCTTCGTTATTGCCTCTGACGAATGCTATTCCGAAATCTATTTTGACGACAACAAACCAATCGGCGGCCTGCAGGCTGCAACGCAATTAGGACGCGGCACGCGCAACATTATTATGTTTACCAGCCTGTCCAAACGCTCCAACGTCCCCGGTTTGCGTTCCGGCTTTGTCGCAGGTGATGCCGAGTTGCTCAAAAACTTCCTACTCTACCGCACCTACCACGGCAGCGCGATGAGCATTCCCGTCCAACGCGCCAGCATTGCCGCTTGGAACGATGAAGAACACGTCATCGACAACCGCCGCCTCTACCAAGAAAAATTCGACCGCGTCATCCCTATTTTGCAACAGGCATTCGATGTCAAACTGCCTGACGCGTCGTTCTACATTTGGCTGAAAGTTCCTGATGGCGACGACTTGGCATTTACGCGCAACCTGTGGCAGAAAGCCGCTATCCAAGTGTTGCCCGGCCGCTTCCTCGCCCGCGATACCGAACAAGGCAATCCGGGCGAAGGCTACGTCCGCATCGCTTTGGTTGCCGATGTGGAAAGCTGTGTTAAAGCGGCTGAGACCATGGTTGCTTTATACCGCCGATAAAACAAAGGCCGTCTGAAATTTCAGACGGCCTGAGACCTTTGCAAAATTCCCCAAAATCCCCTAAATTCCCACCAAGACATTTAGGGGATTTTCCA
>NZ_JBQCVS010000014.1:0-50958 GCF_051958155.1 Neisseria sp. P0014.S009 | reverse complement strand
TGCTCATGGAAAATCCCCTAAATGTCTTGGTGGGAATTTAGGGGATTTTGGGGAATTTTGCAAAGGTCTCGGCCTTTCTTTAATTAAAACGGGATACCAAATCTCATCTCAATCCATGTTGGAACGCTTATTTTGCAGAGCTGCTGACCTGTTTTATCCAGGCAAACAGTTCGTCTAAGTCATAATCTCCGCCGTGGCCGACATCCCAAGGCAGGGCGTAGTCGACGGTTTGGCCGTTGTTTTGCAGTTTGGCGGCTAAGATGGCGGAGACTGCTAGTGAGGTGTCGCGGTCGTTGGTGCCGACGCGGATGCGCCAGTTTTGCGGCAGGTTCACGCCCGGTTTGCCGATGTAGTTGAGCGGGTTCATGATTTTGATGGTTTCTTCATCTGCGATTTCGGCGTTGGCGGCGGTGTTGTGTTGCATGGAGAACGCGGTGAAGTGGCGTTTGTCGACGGTATTGGTGCCGAAGAGTTGGTTTTCGCCTGTGCTTAAATCTACGCCGTCAAAGGCCGGCGGTGTTTTCTGGCGGCCGGCGGCTTTGGCGTAGGCATCGAAATCGACGGAGACAACTTTGCCTTTGCGGACGGTCAGCCAAGTGCGGTCGCTCAGGTCTTTGCCTGCATCAAGTTGGGCTTGTGCGGATTTGGCAATTAAACCGGCAATATGGTTTTTAAAGCTGCCGTTGCCTTGGGCGTCCAACGTCAGGGGTTTGCCTTCGGGGGATTTCAGGTTCAGGCTGTTGAGGTATGCGGGGTATAGGGGTTTGAGGAGGTCGGACAGTTTTTTCTCGTCATCGGTCAGTGTACCTGCGACCAGCTCGCGTTTGACGCGGTAGTCGAGCATGGAAATGTTCATTTTTTTGTAGTCGTTGATACCGTTGAACTGCCATTCGTAAGCCATGTCGGCATGATCCAAATCGGTAATCGGGCAGTAGGCAGATACGGCGAAAACTTTGTCGCTGCCGTCTGCCGCGCCTAAGGCTTTGAGGTGGTTTTCGTAATCTTTTTGGTCGGCTGTTGCGCCTAAGAGGGCGGACATCGCGCCGCCTGCGCTTGTGCCGTTGGAAATGATTTTTTCGGCATCGCCGGGCATGACTTTGTCGTTGGCTTTCAGGTAACGGACGGCGGCTTTCAAATCAACGATGGCGGCAGGTGCTTTGCCGGTGGGTTCTGTTCGGCCGCGTGCGCCAGGGGAGGCGACGACGTAGCCTTTGGAGAGCGCAACCAGGGCGGTGTTAGGCGATTTTTGGCCGTCTTCAGGCTCGCCGCGTTTGCCTTCTAAAGCGGGTTTGCCCGGTTCGGCCGGCATATAGCCGCCGATTTGGTTGGGCAGGAAAATCGGTGCGGTTTCGGCGTTGAAACCGTCTATCTCGCCGCCGTTGTAATAGGCTTCGGGTACATAAATATTGATGATTTCGTAACGGGTATCGACAGGATTGCGGACGTAAACCACGCCTTCGTAAGCGCGGAATTTGATGGCTTGACCGTTCACTTCGATGCTTTGTTCGGTGTATTTTTGTTTGGAGAAGTCTAGGTCGTAGGTGTCTGCGGTTTTGACGGAAGCGCAGGCGCTCAATCCCAGCGCGACAGAAACGGATAAGAGGGTTTTGTTTAGGGCGTTCATCATCATACTTTCTGAAGAGGTAAGCGGATATGATACGAATACTCAGGCCGTCTGAAACGCCAAGTCGGGTTTCAGACGGCCTGATTTCTTTGTAGCGTTATGTAGTGTTGTACGTTACGTTGTAAAGTAATATCGGCTTAAACTTCATCTATTTGATAAATATGAATTTAATAAGAAATTATGCCTTAAAAATCTATTTATCCGGTATCTGTAAAAGTTTGAATCTGTCTTGTAAATCAGTATGCAGGACAGGCATTTTTGCTTTATTCACAGATTGGTTCTATTTGTCAGAACGTTTTGCTCAATTCGACAAACATTTTGGTTTTGCCGTATTCGTAGAACTTGTCGTTGCTCCATGTTTTGTTGTGGGCAATGGTCAGGCGCGGGGTGATACCTTTGAAATGGAGGGCGCGGTGCCATACGCTCAGGGAGGCGGAGGTTTCTTTGTCGCGGCGGTTTTGTTCGTTGCTGAAGAAGGCGGGGGCTTGGTAACGGCGTTGGGCGGCGCTGAGGCGTAGGACGGTGGAGAGGCCTTTGGGCCACTCTTGCCCCCATGTGGTGCGCAGGGCGTAGCGGTTGAAGCTGTCGCTTTTGTCGTCGCGGTTGCGTTCGCGGTAGAGGTCGATACCGGCTACCCAGTATTGGCGCGCGTTGCGGTAGTACACGATGGAGTTGCTGAGCAGTTGGCTGGTGTTGTTGGAATGCTCGCGGCGGCCGTTTTTCAGACGGCCTGCTTCAAATGCGCTGAGGGTTTGCAGCTTGGGTTGCCACCAATGGTTGTAGTGGAGGCGTGCGCCGTTGGTGTAGGTGTAGGGGTCGTTGCCGTAGAAGCGGCGTTCATGGAACGGGGTCATGCCGATATCGTTGCGCTGGTCGGCATAGCCGATGCCTGCCGAAAAGCGTGTGGTGAGGTCGTTGTAGTTGGTGTGTTTGGGATAGATTTTGCCGTAATGGTCTGCGCCTGCCGTGGCATAGAAGCCGCGGGGCAGCGACCATTTTTTTTCTGCGCCGATTTGGTAATGGATGGCAGTGGCATCGATGGGTTCGGGGAATGTCCAGCCTCGGAAGCAGTCGTCGTCGGGATAGGCAAGGCGCACGGCGCGGCATTGTTCATCGTTCAGGTGGTTGCCCAGACGGCGTTGGCCGGGGGCTTGGTTGATGTTTTGTTCGCGCGTGATGTTCAAGCCGGCATTGAATTGCCATGAGTCGCGTTCACGCAGGGCTTTGCGGTAGGTTTCGATGCGTTCTTGCAAGGCAGGCGGGAGGGATTCGGTTTGCAGTTTGTCGAACTGGTCGGCTGCGGCTTCGTTTTGTTTGTCTTCAAACAAGGCGGTCGCAAGCTGCCAGCGGACGGCGGAGGCATCGGGTTGCTCGGCGATAAAGCGGCGGTAATGGCCGATGGCTTCGGCGGCGCGTCCTTCGGATTGGGCAAGCAAACCTTTGGCATAGCGTGCCATGGCGCGGTCGTGTTCTGGCCATTGTTCGTAAATGGGCAAAACGGCTTTGATGCCGGGGATGTTGTGGGCGACGACGGCGGAATACATGGCGCGTGCCAGTAATTCGGTGTTGGCAAGCAGGGTATCGGCATCGACGTTGATGATTTTTTCAGACGGCCTGTTTGTCTGCTCGGCAGGGATGTTGTGCGTTTCGGGTTGTTGGGGTTCGGCTGTATTGACTTGAAGCTCGGGTTTCACATCAGGCGGCACATCGGCGGCGTGAAGGGAAAGGGGAAGGATGGCGAGGAGGAGCAGACGTTTTTTCATGGCAATGTTTGGGATGTTATCGGTATAAGTGGGCAGATTGTACAATGTTTTGAGTCGGAAATTTTACAAACCGAGTGCCATTATATCTGATAAAGACGACAAAAGGCCATCTGAAACCCGATGGGATTTCAGACGGCCTTTATTTGCGAGTCGGATTTAGTTTTGGTCCAAGTCCAAATCCAAATCGGCTTTGTATTCGATACGGCCTTGGCCTTTGTCTTCGATGGAAACGTCCAGCTCTTGTTTGCCGCGTTTGAATTTCAGATCGGCATCGTCGTGTTTGATTTCAGACTCAACCACATGGAAACCTTTGCTGCGCGCGTGGGCGATCACTTTTTTGGCCAGAGAAGGAATGGAATTGTGTCGGCCGGAAATTTCGGCTTCGTATTCAAATTCGCCGTTGCCTTGATGATCGGCTTTGATGGTGTGCGCGCCTGCCGGACGGTAGATTTCGGAAGGCAGCGGGGAGGCGAATGCCGTGGCGGAGAAAAGAGCTAAAATGCCGGTGGCCAGTAACGATTTTGCTTTGGTCATCGGTTTTCCTTTCTGAAAAGGGTTTTGAGAACGAAATCATCTTATCGGCGTGCCTGAGGGGCGGCAAGCGGATAAACCTGATTTTACGCGCGGCTACATTACTTGTTTGGAGGGCGTTGATTCTTTGCTTTGGGCTGGTGTTTGCTTGCAGAAAAATACTGAAAGTAAAGGCTTAGCCGAGAAGGAACAATTTGCCACCGTGTGCCTTCAGCCATTGTTTGGCTTGGTCGACATGCGGTGTGAACGAGTGGGTTAGAGCCCAAAACGCAGGGCTGTGGTCGGGATGGCGCAGGTGGGCGAGTTCGTGCAGGCAGACGTAGTCGGCGACATATTCGGGCGCGCCGATGAGCCGCCAGTTGAGGCGGATGCCGGTAGTGTGGCGGCAAACGCCCCAGAAGGTTTTGGCGTTGGAAAGGGAAATGGCGCTCGGGGTAAGGCGGGTGGTTCGGATATGGCCTTCGAGGCGCGGCAGCAGATACTCGCGCGCACGCTCGTGCAGGAAGCGGTGCAAATGGGTGAGTTGGGCGGCGGTTTCTTTTTCGGGCAACAGAATTTCAGACGGCCTAAGTTGGATGTGGTTTGCTGCGTGGACGGACAAGGCCGTCTGAACGCCTTGATACCAAATCCATTCGGGAAGCGTGTCGGTGGGTGTTTGTCGGGCCGGTGTTTTGTTTAGGGTACGGCGCAGGAGGGCTTCGTTGTCGTTCAGCCATTGGGTAAAGGTGCGTTGGGTAACAAACGGAGGGATATTGATGCTGACGGTATCGGCGGAAACGGGGCGCAAGATGAGGTTTTTCTTGGCGCTGCGTTTGAGCTGGATATGAATGGTGAGGCCATCTGAAAGGGTGTGGGTATGGAGGTGGGGCATGATGTTGAGAAAAATATTGGACGGCATGAAAAGGGCGGGCATAGCGGCCCACCCGATGGAATGATTTATTTGGTTTTGGGCGCGAATGGGCCTTGTCCGGTAATCAGGGGCTGTTGGCTTTCGATCCATTGCTCGCATTGGGCCATGAGTTCGGCTTCATTGCCGTTGTTGTGGGCAATGGGTTTGCCGATGATGACGCTGACTGTGCCGGGGTATTTGAGGAAGGAGTTGCGCGGCCAAAACTCGCCGCTATTGAGTGCGACGGGGACGATGTCCATCTCGAACATTTTTGCCATGCGCGCGCCGCCGAGCTTGTAGCGGCCTTTTTCACCGGGCGACAGGCGTGTGCCTTCGGGGAAAATGGTAATCCAATAGCCTTCGTTTTTACGCGCAAGGCCTTGTTCTAAGAGTTGTTTGTTGGCTTCGCGGCTGTTGCTGCGGTCGATGCCGATGGTTTTAACCAGCTTCAAGCCCCAGCCGAAGAAAGGGATTTTGAAGAGCTCGCGTTTGGCAACATAGACTTGCGGCGGAAAAATCTCTTGCAGAGCGAGGGTTTCCCAGCCGCTTTGGTGTTTGGCGCAGATGATGGCAGGGTGGTCGGGAATGTTTTCCGCGCCGCTTAAGGTGTAGTTCAAACCGATGATGTGCTTGAGCGACCAGTTGAGGATACGCACCCAAACTTGCGCCATTTTGTGCGCACCGCCTTGGAAGGGTAGGGCAAGCAGCATAAAGGGGAACAGCAAAATAATGCTAGAGGAAAGGATGAACCAGTAAATCAGGTTGCGGATAATCAGCATATCGGGGAAAAGTCTGTCGTTTGAAGGCCGTCTGAACGCCGTTGTCGGCAGGTTTCAGACGGCCTTGTCGTTTATAGGATGGCTTGCGCGGCTTCTTCGATTTGTGTGTTTTCACGCATGATGTATTGCGAGAAAGCGAGCAGGTTGTCGAAGACTTGGGTGTGTTCGGGCAGTTCTTGCTCGTGTTGGGCCAGCGTTTTTTTGCCTTTGCCGGTCAGAACGAGCGCGGATTTGCCTCCTGCAGCATCAATGGCTTGCAGGTCGCGCAGGCTGTCTCCGACCAGCCAGGTTTCGGCGGCATTGGCCTTGAAGCGTTCGATGATGTCGATAATCATGCCGGGCTTGGGTTTGCGGCATTCGCAGTTGTCGGCGGCAGTGTGCGGGCAAAACCAAATGCCGTCGATGGTACCGCCTGCTTGAACGGCAAGGCGGTGCATTTTCGCGTGCATTTCGGTCAGGTCTTGCACGGTAAAGTATTTGCGGCCGATTCCGGATTGGTTGGTGGCCACGGCGATGGTGTAGCCTGCCTGCGTTAAAAAGGCGATGGCATCCATGCTGCCTTCGATGGGAATCCATTCGTCAACGGATTTGACGAAATCATCGCGGTCTTGGTTGATGACGCCGTCGCGGTCGAGGATGATGAGTTTCATGGTGTTTTTTTAGATAGTGAGGGTCAATATTATATTAAAGATTAAAGAGTGTGCCTACGCTGTGTTATTATGCCGTCTTGTTTTAAGAATTCTTCTGATTGTGTGCTGATAGAAGCCTATTAATAAGGGGATAGCGTCATGTTTGCTTATATTTTCCTATTTTTGTTTGTTTCAGTAGCAGTAGTACTGATTATAAAGTCGCACTATCGGTGGACCTATTTTTTTGCTTCAATGCTATTTATGTTTTTGGCAGCTGGTATGTTGATGTTTACAGGGCAGTGGCAACGAGCGTTGAATTTTGTATCAGTATGTTTTGTTGTGTTTGCTTTGTTTCATAGATTAAAAATTCATTATTATAAACAACCATTATTGATTTCAGACTTCCGACTCATCGTCGATTGGCGTAACTGGGAGACATTGTTTCATTATAAAGAAGCCATCGTTGGCGTACTGGGATTAATGGTATTGATTGTTTACGCCGTGTTTGGTTGGTACGATGCGGAGCCTATGGATATAGTGTGGCAGTATACTGGTGCAATCATATTCATAATGTCATTTTTTGCAATGTGGTATTTTTCAAAGCATCCTGGAGCAGTTAGAACATGGCTGGATTCGTTGCCAGATGATGGTAGGGATGTATTTTTAAATTTGCCGATGTCTTGCAGGGCAGTATTTTTCCAAGTGCCGATGTTTGAAGGTAATGGACAGGAATTTGCTGAGAAACTGTTAACTGAAAACATATATCCTGAAACATTGGAAAAACCCGATATTGTCATTACGCTGATGGAATCGACGCTTAATCCACATCAATTTGATTTCACGTCAGCCGATATTCCTAAATTAAGGATGTTTGAGCAGCAGATGGATACCGTGTTTGCTTCTCCATTGCGCGTACATACGTTTGGTGGTGCAACATGGAAATCTGAATTTGCGTTTTTAGCAGGTGTGCCGTCTACTGACTTTGGCGCATTGGCTAGCGGGGTATTTTATTCAGTGGTGCCACATTTACAGACTGGGCTTATCCGAAATTTGCGTGAGCATGGTTATTTTTGTGTAGCTTTGTCGCCCTTTACTAAGGGTAACTATAATGCCAAAGCCGCCTATGATCATTTTGGTTTTGATCTTATGTTACAGCCTCAAGATTTGGGGTATCCTGCCCCGATGGGCAAAAATTTATGGCACATTTCTAGCGAAGAAATGATGCAATATGCGCGGATGATTCTAGAAAAACGTCATCCTAGTTTAGCAGATGTACAGCAACCGATGTTCGTCTATATTTTGACTATGAAAGAACATGGGCCTTACAGGACAGACATGGATAATGTGTTTGGGCTGGACTCTCCAGATTTAGATATGAAAACTATTTCTGCAATCAACGACTATATCGAGCGTATTGTCGATTTGGATAAAGCGACAGAAAGTTTTAACCATTATTTGCATGAACGTAACAAACCGTTTGTGTTTGCTTATTTCGGTGACCATCAGGCATCATTTGATGGTGTTTCTCCTAAGAAAAAAGGAAATTTTGCTTATCCTGACTATATTACGCAAATTGTGGTTAGAAGTAATATTACCTCGGGATTTAGACAAGAACAGGATTTTCTTGACCTTGCTTTTGCTGGAGGAATGTTAATGAATGTGGCAGGTCTTTCTCCTACAGACAATTTCATGAAAGCAAATATGACCATGCGAAGTTTAAGCAATGGTAGGCTTGAAGATTGTTACAATAGTAAGCTTGTTAATGATTACCGAAATTACTTGTATAGTATCCTGAAAATTGTACGTTAGGCATTTAACTTAAATGATAAGACGTATGCTTCTAGAAAAAGAGGTACAACGAGAATCTACGTAACCATACATCATTTGTTTATATAATATGTAGTGTAGTTTCCATAAAAAGACGGGCAAGAATGCCCGTCTTTTTGTAGTTTGAAAATCAAGTTTTGTAACATAAAGACTGTTTTGAGGTCTTTGTAAAAGCCCCTCAAATTCCTAAATTTCTACCAAGATATTTAGGGGATTGTTCGTGAGCATTTTCAGTAAAACTCTAAAGTCATAATAGCTGCTACTTCGCTTTGTTGTAGTTAGAGCAAGTGCTTGATTGGCAGCTTATTGAGCATTAACTGTATTATCAAAGAACCCGTTACTTCTAATATTACATGCGGATGTCCTGCATATTCTACTGTTATCTATGTTCGGAGATATTTCATTTGGCTAATGGCACAGCCTTTCTGATTTCTAACTTATCCTTATTACCCGCATTGATTTCAATCTGTGTTTTAAAGCTCTCAATATCTTTAGTGAAGTATTATTCTGATATCTTTCAGTACAGTATATTGAGAGTCTGGTCGATATGATGTGCTAAGGTGGGATTATAGGTTAATGCCTGCATAGGAGAGGTAATTTTGTGTTTTCCCTGTTGTTTGAGAGAAACCGCTTTAGTGATGGCTTGTGCCAGTGTTTCTGGGTTTTGACGTGAGAAAAAGAAGCCTGCATTTTCGTTCATGACTTCGGTACATGCCATATTGTCGGAGAAAACAACTCGGGTTCCGCACAAAATAGATTCTATGCCAACCAGTCCGAATGGTTCGTACAGTGATGCCATGATAGTGAAGTCAGCAGCTCGGTAAAGTTCAGGCATATTTTTGCAGAAACCAAGCTCAATAACGTTGTTCATTGGTCGAGGTAAGGGCGATCCGGCAACAGCCAGTTTGATGGGTAAATCGGTATGCTCGAAAAATTCTGCTAATAAATCCAAGCCTTTTCGGGTATGTCCGGTTGATGGAAATAGGAAAATAGTTTCGTCGTCTTTGAATCCGTATCTCGCACGAGTTGCAGGAATTTCTTCCGGTTTGGTGTAGAAGCGTGCAGTATCGGCAGGTGGATGGATAACACGGATTTTTTCAGAAGGCACCCCATAGAGGTTGATCAACTCGTGTTGCATTAGGTGTGAATGCGCCATGATCAATTTTGACGTTGAGTAGTTGGTACGGTTACGCCGAATGATGAGTCTATCAAGTAAGTTTGGGGTTTTACCCATGTTGTGCAGGTAACCTAAATGTGTACCGCCGCAGACAAAGATATCAGCATAATCACTAGGATTGCAGGCAATAAGGGGAATATTTCTGTTTTGCCGAAGCTTGGCCAATTGCATACTGAAGAAAAAAGGGCGCAACTTTTTTGGAATCTTTTTTTGATTGACGTGATGCGTATCAACTTGGCGGTATTCAGGAACCGTTGTATCGATTTGTGCAGCAAAGACTGTAGGTTTGAGGCCGTGTGCGCTTAAACCACGGACAAGGTCGAAGGTGTAGCTTTCCATGCCTCCTCCTGGACGGAAGCAGTTAATAGCAATGTCGATAGAATAGTTCGGCTTCATTGTGTGGATTCTTTCGAATATTTTTCTGCTTTCAAACTGCTTTGCCATTTTTCAAAGGCCGTCTGAAAAACGGGTGTCAGTTTGGCGAAGGTTTCCGGGGTGTTTTTGACGTGGTAGAAGCCGCCGAGCGAGGGCGTGTCGAGGGCGAGGACGTAGTCTTCCATAAATGCGCCGTAGCCGTCTTCTTCGTCGGTGTAGTAGAACTCGGTAAACCGTTGGCCGAGTTCGGTAAAGTCGTCCGCCGTTAATGCGCCGTCCATGTGTTTGAGCAGAAAGTGCCGTCCGCTGATTTTGCCCGAGGCCATGGCGGCGAAGTCAGCCGCGGTTTCGGGGGCGGTTTGCCAGACGGGGTTGACGAGGCCTGCATGCGCCGCCCACTGCCAGTACATGCCGATATGGGTGGCGGCGTTTTCGGGTGGGAGCTGGTCGGGATAGTCTTCGTCGAGATGGAAGCGGATATTGTCGTACATGGACGGTGTTCGTTGGGGGAAAGGGGGTATTGTAGCGGAAAATAATGAATTAGGCCGTCTGAAAGAGGGTGTTTCAGACGGCCTTAAGGGAATTTAACCTTTAAATACAGGGACAAGTTCCATTTGGCTCAGTATTTGGGCGGCAATGTTGATGATGCCGAAGAGGAAGACCCAAACCATCAACCAGAATCCGCCGTAAACTTTGTAGTTTTTGCCGGCGCCGAATTTATGGCGCGAGCGGTAGAGCAGCATGGCGGGGATGATGCCTGTCCAGATGGTTGCGGCTAGGCCGACGTAGCCGATGGCGGTAACGAAGCCGGTAGGGAAGAGCAGGCAGGAAATCAAAGGCGGCAGGAAGGTCAGTGCGGCGGTTTTGGTGCGGCCGGAGATGCTGTCGTTCCATTTGAAGATGTCGGCAATGTAGTCGAACAGGCCGAGCGTTACGCCGAGGAAGGACGTTGCGATCGCCATGTAGGAGAACAGGGTCAACACTTTGTCCATATTGCCGGTTTGGGCGAACTTGGACAGCGTTTCGATCAGGACGGAAACTTGTCCTTCTGCGGCGATAACCGGTGCGAACTCGCTGCGCGGCAGGTTGCCTTGGATGGCGATTTGCCAGAGGACGTAAATTACCAAGGCAATCAGCGTGCCTGCCCACAGGGATTTGGCCACTTTGGGTGCGTCGCCTTTAAAGTATTTGAGCAGGCTGGAGACGTTGCCGTGGAAGCCGAATGACGCAAGGCAGACGGGCAGGGCGGTGGCGGCATACATCCAGTAGCTGGTGCCGACAGGGGCTTGGGTGTCAAACAAAACAGGCATTTTGGCGTCGGCAATCAGGCCGCCGGTTGCCCAAATAAAGGTCAATACCATGCCGCCGATGAGGATGCTGGTGAAGCGGTCAACCAAGCGTGCGGATGCCCAAACGCAAAAGGCGAGGATGCCGAAGAAGACGAGTTGGCCGACGGAGAGAGAAATTTCGCCGCCTACCGCGCTGCCGATGCCTTTGGCGGTCAGGTCGCCGCCGACGAAGATGTAGGCGTAAGTGAGCAGGTATAAAACGAAAGCGACGGCAACGCCGTTGATGATGTTCCAAGCCGGGCCGAGCAGGTCTTTGACCATGGTGTCGAAGCTGGCGCCGTGCGGATAATGGGTGTTGACTTCCAAAATCATCAGGCCGCTGGAGAGCATGGAAAACCAGGTGTACAGCAACACGACCAGCGAGCCGGCAAACCATACGCCGGACGTGGCGGTCGGGTTGGCAAGCATGCCTGCGCCGATAACCGTACCGGCGATAATCATCGCGCCGCCGAATAGGGATGGGGTTTTGGTTGACATTGTTTATCTTTCTTCTAGAAATGCGTGGCTGCCATTATGCCGTAAAGTGTAAGAAAAGGTAAAGCAAAGGCCATCTGAAAACCTGATTGTCGTTTTCAGACGGCCTTTGATGTGTATAAATGCAACTGATTAAATCAATTTTCGCAGTTTCAATTCGTTTTTCAAATAGGCGTAATAAACCGGCGCGACGATGATGCCGCCGATGCCGAAAATGCGTTCAAAGACGACCATCGCCACCAGCAATTCCCACGCGCTGGATTCGATTTCCGAGCCGATGATTTTGGCGTTGAGGAAATATTCGAGCTTGTGGATGACAACGAGGAAAACCAGCGAGGCGAGTGCGACGTAAAGCGATGCGCCGAGGCTCAAAATAATGATGATGGTGTTGGAAATCAGGTTGCCCGCCACCGGAATCAGGCCGACGATAAAGGCGATGATCAGGACGGTCATTTTAAACGGCAGCTCAACGCCGAACAGCGGTAAAACCAAGTAAAGGTACAGGCCGGTCAGGAAAGTGTCGATCAGCGAGATTTTGACTTGGGCGAGGAACACGCGTTCAAAACTGGTTTCAAAATTGACGATGCGGTGCACCAATTCGGCTTTAAACAGAGGCATTTTATGGCGGTTTTTGCGCATTTTCAGGCGGTGGAAGCTGAGCATGGCGCCGATGATGATGCCGATGAGGATGTACACGAATGACGTGATGCTGTTTTTACTGATACGGGTCAGCGCGGCGCGGTATTCTTCAATCAGCTTGATTGCCGAGGCTTTGATTTCGGCCATATTGTTGGGCAGCATATTGAGAATGGCCGCAGGCAGGTCTTGGCTGTTTTTGGTGTCTTCCAAAATTGCCGCCAGCTTGGCCAGCATGAAGCCGACATGGCCGCCGTGTATCAGGTGGTAAATACCCAAAGACATCATCGTGATGATGCTGAACACGATGGCCAGAGTCAGCGTGGTGGAAATCAGGTTGATATTGTGCGCATTGAGCGATTTATGCAGCCGCGTGTTGCGCGGTAAAACACGGCGGCGGAGCTTGAGGATGACTCCGTTGGTGCGCGTAATAAAGATATAGGTCAGGATAACCGACAGCAGCAGCGGCAGAAAATGGTAGTGCAAGACAATCAGCAAAGCCAAACCCATCAGGATATAGGAAGCGTTGCGGAAAGTCGGGTTGTCGGTGTGGGAAGAGAGTAAGGACATGTGAAACCAATAAGGTAAAAAGCAAAAAAACAGGTCAGGCCGTCTGAAAAACCATGTTCAGACGGCCTAACTTAATGACAGCGATTAATCGTGCAATGAAGCCGCGTGTACCGTGTTTTCCAATAAAGTGGCAATCGTCATCGGGCCGACGCCGCCGGGAACGGGCGTAATCATGGATGCGCGTTCTTTGGCAACATCAAACTCCACGTCGCCGCACAGGCTGCCGTCGTCCAAGCGGTTGATACCCACATCGATAACGACGGCGCCGGGTTTGACCCATTCGCCTTTAACGAAATTCGGAATGCCTACGCCGACCACCAAAATATCTGCGGCCGCAACTTCATCGGCAAGGTTTTGCGTGGCGCTGTGGCAGATGGTTACCGTCGCGCGGGACAGTAGCAATTCCAACGCCTGCGGGCGGCCGACAATATTAGACGCGCCGACGACGACGGCTTTTTTGCCTTTCGGGTCGATGCCGTAGGCTTCCAACAAAGTCATCACGCCTTTGGGCGTGCAAGGGCGCATCAGCGGCATTTTGACGACCAGGCGGCCGACGTTGTAAGGGTGGAAGCCGTCCACATCTTTATGCGGTTCGATACGCTCCAAAACCGCTTGGCTGTCAATGTGTGCCGGCAGCGGCAGTTGCACCAAAATACCGTCGACGGCAGGGTCGCCGTTCAATTCGTCCACCAGTTTCAGCAAATCGTCTTGCGTGGTTTCAGACGGCAGCTCATAAGAGCGCGATTCGATGCCGCTTTTTTGGCAGGCCAGTTTTTTATTGCGTACATAAACCGCGCTGGCAGGGTCGTCGCCAACCAATACCACCGCCAAGCAAGGCGTGTGCAAACCTTTTTCCTGACGCGCTTTTACCGCCTGCGCGACCGCCTCGATGCGTTGCTGGGAGATTTTTTTTCCGTCTATAAGTTGTGCAGCCATGATTTTTCCTCCTCAATAGGGATAAATATTGCGTTTAAATTATCGCATTTTTCAGACGGCCTGACACAAAAGAGTAGCCCTGATTGTGAAGCATAAAAATAAATAACGATTAAAAATAATAAGATAATCAAAAAATGAAAAAATAAAGCAAAGTAGGTGTTGACCGGATTAAAAAGGGTCTGTATAGTTCAGGTATTCAGTCGGGGCGTAGCGCAGCCCGGTTAGCGCATCTGCTTTGGGAGCAGAGGGTCGTGAGTTCGAATCCCACCGCCCCGACCACAAAATTCTTCGCACGAATCGGCATGAGCGCCCGTAGCTCAACCGGATAGAGCACCGACCTTCTAAGTCGGGGGTTACAGGTTCGATTCCTGTCGGGCGTGCCAATTTTTACGGTGGCTGTAGCTCAGTTGGTAGAGCCCTGGATTGTGATTCCAGTTGTCGTGGGTTCGAGCCCCATCAGCCACCCCAGATAAAAGCCTGCATATTGTATGCAGGCTTTTTTCCGTTTATATCCGAATTTTACTTCAGATTTAATTGGGTTTCAAAAAAGTATTTATCAAACCGTTTCATCATGGCATCGGCAAAATGGCGTTTGCGGTGTTATCAAATATCAATGAATACTCAATCAAGCCTAAATATTATACCGTTCGGTATCTTTTTATGGCGTTTCGCCGTTATCCTTTATAATACCCCGATTATTTTCTGTTTTATTCCCAAAGGAACCGCATCATGTCCGAATGGTCAGCTCCAGAATTTGAATCCAAAATCTGTCCGCCCGAAAAGCTGGCGGAGCGTTTGGCGGCATTGCCCCGTCCGCTGGTGTTTACCAACGGCTGTTTCGATATTCTCCACCGGGGTCATGTAACGTATCTGGCGCAGGCGCGATCGGCCGGTGCGGCTTTGGTATTGGCGTTGAATACCGATGCTTCGGTGCGTCGTCAGGGCAAAGGGGACGACCGTCCGATTAATCCTTTGGAAAGCCGCGCGGCAGTGGCAGCGGCATTGGCCAGCGTGGATTTGGTCACTTGGTTTGATGACGATACGCCGGCCGCGCTGATTGAAATGGTCAAACCCGATGTATTGATTAAAGGCGGCGACTGGCCTGTGGATAAGATTGTCGGTGCGGCCGAGACGTTTGCGCGTGGCGGTAAAGTATTTTCGATTCCGTTTTTACACCAGACTTCGACCACCAAAACTTTGGCGAAAATCCGCGAAGCCGGAGGAGGCGAATGACGGATTTGAACAGCCGCCATTGGGCCTTGCTCGCCGCGCTTTCAGACGGCCTGCCGCAACACGTTTCTCAGTTGGCGCGAGTGGTCGGGATGAAGCCGCAACAATTAAACGGATTCTGGCAGCAGATGCCGGGCCATATCCGCGGTTTGCTGCGCCAGCACGACGGGCAATGGCGCTTGGTGCGCCCTTTGGCTGTGTTTGCCGAAGAATCTCTACAACAAATGGCCGGAAAACAGGGTTTTCGTGCGCAGTTGAAACACGAATGTTCGTCCAGTAACGACGAAATTATGGTATTGGCGCGTCAGTCGGCAGATTTGGCGCATAAGGCCTTGTGCGTGGCGCATTTCCAAACCAAAGGACGCGGACGGCAAGGGCGAAGCTGGGTCAACCGACAGGGCGAATGTCTGATGTTCAGCCTGGGCTGGGCGTTTGATAAGCCGCAGTATGAGCTGGGTTCGCTAGCGTTGGTGGTGGCATTGGCTTGCCGCCGTGCGCTTGCCGATATCGGTTTGGACGTAAATATCAAGTGGCCGAACGATTTGGTCGTGGCCAACGATAAATTGGCCGGTATTTTGATTGAAACGGCGCGGGTAGATAATAAGACTGTCGCCGTCATCGGCATCGGCATCAATTTTGTATTGCCGAAAGAAGTTGAAAACGCCACTTCCGTGCAGGCCTTGTTTCAGACGGCCTCTAAGCAGGGCGTAAGCGTCAAAACCTTATTGAATGCGGTATTGGCGCAACTCGATGCGCTGTTGAACGAATACGCTCAAAACGGATTCGCGTCATGTGTCGGCGAATACGATGCCGCCAACCGCGACACGGACAGGCCGGTATTACTGCTTCAAGAAGGGCGCATTGTTCATGAAGGCGTAGTCAAAGGCGTGGATGCGCAAGGCGCGTTGCGTTTGTTGACCGACAATGGCGAGAAAACCATTGTCAGCGGCGAGATCAGCTTGCGCCCGGATAACCGCCCGGCACAACCTGCCGCCGCCAAGCCGGAACGCTTTTTGCTGCTGGACGGCGGCAACAGTCAGTTGAAATGGGCGTGGGTAGAGAACGGCACATTTTCCGAAGTCGGCCGCGCGCCGTATCGTGATTTAACCCAGCTGGGTGAAGAATGGCTGCAATTTGCCGATGACGATGTGAAGATTGTCGGTTGCGCCGTGTGCGGTTCGGTCAAAAAAGCGATGGTGGAAGAACAATTAACCCGCCCGGTCGAATGGCTGTCTTCCATGCCGCAGGCTTTGGGTATCCGCAACCATTACCGCCGCCCTGAAGAACATGGCTCCGACCGCTGGTTTAATGCGCTGGGCAGTCGCCGTTTTACGCAAAACGCCTGCGTCGTCGTCAGCTGCGGTACCGCCGTAACCACCGACGCGCTGACGGAAGACAACCATTATCTCGGCGGCACCATCATGCCCGGTTTTCACTTGATGAAAGAGGCGATGGCGCTCAAAACCGCCAACCTCAACCGCCCCATCGGCAAGGTATATCCGTTCCCAACCACAACGCCGAACGCCATTGCCAGCGGCATGATGGATGCCGTTTGCGGCGCGTTGATGATGATGCATGGCCGTCTGAAAGACAAAACGGGCGAGGGTAAACCGGTCGATATCATTATCACGGGTGGCGGCGCGGCCAGAGTCGTGCAGGCGCTGCCGGAGTCATTCGTTCATGACAATCAAGTGAAAATCGTCGATAATCTCGTGATTCACGGGCTCTTGCATTGGATTGCCCATCGCAACGGACAATAAAAAGGAAAACGCATCATGAAATGGCTGTTTGCGGTCTTGGTCGCACTCAACATCATTGTTTTTGGCAGCATGGTTGCCTATCGGACACAACATAAAACCGCCAGACCCGAATCTGCTTTGGAAGGCGGTACGCACGAATTATTACGCCCGTCTTCTTTGGACGCGCCTAAAGCCGAGCCTCGGCAGGCATCGCAACCCGATTGGGTGGTGGTCGAATCAGACGGCCTGATTATGGCCGAACCTGAATCCGAAGAAGCAGAAGCCTTGCGTAAAAAGCAAGAAGCGCAGCAGTTGAAAGAGAAAAAAGAAAAAATGCGCCGCGAGAAAGAAGCGCAAGAACGCCGCGCCGCCGAAGAAGAGATGGACGCAGCCGGCGTGGAACGCTTGTGTACCAGCAGCGCCACTGTAGTGATGGATGAAGACGATTACCACCGCATCAAAGGCCTGTTGGGCAAATGGCCTCATGCGGCCAGCCGCAGTATCGAAAAACGCAACGGCGCATCCGGTGGCGAGACTTCTTCCAAAACCTTCCGCGTGGTCTTGCCTGCCGACGGCGACACTTCCGCCCAGCTTGATGCCTTGGGCAGCCGCGGCTTTAGCGGCAGCATTCACAACGGCGAAATCAGCGTTGACGTAACACGCAGCCGTTCTTCCGCCCAAGTTTTGATTTCACGCTTGTCCAGCGCAGGTTTCGGCGGCGCGCGCATTGTCGAGCAGGAAGACAAAAGCGCACCCGATACCGGTTTGAGCGTAGCGCGCATGACCGTGGTCTTTATGGCGGTCGACGAGCGCGATGCTCAAGACATCAGAAACATTGTCGGCCGTTATGGCAAATTGAACATGAAAACCTGCCGATAATCAGGTCTATTCAGTTTCAGATGGCCTGACCAGCAGTCCCAAGCCTGATAAACCGAACGCCAAAAAACACGAAACCCACTGTATCGGCAGTGGGTTTCATGTTTTTCGGTTTTGAGTATCTGATATAAAGGGGAACAGGTATGTTTCGTATATGCGCACTCCGAGTATCAAGAGATAATGGGGAAGAGGGGGATAAAATCTGTCGTTTAATGGCTCGGATTAGGACGTCTTCCGAGTGGTTTTGATTATACGCTAATAATAACTATTATCAATAGCAAAATTGAAAAAAATAATGGTTTTTGTTGTAATGCTTTGTTTTGTATGGAAATTAAGTTTCGGTATTGGCTTTGCCATGATTGAAAAGGCCGTCTGAATAAAGACGGCCTTTTGTCTATTAGAATTTAGGCATTGAGCAGCCTTCGGGGGTAATAATTCTGCATTGTAAAGCTCCACGTTTTTGACATTTTTTTAATGCCTCCGCTTCAGCCATACCCGGGGGGGTTACGCCAAAAAAAGCTGAACCATCTTTTCCTTGAGCAACAGCGATACAGCCATTGCGAACCCAGGCTCTAACTTTACACGGTTTATTTGTTCCACCTTCTTCACAGGTTTTAATGGCTAGTTTTTTTGCAGCATCAAGTGAATCCATCTCAAGTGCTCCACCTGATATACCTGTTTTAGGATTGATTGCCCATGCACCATATTTTGAAGGGACATCGATATTAACAATTTCCGTAGGTTGATTTCGTTGATACTGACGAGACGACGTACAGTTGGGATTATAGCCATACTGACACAGCGCCGGATTGTTTTGCAATGCTCCTCTAGTTGCGGGGTCAGCAGCATAAACATTAAGACTTGCCAGTCCTAGCAATACAACAAGTAACTTTTTCATTTTAATTCCAATCTATTTATTATTTGAATCTTTATCAGTCTGCCGTTGCATCAATCATACGATGATTTGTTATCTTCATTACGCGGCTGATGTTGAAATAGGGTAAGGCAAACATTTCAACCCTATATTTCAGACGGCCTTTTGATTTGTTTCAATCACTCATAAACCCAAGCAATCAACATATCCAAAGCCATATAAAATACCGTATAATCAAGGCCAAATTAACTTTGCCTGCTTGTCGGGCCGTCTGAAAAATTATGCAACAAACCTACGCCACCGTACAGCGAGATTTGCTCGAAGCCAACCACCTTTCCCCCGATTTGCTCGCCCAAAGCCTGAGCATTATCGGCGCCAACCATGTCGATTATGCCGACATCTATTGTCAGCGTACTGCTTATGAAAGCTGGCATTTGGAAGAAGGCATCGTCAAATCAGGCAGCTTCCAAATCGATCAGGGCGTGGGCGTGCGTGCCGTTTCGGGCGATAAAACTGCTTTTGCCTACGCCGACAGCCTGTGTATCGATTCGATCAACCGCTCTGCCAAAGCTGTGCGCGTGATTGGTGCGGCCGGCAACGAGGCCAGCGTCAAAGTGCCGACACCTGCCTACGGCAAGCCTGTCCACATGGCGATTGACCCTATTGCCAGCCTCGATTCCGCTGCCAAAGTCGCGCTGTTGAACAAAGTTGAAACGCTGGCCAAAGCCGCCGATCCGCGTATCGTGCAAGTGATGGCCGGTTTGACCTGCGAATACGACATGGTGTACATCGCCCGTTTGGACGGTAAACACGCTGCCGATATCCGCCCGATGGTGCGCATGAACGTCACCGTCATTGCCAAGCAGGGCGAGCGTCGCGAGCAGGGCAGCGCAGGCGGCGGCGGACGTTATGATTTGGCGTATTTCGATGAAAACTTGGTGCATCGGTTTGTCGATTCCGCCGTCAAACAAGCCCTGACCAATCTCGAATCTCGTCCTGCACCTGCCGGCGAGATGACCGTCGTTTTGGGCAACGGCTGGCCGGGCGTGTTGTTGCACGAAGCGGTCGGACATGGTTTGGAAGGCGATTTCAACCGCAAAGAAACCAGCGTTTTCTCCGGCAGAATCGGCGAACGTGTGGCCGCCAAAGGTGTTACCGTTGTGGATCAAGGCGATATTGCCGACAGACGCGGTTCGCTCAATATCGACGACGAAGGCAATGAGACCCGCCGTACGGTATTGATTGAAGACGGTATTTTGGTCGGCTATATGCAGGACGAAACCAACGCCCGCCTGATGGGTACGCAATCGACCGGCAACGGCCGCCGCGAAAGTTACGCTTCCGCTCCTATGCCGCGCATGACCAATACCTTTATGGAAAACGGCGGCTATGAGCCGGAAGAAATCATCGCGTCCATCGACAAGGGCATTTACGCCGTCAACTTCGGCGGCGGACAAGTGGACATTACCAGTGGCAAGTTCGTGTTCAGCGCATCCGAAGCGTGGTGGGTGGAAGGCGGCAAGCTGCAATACCCTGTCAAAGGCGCGACCATTATCGGCAACGGCCCCGAAGTGCTGAAACACGTTTCCATGATAGGCAACGACACTGCGCTCGACAGCGGCATCGGCGTATGCGGCAAAGAAGGGCAGAGCGTTCCGGTCGGCGTCGGACAACCGACACTGAGGATTGATGCAGGACTGACCGTCGGCGGTAGCGAAATTTAAACGGCAGGCCGTCTGAAAGGTTTTCAGACGGCCTTTTACATTAGGATAAAACCATGCAGAAACAGAATCGGAAATCAAGTTTTCCCATAGTGATGTTGCTGGTGTCGGTTGCCCTGTGGATCGCGTCTTTGTCCAATGTTGTATTTTATTTGGACAATCATGAAAGCATGAAGGGCGTGACCGTTTTGATTTTGGGGTCGATATTTACTTCTTTGGATATCAGGTATTGTGCGGCCTATGCCAATTATGTTTGGTTGGCGGCCATTGTGTTGCTGGCGTTGCGGAAGAAGGTCGTGCCTGTCCATGCGGCACTTTGGGGCTTGGCGCTGGTGGCTTTCAGTGTGAAAGCCGTACACGTCGATGAAGCAGGGAATACATCGGATATCGTGCGCTACGGTGCAGGATTTTATTTGTGGTATGCCGCATTTGCGGTTGCCACCATCAGCACGTTTGCCGGAAAGATTAAGGAAAGAAAAGCCACAGTGATGGCAGATGGGACGAAAAATGATGCTTGATGAATGGTTGCGCCAATCGGCACTGCCCAAAAACGAAGCGCGGATGTTGTTGCAATATGCGCTGGGTTACACGCGCGCGCAGTTGGTTACACGCGGTACGGACGATTTGGCGGAATCTGACCTGCAAATCTTGGAGGCTTTGGCGCAACGCCGTCTGAAAGGCGAGCCGATGGCCTATCTGTTGGGCGAACGCGAGTTCTACGGACGACGCTTTGCCGTCAATCCCCATGTGCTGATTCCCCGTCCTGAAACCGAGCATTTGGTGGAAGCCGTGCTCAAACGCTTGCCGCCGCAAGGCCGCGTGTGGGATTTGGGAACGGGCAGCGGCGCCATTGCCGTGACCGTCGCGCTTGAATGCGTTGATGCCGATGTTCGCGCATCCGATATCAGCGTCGGTGCTTTGGATACTGCCCGTCAAAATGCGGCCGAATTGGGCGCAAAAGTCGAGTTTGCGCAGGGTTCGTGGTTTGATACCGACAGGCCGTCTGAAGGCCGATACGATGTGATTGTTTCCAATCCGCCGTACATCGAGGACGGCGATGAACATTTGTCGCAAGGCGATTTGAGGTTTGAACCGCAAAACGCGTTGACCGACTTTTCAGACGGCCTCAGCCATATCCGCCATATTACCCAAGAAGCCCCCAAATACCTGAAAGCCAACGGCTGGCTGCTGTTTGAACACGGCTACGACCAAGGCGAAGCAGTGCGGAACATTATGCTGGAGAACGGTTTTTCAGAAGTGGCAACAGAGCAGGATTTGGCTGGATTGGACAGGATAACGCTGGGGCGTTTGCCAGCTTAGTGGGCATGGTTTGTCGGAAATAAAAAAGGGCGTGTCGATCACGCCCTTTTGGTTTTTTGGTTTGTCTGTTCAGACGGTTTGGTTTAACGCCAAGCAGCGACGAACTCCGCCCAGTGTTGTTTTTCTTCGGCTTGTGCAGCCAGATAATGTTTGATGCGTTTGATTTCGACTTCGTATTCGTCGGCGTCGAGCGCGCCGCTCATCATGCGAAAGCGCATGTACATCAGGTAGGTGTTGGCGGCATCGGTTTCGCAATAGTCGCGGATGTCTTTCAGACGGCCTGCATGATAAGCGTCCCAAACCTTGCTGCCGTCCATGCCCAATTTGCCTGGGAAGCCGCAGAGTTTGGCCATATCGTCCAAAGGCACGCTGGCACGCGGTTGGTAGAGGGCGAGCAAATCCATCAGGTCGCAATGGCGGGTGTGGTAGCGGCTGATGTAGTTGTTCCACTTAAAGTCGCGGCTGTCGCCAAAGTCGCCGTCGCCCGTGTCCCAATAGCGGGCGGCGCTGATGCCGTGTATCAGGGCGCGGTAGTGGAGGACGGGCAGGTCGAAACCGCCGCCGTTCCAGCTGACGAGTTGCGGCGTATAGTTTTCGATGACCTCGAAGAATTTGGCAATCATGACTTCTTCGCTGTCTTCGGGATCGCCGATGGTGCTGACGCGGATTTTGTCCTGACCCCAGCGCATACAGCAGGAGATGGCGACGACTTGGTGCAGATGGTGTTGCATAAAGTCGCTGCCGGTTTTGGCACGGCGTTGCTGCTGGGCAAACAGGACGACTTCGTTGTCGGGCAAATCAGCAGGTAAATCGTAAAGCTGGCGGATGCCGTTTACGTCGGGGATGGTTTCGATGTCGAAGGCGAGTATCGGAGTCATGGCGTGATCGGATTGGATAAGGGATGATGTCATTGTGGCATGACGGCGCAGATAAAAAAAGAGGCAATCCCCCACAGGATTGCCCCAATACCTCAAATCAGAGATTTACGCTTCACAAACAATACAGGCTTTCACCTGCGGCTTTACAGATGCAGCTCAACTCTGCATCAGTAAACTTTCATTTCGGGCATTGCACCGAAATCCTCTAAAATACCGCAAATTCTTGCAATATCAGAAAACTGCTTACAAAAGTATCTAAAACCGGCGAGGCCGTCTGAATGTTTTGTAATCTGATGTAGTGAAATTTACGCGAATTTTTACAGTTTGCCAAGTATTTTTTTCTGAAGGCTAGTTTCGGTATAAATTTCAGGTATTGTCATATTTTTGCAATTATATTTCATAATTGTTTTAAATTTAGATATTTATTTTGTATTTTTAAATTTTAATTTAATTTTATTTCATATTTTGAATGATTAAAATGTATTTTTTCAGATGAACTGTTTTGTAATATATTGTTTTTAAAAGAAATTAAATTTAATATGTAAATGAAAAAAGTGTATTGAGCCTGATGTTTTTCATTTGAGAAAAAATATAGGGTTGTTTGAAAGTTTCAATCATGATGAAAAAAGTTGTTTTTAAAGCATTTAAAGCGGAATATTATTTGATTGTTTAAAATCAAACATGAGTTTCGGTTTGATTCAATTAAAATGAAAAAGCGGCGAAAGAAGGATTTCGCCGCTTTTTGCATATTTAAATTGTAATTCAGTGTAGTCAATAAAAGCTGTTTTCGCCTTCGGGACGGGTTTTGAAGCGTTTGTGCAGCCAGAAATATTGTTCGGGATGCTTGCGTACCCGCTCTTCGATGAAGTCGTTCATGCGCTGGGTATCGGCTTCAACATCTTCGGTCGGGAAATTGTCCCAAGCCGGATAGAAGCGCAGGGTTACGGTATTGTCAGCTTCGCGCGTGGGAATGGCGGGAATGATTTTGGCTTTGGTCATGCCGGCGATACGGCTGAGGCCGGTAATCGTGGCCGTCTGAATGCCGAAGAAATTGACGAAAATGGAATCGTTGCGGCCGAAGTCTTGGTCGGGCAGATAAAGAAAGGGCGCATCGCTTTTGCGCAGGTGTTTGATGATGGCGCGCAGGCCTTCTGTACGGCCGATCAGGAAAACATTGTTGTAGCGGTGGCGGCCTTTCAGGATTTGCTCGTCCAGGGCTTTGTTTTTTTGATGCGAATACATGCTGGTCAGCGGCACATCCTGATTGAGCGTGTAAACCGCCATTTCAAATGCGGTAAAGTGCGGATAGAGGATGATGACTTTTTCGCCGACGGCGAGGGCTTCGTCAAGATGGTGTTTGTCTTGATAACGCACCAACGAGTGCAGCTTGTCCGCAGGTGCGTACCAGTAGAGGCCGTATTCGAGCATCAGCTTCGCCATGTGCTGAAAATGGCGTTTGAGCAGGACGGTGCGCTGGCTGTCGTTCAGCTCGGGAAAGCATTTTTTGAGGTTGACCTCGCCGACTTTGCGGCGCGGTTTGACTGCGTAATAGGCGAGAATGCCGATTGCGTCGGCAATTTTGTGCAACACGCAAAAGGGCAGCAGGCGGATGAGGTAGAGAAAAAGGAAGGCGGCTTTCATGAAGGCTCGCTGTATGTAGGCAAAGGGTTATTATAACCGAAAGGCCGTCTGAAAAAGGGCTGGAACACTATTTCAGACGGCCTGAATGTCGGCTTACCATTGGAAACGGCCGCGCTTGACCTGCAAGCCGTCGGGGTTGAGTTGCGAAGCCAATCCGTGATTGCGCAGGGCATGGGTGAGGGCGACGGCGAGTCCGTCGGCGGCATCGGCTTGCGGCGTACCTGAAAGTGCAAGCATTTGGACCACCATATGCTGCACCTGCTCTTTGGCGGCCTTGCCCTTGCCGACCACGGCCTGCTTGACCTGAAGCGCGGTGTATTCAAATACGGGCAAATCGTGCATGACCAAAGCGGCAATCGCCGCACCGCGCGCCTGACCGAGCATTAACGTCGCGGCCGGATTGACGTTGACGAAGACTTGCTCGATGGCCGCCTGATGGGGTTGATAGTGGCGGATGATTTCGTCGATATGGCGGACAATCACGGCGATGCGTTCGGAAAGCGACGCGCCGGTCGGCGTTTTGATACAGCCGGAAGCAACATAATGATGCTCGCGGCCGTGGACATCAATCACGCCGAAGCCGGTCACGCGGCTGCCGGGATCAATGCCGAGAATGCGTGTGGGTTGGAGCTGGGACATAGTGCGTGTTTAAAGTAATCGGTGTTTCAGGGCTGGCAGGCGCGTGCGCACGCTTTGCAGGCGCGCGGTATCCAAATCGGCACAAATCACGCCTTCGCCTTCCGGCAACGTCGCCAACACATCGCCCCAAGGGTCGATAATCATACTGTGGCCGAATGTGCGGCGGCCGCTTTCATGCAGTCCGCCTTGTGCCGACGCAATGACGTAGCATTGGTTTTCCACAGCACGGGCGCGCAGCAGCAATTCCCAATGCGCCTTGCCGGTCGTGTAGGTAAACGCGGCCGGCAACAGCAAAACATCAAATGGCTGCTGGGCGCGGAAAAACTCAGGAAAGCGCAAATCGTAGCAGACGCCGGCCGCCAGCGGAACATCGTCCACGCTTAACTTCGGCACATCGCTTCCTGCCAGTATCGTATCGGCTTCGGCGTAGCGTTCGCCCAAACCGGAAAAGCCGAAAAGATGCATTTTGTGGTAAAGCCCGATTCGGTTGCCGTCGCGGTCATACACCAGCATCGTGTTCATCACCTTGCCAGCGTCTGGGCTTTGAAGCGGAACCGTACCGCCAAACAACACCACACCGCATTCCCTTGCCGTTTCGCTTAAGGCCGTCTGAAAACGGGGATGGCAGGTTTCGCCAACGCGTCCATCATCTAAAGGCTCGGCAAATGTCAGCTTATCCGTATCGCTTTTGCCCATCAGCGGCCAATATTCGGGCAGCAACACCCAATCCGCCCCTTGTTCGGCCGCCTCGCGGACAAGTCGCCTCATGGTGGCAATATTGGTTTCGGGGTCGGTAGACGACACCATTTGCACAGCGGTGGCGCGTAAAGAGCGCATCATCAAAACTCCTGTCAGATTTTGCAAGAATTGTAACTTGTTTACGCACAAGGCCGATACAATCGTCACACAATTCCTCTCCAAAAAAAGGATAAACCATGAACTTAAAACTTCTCCTCACTGCCGCACTTTCCACCGTCGCACTTGCCGCATATGCCGACGTACAGCTTTACGGCAGCATCAAAAGCGGCATCGAAACCTCGCAAACCCGTTTCGGCGGCCAAACATACAGCCGAACTGCCGTTGCCGACCAAGGCAGCCACATCGGCTTGCGCGGTTCGCATCCGATTGGTGGCGGAACGAATTTTATTTGGGAAGTCGAACAAGACACACCGGTCGGCAAAAGCGGCTCCATCCGCCAAGACTGGCGCGAACGCCGCGAGAATTTTGGCCGTTAAAGGAAAGATTGGATAGTAAAGGCCGTCTGAAAGATTTTCAGACGGCCTGTTTTTTATAGTGAGGTCGATTGATTTAAAGAATACACTTAAAAGGCGGTAATCAATAATATCTTAATATTTTCAAAATTTAACAATTTTATATAACTTATTGATTATTTATGAAATTAATAAGATATTGGGTAGCTGATTAAAAAATCAGCATTGGCATTGCTTGCAAATTAAAAAATTATCAAGTAAGGTTAAATACAAGCGGTTTTATCCGTGAGTTAAATATTAATCAATAAGATAGGATGGTATAACCATGAATGAAGATATTATCAAAGGAAAATGGGAGCAACTTAAAGGTAAAGCCAAAGAAAAATGGGGCGAGTTGACAAACGATGATTTAGAAATCATCGAAGGCAAGCGCGATCAGTTGGCTGGTAAGCTCCAAGAGCGTTACGGTCGCACTAAAGATGAAGCTGAAAAAGAAATTGATGATTGGTTGAACAGCTAAGACCGTTGAATTTCCCAATAAACGGTCGTGTCTCCCTTGACCGTTTTTATATTAAACCGAAAGGAAAAAATCATGCTTCATTATTCGATCGTTTTCTTTATCATCGCTATTATTGCAGCTGTATTAGGTTTCGGTGGTATTGCAGGTAGTGCGGCAGGCATAGCCAAAATTTTATTTGCCGGTTTCTTGATCTTGTCGGTGATATCATTGATTTTTGGCAGGAAGAAATAATACCTGTAGACCAATAAGGTTGTATCAAGCCACCATTCCGTCAAATAGGCTGTCTGAAAAATCAGGATAACTGGTTTTCAGACGGCCTTTGTTCTTATAATAGTGGTTTATTTTTTTACACACTCAGCAACGGAGTTTCCATGCAGTTTTCAGCATTCGGCGAAAAATTCACACAACACAGCGGTATTTTGCAGTTGATGGACGATTTGGGCGACGCGCTCAAAAGCGACAAGCCCGTCAACATGCTCGGCGGCGGCAATCCGGCGCGGATCGCCGAAGTCAATGCGGTGTTCGCCGATGTGTTTTCCAAGTTGGCAGCGGAACACGCTGTTGAGAATATCGGCAATTATTCCAATCCGCAGGGCGATGCGGCGCTGATTGCGGCTTTGACTGAGTTTCTCAACCGCGAATACGGCTGGAACCTGACGGCGGACAATATCGCGCTGACCAATGGTTCGCAAAATGCGTTTTTCTATTTGTTTAACTTGTTCGGCGGCAAATTCAATCTTTCAGACGGCCAAACGGCTGAGAAAGCCATTTTGCTGCCGCTGGCGCCTGAATATATCGGTTATGCCGACGTGCATGTTGAGGGGCAGCATTTTATTTCGGTAAAACCGAAAATCGAAAATGTCGAACACGAAGGCGAAGCGGGCTTTTTCAAATACCGCGTGGATTTTGACGCGCTGGAGAGCCTGCCTGAATTGAAAGAGGGCAAAATCGGTGCGATTTGCTGTTCGCGCCCGACCAACCCGACCGGCAATGTATTGACCGACGGCGAGATGGCGCGTTTGGACGCATTGGCGCAGGAACACGGGATTCCGCTGATTATCGACAACGCTTACGGAATGCCGTTCCCGAATATTATTTATAGTGATGTGACGCTCAACTGGCACGAAAACATCATCCTCTGCTTCAGCCTTTCTAAAATCGGCCTGCCCGGCGTGCGTACCGGCATTATTGTCGCTGCGCCGGAAGTGGTCAAAGCCGTCAGCAGTTTGAATGCGATTGTGAACCTGTCGCCAACCCGTTTCGGTGCGGCGATTGCGACTCCGCTGTTGAACGACGGCCGTCTGAAACAGCTGGCCGACCAAGTGATTCAGCCGTTTTACCGTCAGCAGGCGCAAACGGCGGTCTCCCTGATCAAACACGAATTGGGCGCGTATCCGTTGAAAATCCACAAGCCTGAAGGTGCGATTTTCTTATGGCTTTGGTTTGAAAACCTGCCTGTTTCGTCGAAAACCTTGTACGAAATGCTCAAGGCCGAAGGCACGCTGATTATTCCGGGCGAGCATTTCTTTGTCGGCATTGATACGCAAGACTATCCGCACGCGCACGAGTGCATTCGCATGAGCATTGCACAGGACGCGGAAACGCTGGAAAAAGGCATTGCCGCGATCGGTCGCGTGGTGCGCGGTTTGTACGATAAAAAATAAACGCTTTGAATAGACAAAGGCCGTCTGAAACATGAACAATCGGGTTTCAGACGGCCTTTTTGTCGGATTTAGATATGGTGGATAACCAGTTTTTTGCCTTCGTAATCGAGGACGTTGACGTCCATATCGAATAAGGTTTTGATGTTTTCGGCGGTGAAAATATCGTTGGGCTTGCCCTGCATGGCGACTTGGCCGTTTTTCATGGCGACGACGTAATCGGCGTAGGCGGCGGCTTGGTTGATGTCGTGCAGGACGACGACGGTGGTGCGTTTGTGTTCGTCGGTCAGTCGGCGCAGGATTTGCATGAGGGAGCGGGCATGATACATGTCGAGGTTGTTCAGCGGTTCGTCCAGCAAAACGTAGTCGGTGCGCTGGCAGAACACCATGGCAATCATGGCACGCTGGCGTTGGCCGCCGGAAAGCTCGGTCAGGTAACGGTCGGCAAAGTCTTGCAGGTGGAACTCGGCAAGCGCTTCTTCGACGATGGTTTTGTCGTTTTCAGACGGCCTGCCTTGATGGTAGGGATAGCGGCCGAACATGAGCAGGTCGCGCACGGTAATGCGGCTCATGATGCTGTTTTCTTGGGTGAGGATGGAAAGCGTGCGGGCGAGTTCGGCGGTGGGGGTGGTTTTAATGTCTTTGCCTGCGTAGCTGATGTTGCCGTATACCAAGGGCTGCAGGCGAGCCATAAAGGAGAGGAGGGTGGACTTGCCTGCGCCGTTCGGGCCGATCAGCGCGGTAATGCCGCCTTCGGGGATGTCGAGGCTGACGTCGTTGAGGATGGGGTTGCTGCCGATGGTGTGGCTGACGTTGCGGATGGTAATCATAGGCGGATCCAAGTGGAAATTTGAGTTTCAGACGGCCTTTCAGCGTGAGGCCGTCTGAATTTTATTCTTGTATGGTGTGGTTAGATTTCGCTGACGGTGACAAATTCGGGATTGTTGGCTTGGTCAATCAGGAAGGCGCGAACGCGTTCTTGCCAAAGTTCGCCGAATTGTTTGAGTTCGTCGGCACTTGCGCTGCCGCTGACGGCTTTGGGCATGATGTCGCGCATTTGCGGCGCAAAGGGTTGGAGCGCGGCGTTGAGGCTGACGGCAACGGTTTTGCCGGTATCGCGGCGGCGGAGTGCGAGCGTGCCGTTGATTTCGCCTGCACCAAAGGACAAGAGGTGGCGGCGGGCAAAGCGCCCGGCCGAGCCTACGCCGCCAAAGCCGGTTTCGGGTGCCGCACCGGTAAGGAGTTGGACAACGGAAGCGGTAACGCCGGTCGTGCCTTCGTCACGCTCGCCCTGCATAAAGGCTTCGATGTCGCCGCGTTGCGGCAGCTCTGCGCCGTAAAGGGCTTTCAGGCCTTTGACCACCATCAGGTAGGCACCGGCGACGGTCGGGCAGGAGTGGCCGCACAGGCGCACGGCATCGGCGTAGCGGTAAGTGAGGATGCCGTTTTCGGCTGCGCCGAGGAAGTCGGCCAATGCGTCTTGGACGGTAATGGTCGGGGCATTATCGAAGAATGAAGGGAGGCGTTCTTGTGTCATGAGGGTTGTCCTTTATGGGTTTGCTTAGGCCGTCTGAAGGTTTCAGACGGCCTGAGTTTATTTTTGCGAGCGGTTGGGCACGTTTAATTTATTTCTTTTTCAACACCAAATATAAAAATACCAATCCGCCTGCAAATTCGACGACCACGCTCAATACAGCCTGCATGCCGAGGAAGTGCTCGAAGATGGTTTGCCCGCCGACCAACAGGATGCCGCCGACACAAAAAGTCATGGGCAGGCGGACGGAATGTTTGACCGATGGGGAAAAATGGTTGGCCAGCGCGGCAACCAGCAGGCCGAAAAAGCTCACCGGGCCGACAACGGCGGTGGCGGTTGCAACCAGTGCGGCGATCCAGAGCAGCAGCCATAAGGTATTGCGCGTGTAGTTGATGCCCAAATTGATGGCTTGATTGCGACCGAGCAGGTAAACATCGAGGCGGTGGCGTTCGCGCCAGATCACGGCGGCGCTGATGAGCAACACGATTGCGCCGATACCCAACAATTCCGAATGGACGGTATTGAAAGTGGCAAACATATTCGCCTGCGCGGCGGTAAATTCTTCGGGGTCAATCATGCGCGAAAGCAGCGATGACAGGCTGCGGAACAAAATCCCGAAAATCACGCCGATTAAAATCATGCGCGACAAATCGCGTCCGCCCTGTTTGATGAGCGTGTAGAACAGCAGCAGCGAGCCGCCCATCATGATGACCAGTTCAAAGCCGAATTTGCCCGTCAACGGCAAGGATGCATAGCCCACGCCGCCGAGCGTAAACACCAGCAAGGTCTGCAAAAACACATACAGCGAATCGAAACCCAAAATTGAAGGGGTCAGAATCGGATTGTTGGTCAGCGTTTGGAAGAGTTGCGTGGACACGCCGACTGCATAGGCGACCATCAGCAGCGCGGCAAGCTTGGTCAGGCGCAGGTGCAAGACAAAGTCCCAGTCGCCTTTGACGTTGAGTGTCATAAACAGAATGCAGGAAACCAGCAACAATGCAAAGGCGACCCACAATGGACGGCTGCTTCCTGCCATAAAACCGATATTTTTTTCAGACGGCATGAGCAGGTTTCCTTAATAAAAGCCATAAAAACAAAGCCGTCCCCATCACACCAAAAACCGTAGAGACCGGAATTTCAAACGGAAACACAATCACGCGTCCGACAATATCGCACAGCAACACCAAAGACGCGCCCAGCAAGGCCACTGCAGGCAGGCTTTGGCGCAGCTTGTCGCCCATCAGGCGGCTGATGATGTTCGGCACGACCAAGCCGATAAACGGAATATTGCCGACCGTCACGACCACTAAAGACGTAATCAGCGCCACAATAATCAGCCCCGACCACAGAATCGCCGTCCGGTTCAGCCCCAAATTCACGCTTACCGTTTCGCCCAAACCCAAAATCGTCAGCTGGTCGGCAATCAAATAGGCAAACAAAGCCAAAATCCCCGTTGCCCACAACAATTCATACCGCCCGAGCAACACGCCGGAAAAATCGCCCTGTTGCCACACGCCGAGCATTTGCAGCATTTCGTTTTCATACGCGATAAAGGTGGCCACCGCCTCAATCACACCGCCGAAAATAATCCCGACCAAAGGCACCATCAGTTGCGCAGTCGGCGGCAGGCGGCGGATCAGCAGCATAAAGACCAGCATCCCGATCAGCGCGGCAACGGCGGCAACCGACATTTTTGCCAGCAGCGGCGCGGCCGGCAGCATCAGGGTCATCAGAAGCAAACCCAAAGCCGCGCTTTGGCTTGCGCCCACCATCGACGGTTCGACAAAACGGTTGCGCATCAAAATCTGCATAATCATGCCGGCCACCGCCATCGACGCACCCGTCAGCACAATCGCAAACGTGCGCGGCAGGCGGCTGATGAACATCACTTGCTGGCTGTCGGATAGTGAAAACAGGGCGGACCATTTGAAGTCGGCCACGCCGACCGACAGGCTGACGGCAAACAACATCAGCAGCGCCACACCGTTGATCGCATTTAAAAATGAAGGTTTGTGAAACATAAAATGGTTCGAAAAAAATAAGGCCGTCTGAAAGAAGGGTTAAGGTATTTGGCAAAAAAGGGCAGGTTTGCCCATCATAAAAACAGATGCAAACAGGCAAAAATTGTCCATTTGCACCATGTATTTTCAGACGGCCTAGATCCAATGACTTCAAGTCAAGCAGCTTGATCCTGTGTATCATCAAACCCTTCAGGCCGTCTGAAAGAAGCGGGCGGCTATGCCAGCGCCGAATTACTTGGCTGCATTAAACGCATCGCTTACCTGTTTGGAAGCGTTCAGCAATTCTTGTGCGCCGCCGGCTGCCAGATAGGTTTCCGGCACGAGGTACACGACTTGGCCTTTTTTCCAGGCGGTCGTTTCGGCAACCAGTGGATTGTTCAACACATCTTTCGCAGCCTGACCTTCTTCGCCGATGGCCGCGCCGCGGTCCAAAACAAACAGCCAATCAGGGTTTTTCTCTTTCAGGTATTCAAAGCTGATAGGCTGGCCGTGGCTGCCTTCTTTAATCGATTCATCAACAGCGGGAACGCCGATGTCTTTATGCAACCAACCGCCCAAACGTGAGGAAGGGCCGAAAGCCGACATTTTACCGCCGTTGACCAATACCACCAAACCCTTGCCTTTGCCTTGCGCAGCAGTTTTCGCCGCTTCAAACGAAGCATCGATTTCCGCTTTCAGCTTGTCCGCTTCGGCCTGTTTGCCGAAGATTTGCGCCAGCGCGTCGATGCGCTCTTTTGAGCTTTCTTTCAGATTGGCGGTTTCGGCGGTCATTTCGATGGTCGGGGCAATCTCGTTCAACTTGTCAAATGCTTTGGCTGCACGGCTGCCGATGATGATAAGCTGCGGTTTGTAAGCGTTTAAGGCTTCGTAGTCAGGCTCAAACAGCGTGCCGGCAGGTTTGGTCGTTTTGAAATATTCGTCCAAGTAGGGTAGGCGGTTTTTGTCGATGGACAAACCGGTTTTCACGCCCAATTTGTTTAAAGTATCGAGCATGCCCAAATCGTAAACGGCGATACGCTCCGGATTTTGCGGCACTTTCGCATCGCCGCGTGCGGTTTTCACCGTCAGGCCTGCGCCTTCGGTTTGTGCGGCAGAAGCGGAAGCAGTTTGCGCCTGATTGGAAGCAGAATCTTTCGGTGAACACGCACCCAAAGCAAGGGCGCAGCATACGGCTAAAGCGGTCAAACGTAACATAGGGTTTCTCCGTGGTCGGAAATAAAGTAAATCGAAATGATAACTTGTATCGGATTATAAAGCTAGATGCCGTCTGAAAACTTTTGTTTTCAGACGGCCTTTTCAAGCTGATTGCTTAGAAGCGGTAGTTCACGCCCAAGCGTACATCACGTCCGGTACCTGGTAGGGTATTGGTCCAGCGTTGGCTGTGCGGATAGTAGAACTTGTTAAACACGTTGTTGACTGAAAGATTGACATTGAGCGTGTCTTTGCCCAGCGGTTTCCAGTTGGCGAAGACATCGTTCACACCGAAACCTTGGCGTACAACGTTTTCCAGTTTGCCGTCGCGACCTTTTTGACCCGCCACCAATATCGAACCCACGGCTTTTTGAACATAGCGTCCGCGCCAGCCGATTTCCAGATTCGGATTTTGGAAGCGGTAGGCAAGGGAGGCCGTCCAAGTGCGGCCGGTTTGTGCGCCAAACTCGGGGTTCGCGCTTAACAATTTATCTTTGTGCGTATCGTAAAAACGCGGTTTGCTGTGGCTTACGCCGACTTTGGCAGTCAGGCCGCCTGTACGGTAGGACGCGCCTAATTCGTAACCGTGGTTTTTGACGTAGCCGGCGTTGACGGCTTCACGGATGGCGACAGAGTCGTGGCGGTTTTGCGGATTGGCAAGCGCGTCTTTGATGGTCTGCCAGAAGTAGCTGCCGTTTGCGGCAAACGTGCCGTCGTTGTAGTTGAAGCCGATTTCGGTATTGCGCGCGCGTTCAGCTTTAGTGCCGTCGGCAATCGAGATGATGCCGCGTTTGCCGTGGGTTTGCAGCGCGTCATACAGGCGCGGGCTGCGGCTGGCGTAGTTGTGGCTTACGCTGAAGCTCAAGTTTTCGACAGGTTGGTAAATTACGCCCAGACTCGGGTTGACTTTGCCGTCTGAAACCGATTTGCCGTCATGGGTTTTGATATCGAAATGGTCGTAACGCAGACCGCCGGTCAGGGTAACATCGCCGATATCTTGGATGGCTTCGACATACACGCCGTAATCGGTTTTGGTCGGGTTGGTCAGGCTGTATCCGCGTACCAGACTTTGCAGGGCGGCATCGGTGCTGGTGTATTGCGAATTCAGGAAGGTATGAGGTTTGATTTCCTGATGGCGGTAGTTGACACCGTATTTCAACAGGGTTTTTTCGGCAAGGCGGCTGTCGAAGTTGATATTTGCACCTTTGGTGGTGATTTTGGTTGTGGTCGGACCTGCCACATTGCCTGCGTAACCGCTGCCGCTGTCATCGGCGGAATAGCGTTCGTTTTCCAACACATAGGCGTTGGCGTTCAGTTTTTCGACAAAGCCCAGGTTTTTACCCGTGTACTCCAAGTTGGTGTTGGATTGGGTAGTTTCACGGTATGAGGGTTTCTGCCTGTCTTTTGCAGGGTCGGACTCGAAGATTGTAAACTCTTCACGCACAGTACGGATGCCCCGGTGCTGGTCTTTCATGTGGCTCAACACGATGCGGTGGTCGCCGTCGCCGAAGGTTGTTCCGATTTTGGCCAGGTAGCTGCGTTTGTCCAGTGCGCTGTAAGGTACGGTTTTGCCGCCGTTGGGACTTTTGTAGCCTTTACCTGCTTCGTAATCTTTTTCATCGTTGCGGTTGTAAGAGAATAAGCTGTCGAAGTTGCCGGCTTTTCCGAACACGCTGGCGCCGTAGTTTACGCCGTCATTGCTGGCATAGCCGCTGCTGAGGCGCACGCCCCAGTTTTTGTCCAAACCTTTTAGCAAGTCTTCGGCATCGACTGTTTTAGTAATAATCGCGCCGTTGGTCGCGCCAATACCGGCAGATGCCGAGCCCGCGCCTTTCTGTACGGAGACGATTTTGACCAGCGCAGGGTCGATGATGAAACGGCCTTGGTGATACAGTATTTGGCTGTCGGAATAGGCGTTGTCTACCTTGATGTCGACAGAGTTCTGACCCATGCCGCGCAAGGTCATGTGTTGGGATGTGCCGTTACCGCCGCCGAAATCGATGGCTGGTTCTTCTTTTAACAATTCGCGCAAATCGGTTGATGTGCTTTCGTCTTTTTGACGAAGGGTGACGATATTGGTTTTGATTTTGCTGCCTTGGCGGTCACCTTTAACGGTAACGGTATCAAGCACAACATTGTCTTTGGCTTCATTTTCTGCGTGTGCAAAACCGGCCGCCAGTGTCAGTGACAGCAGGCTCAGTCGGAACAGGGGCGTATTCATTGAGAAATGTCCTTAATAAAATGACAGTAATAAAAAAATAAAAGCAAATAAAGAGAAATTATCTTTAAAATATGCAATTAAGAATAATCATCATTTATAATAATGCATTGAAAAGAAATAGTTGTAAAGAGTTGTGTTGCATTTGTAAAGGAATTGTGTTGTTTTTAAACGAATTTTGCAGTTTGTATGTCAGGCCGTCTGAAAAATAAGTGATCGGGCATTTTTGCGTATGAAAATATTTGGAAAGACTGCATAGAATTTTTTACTTTTTCCCTTGAATTTGTCGCAAACAACCCAAATCTACCCGCCATTACGGCAGGCTTTCTACTAAGTGTGCCGCTATTTCCAAGCAAACCGTGTCTGTCATGTCCGACAGACAATTGTTTTCAATCTATTTATTTATCGGAGCATTAAGACATGACCATCCGCCCTTTATACGACCGCGTAGTCGTCAAACGCTTAGAAGCTGAAGAAAAAACCGCCTCCGGCATCGTTTTGCCGGGTGCGGCTACTGAAAAACCCGACATGGGCGAAGTAATCGCCGTGGGTGCGGGCAAAATCGGTAAAGACGGTGAGCGCCGTCCGCTGGATGTCAAAGTCGGCGACAAAGTGATCTTCGGCAAATACAGCGGCCAAACTGTAAAAGCCGACGGCGAAGAGCTGTTGGTAATGCGTGAAGAAGACATCTTCGGTATCGTTGAATAATTGTTGAATTAAGTTTCAGAACCAAAAGGCCGTCTGAATCAAACATGAAGTTTTCAGACGGCCTCGAACAGATTTTTAATATTGATTTGGAGAATTTAAATGGCAGCAAAAGACGTACAATTCGGCAATGAAGTTCGCCAAAAAATGGTAAACGGCGTCAATGTATTGGCAAACGCCGTACGCGTAACTTTGGGCCCTAAAGGCCGCAACGTGGTACTTGACCGCGCTTTCGGCGGCCCGCACATCACTAAAGACGGTGTGTCTGTTGCAAAAGAAATCGAATTGAAAGACAAATTCGAAAACATGGGCGCGCAGATGGTGAAAGAAGTGGCGTCCAAAACCAACGACGTGGCTGGTGACGGTACCACTACTGCAACCGTATTGGCGCAATCCATCGTTGCCGAAGGCATGAAATACGTTACCGCCGGCATGAACCCGACCGACCTGAAACGCGGTATCGACAAAGCTGTTGCCGCTTTGGTTGACGAGCTGAAAAACATCGCCAAACCTTGCGACACTTCTAAAGAAATCGCCCAAGTCGGCTCTATTTCCGCTAACTCTGACGAACAAGTCGGCGCGATTATCGCCGAAGCGATGGAAAAAGTCGGCAAAGAAGGCGTGATTACCGTTGAAGACGGCAAATCTTTGGAAAACGAGCTGGATGTGGTTGAAGGTATGCAATTCGACCGCGGCTACCTGTCTCCTTACTTCATCAACGACGCTGAAAAACAAATCGCTGCTTTGGACAATCCGTTTGTATTGTTGTTCGACAAAAAAATCAGCAACATCCGCGATTTGTTGCCTGTTTTGGAACAAGTGGCCAAAGCCAGCCGTCCGCTCTTGATTATCGCTGAAGACGTAGAAGGCGAAGCCTTGGCGACTTTGGTGGTGAACAACATCCGCGGTATTCTGAAAACCGTTGCCGTTAAAGCCCCAGGCTTCGGCGACCGCCGCAAAGCCATGTTGCAAGACATCGCCATCCTGACCGGCGGTGTGGTGATTTCCGAAGAAGTCGGCCTGTCTCTGGAAAAAGCGACTTTGGACGACTTGGGTCAAGCCAAACGCATCGAAATCGGTAAAGAAAACACCACCATCATCGACGGCTTCGGCGACGCAGCCCAAATCGAAGCGCGTGTTGCCGAAATCCGCCAACAAATTGAAACCGCAACCAGCGAATACGACAAAGAAAAACTGCAAGAGCGCGTGGCTAAATTGGCCGGCGGTGTGGCAGTGATCAAAGTCGGTGCCGCTACCGAAGTCGAAATGAAAGAGAAAAAAGACCGCGTGGAAGACGCGTTGCACGCTACCCGCGCAGCCGTTGAAGAAGGCGTGGTTGCCGGCGGCGGCGTAGCCCTGTTGCGTGCCCGTGCGGCTTTGGAAAACCTGCACACCGGCAATGCAGACCAAGACGCAGGCGTACAAATCGTCTTGCGCGCCGTTGAGTCTCCGCTGCGCCAAATCGTTGCCAACGCAGGCGGCGAACCTAGCGTGGTTGTGAACAAAGTGTTGGAAGGCAAAGGCAACTACGGTTACAACGCAGGCTCTGGCGAATACGGCGACATGATCGAAATGGGCGTACTCGACCCTGCCAAAGTAACCCGTTCTGCGCTGCAACACGCCGCATCTATCGCCGGCCTGATGCTGACCACAGACTGCATGATCGCTGAAATCCCTGAAGAAAAACCTGCTATGCCTGATATGGGCGGCATGGGTGGTATGGGCGGCATGATGTAAGGCCGTCTGAAACCTTCAGACAAAAAGCAAAACCGCACGGCAAGCAGCCGTGCGGTTTTTTATTTGCAGTAGAGGCATGAGATGGTAAGGGGTACGCCATGATTTACAGAGAAATAAGGGCAGTCAGTTCCATTGAATCAGAAGCAATCAAATAAACTTCATCATCAAAATAAGGCCGTCTGAAACTTTATTTTGCGTTTCAGACGGCCTGATTAATGATCTAAACTGTTACTTTTTGTTTGAACGGCTGTATCGGACAGCTTGAGACAAGATTTCTTCAATTTCTATCCACATAATGCCTCCTTACAGTAAACCAGGTTGACCTAAAGCCGGATCGTTGGCTCGTGCCGCTTGGGCATCTTCGACAGTCAGTCCAAGGGCTTTGGCTACGCCTTCGCCGTATGCCGGGTCGCAACGGTAGCAGTTGCGGATATGGCGGTATTTGATGAAGTCAGGCGCATCGCCCATGGCTGCGGCGGTGTTGTCGAACAAAGCCTGTTTCTGTGCGTCGCTCATCAGGTTGAACAAAGCACGCGGTTGGCTGAAATAGTCGTCATCGTCTTGGCGGTAGTCCCAGTGCGCCGCGTCGCCGTTGATTTTCAAAGGCGGTTCGGCGAAGTCGGGTTGTTGCTGCCATTGGCCGAAGCTGTTGGGTTCGTAGTGCGGCAGGCTGCCGTAGTTGCCGTCGGCGCGGCCTTGTCCGTCGCGCTGGTTGCTATGGATGGGGCAACGCGGGCGGTTGACGGGAATTTGGCGGAAGTTTACGCCCAAACGGTAGCGTTGCGCATCGGCGTAATTGAACAAACGGGCTTGCAGCATTTTGTCGGGGCTGGCGCCGATACCGGGCACAAGGTTGCTTGGTGCAAAAGCTGATTGTTCCACATCTGCGAAGAAGTTTTCGGGATTGCGGTTTAACTCAAATTCGCCCACTTCAATCAGCGGATAGTCTTTTTTCGGCCAAACTTTGGTCAAGTCAAACGGATGATAAGGTACTTTTTCCGCATCGGCTTCAGGCATGACCTGGATGTACATCGTCCATTTTGGAAACTCGCCGCGTTCGATGGCTTCGTATAAGTCGCTCTGGTGGCTTTCGCGATCGTCGGCGATGATTTTTGCGGCTTCTTCGTTGGTCAGGTTTTTAATCCCTTGCTGGCTGCGGAAATGGAATTTCACCCAGAAACGTTCGCCCGCTTCGTTCCAGAAGCTGTATGTATGCGAACCGAAGCCGTGCATATGGCGGTAGCTGGCTGGGATGCCGCGGTCGCTCATGACGATGGTAACTTGGTGCAGGGCTTCGGGCAGCAGCGTCCAGAAGTCCCAGTTGTTCGTGGCAGAACGCATATTGGTACGCGGGTCACGTTTGACGGCTTTGTTCAGGTCGGGGAATTTACGCGGGTCGCGCAGGAAGAACACGGGCGTGTTGTTGCCGACCATATCCCAGTTGCCTTCTTCGGTATAGAACTTCAGCGCAAAGCCGCGGATGTCGCGTTCTGCATCGGCTGCGCCGCGCTCGCCTGCCACGGTGGTGAAACGGGCAAACATCTCGGTTTTTTTGCCGACTTCGCTGAAGATTTTGGCGCGGGTGTATTTTGTGATGTCGTGTGTTACGGTAAACGTACCGAACGCGCCTGAACCTTTGGCGTGCATACGGCGTTCGGGGATGACTTCGCGCACGAAGTCAGCGAGTTTTTCATTCAGCCATAAATCCTGCGCCAGCAGCGGGCCGCGTGGGCCGGCGGTCAGGCTGTTTTGATTGTCGGCAACGGGCGCTCCGTTGTTCATGGTCAGGTGGGTAACAGGGCATTTGGAGGTAGTCATGATGGTTTCCTTTGCAAAATGGTCAGTGGTTTATAAAACGATTTGCCGGAAGGCATATTCGTAGCCGGTTTCTTGATTCTCATAAATTTCTTGTATCGACATTTGTTTTTCCTTTTATTTAAACTATGAAAAGAACTATACAGAAAGGCTTTGACTATTGGAACTATGACTTCAATTTAATATTGTTATTGTTAATTGAGATTTTATTTTTGTTAGATTTTTATTATCGAATAAACATGTTAAACAAAAAGGCCGTCTGAAACTGTTTTCAGACGACCTTTTTGTATCTCCGTTCGCATTAAAGCTTGCGCATCATCATCATGAAATATGCGCCGCCTATGAGCGTGGCCATCATTCCGGCGGGGACTTCGTAAGGGAACATTATCTGCCTGCCCAGCCAGTCGGCCGTCATCATAACCGATGCGCCGATGAGTGCGGCGGCGGCAAGTTGCTGTTTGGGCAGGCGTGCGCCGAGCATACGGGCCAGATGCGGCGCAAGCAGTCCGACGAAGCTCAAGGGGCCGATAAGCAGTGTGGATAAGGCGGTTAACGCTGCGCTTGAGACGATCAGCACCAGCCGTGCGAGGGGGACGTTGATGCCGACGGAGCGGGCGATTGTTGCGTTCAGACTGAGCAGTCCGAGCCAGCGTTGCAGCGTGAGGATGAGGAGGAGCGAGGCGGCGGCAAGGAGGCCGACGGTAAGGGCGGATTCGGGTGTTGCCTGATAGGTCGAACCTGACATCCACAATAAAAGCAGTTGTACGCGGAAATCGCCGGTTGCCATCCAAATGCGGATGGCGGCATCGGCGAGTGCGGCCAGCGCCATGCCGGTAAGCAGGATTTTTTCGGGAGTAAATCCGTTTTTGCGGTTGAACAGCATCAACAGCCCCAAGGATACGAGAGCGGAAACGATACCTGTCAGCCAAAACCAGCCGCTGCCCGAGGTAATGCCGAACAGCATCACTACCGACATCGCGCCGAATGCCGTTCCAGAGCTGATGCCCAAGAGTTCGGGTCCCGCCATCGGGTTTTGCGTCAGCCTTTGCAGTATGACGCCGGTCAACGCGAGCATGGTGCCGGTGGCGGCGGCGAGCAGCACGCGCGGGTAGCGGAATACGAAATATTCCGGGTCTATGGTCAGGCGCAGGGTTTCGTCATAGCGTCCGACCGTAAACGCCAATACCGATACGGCGACGGCGATAAGCAGCAGAAAACGCAAGAGGCGCGGGACGTACGGCGCGGCGGTTGAAATATCGGAGGTCGTCTGAAACGAAGGACGCGGAGGTGCTTTCGCCGTCAGCCACAACAAAAGCGGCGCGCCGACGAGGGCAGTTACAGCGCCGGCGGGCAGATCGGTGCCGCGGTAGTGTTTCAGCAGCATCAGGCCGTTGTCCGTCAGCATCAAAAGCAGTGCGCCGACGATGAAGGAACAAATCAGGCGCATGGACAGCGTGCGTACGCCCATTTGCCGCACCAGCGTCGCCGCCGCCAATCCGACAAAGCCCATCATGCCGACAAAGCCGACCACGCCCGCACTCAAAAATGCAGCAACCGCCAAAGACAGCAGACGGATTTTCTTCACCGGTATGCCTGCCGATTCCGCCTGTATGTCGCCCAGGCTCATGATGTTTAACGGTTTGATTAAAAAGGCGGTAAGTATGGCGGCAACGGCAATCCGCCACAAAAGCCCCAACGTATCGCGCCAACTGTCCTGCACCAGGGAGCCGCTGCCCCACTGCATCACGCCGCGCGTCTCTTCGCTGAAAAACAGCATCACGATACCGGTGAGGGAACCCAGATACAGGCTGACCACCAAACCCGCCAGCACGACGCTGAGAGGTTGCAGGGCGCGCCGAGCCGACAGCCGCAATACCGCGCCCAAAGCCGCCGCTGCGCCAGCAAACGCCACGGCGGACGTGCCGTAGGCAAGGAAGGAAGGGGCGAACACGGTCGCCGCCACCAAAGCCGCCTGCGCGCCGCTGCTGACTGCCAGTGTACTGTCGGATGCGAGCGGATTGCGCATCAACTGCTGCATCAGCATGGTCGCCATCGCCGTACTGCCGCCCGCGAGCAGCGCCATCGCCATGCGGGGCAGGGTGTTGTTCTGCACCATCAGCGCATCCAAAGGCAGGCTGTCGGGACGGTCAAACAGCCGCAGCCACGGCAGCGTCCATTCCAGCTTCAATATCCAAAACGCCGTCAGCGCGCACGATATTGCCAACGCGGCGGCAAGGATAGGCAGGGGTCGTCTGAAAATCTTTACCATGCGGCTTCCTTTTGTGCGGACGGGTTTTCAGACGACATCGAACGCATCAGTTGCAAAGTGAAACGCTGCATGGACGGCAGTGCGCCGTAGCTCCACGATGGCTCGAAGATGCGGCGGTTTGCAGGGCGGCAGAACGGCAGGCGTTGCCAAAGCGCGCTTTTTTCGAGCGTTGCACGTGTATTTTGAGGATGCGGTTTGACGATGATTAGCAGCGTGTCCGGCGGCAGCTTTGCCAAATCTAAAAGCGTGATGTTTTCGAAACCCCATTCGTTGCTTTTGCCCGTCCAGGCATTGTTCAGCCCCAATTTGTCGAACACGGCCTGAAACAGCGAAGTCTTGCCGTAAATCCGCAAATGCCGCCCGTCGACAAACTGCACCACCGCAAACGGGCGGCCGCGATATGCCGAAAGCACGGGTTTGGCGCGGGCAAACAGGTTTTCCGTACCGGCAATCAGCTTTTCGGCAGCGGCAGGGTCGCCGATGATTTTACCCAGCCTGCGCGTGGCTTCGACCGTGTGGGCATATTCGATGCCTTTTGCCGTGCCGAAATCCACTTCGCGTACCGGGGCGATTTTTTCAAACTGGGACTTGGCGGCGGCATACCAGGAAGATTGCACGAAAAAATCAGGCTTTATCTGATACAGCCGCTCCAAATTCGGCTGGAAGCGCAGCCCCGCTTCCTTGACGGCAGCGGGCAGTGGCGGATGGTTCACCCAGGTATCGTACACGCGGCGGTCGGCAACGCTGACGGGCGGATGCCCCATCGCCGTCAGTGTTTCGGCGACCGTCCAGTCCGAAGTCGCCACGCGCGGTGCGGCGGGTGCAGGCAGGGAAAATAGGAGGGCAGCAGTAAAAAACAGCCGTGCGGCAAGGCGGGGAATGTCGTCTGAAAAGCGGTGGGACATGAGCTTGGAAGGTCTTTCGGTTTTTGAATAAAGGGTCGTCTGAAACATATCGGATACAGGTATTCCACAATGGTCTGCGATGTCATCCGGTTTGGATTCGGGCGGCGGATTTTATGGTCGGAACTTATGCGGCGGGACGGTTTGCCTGCGTCAAGGCAATGCCACGGGGCAGCCGTTTTCAGGATGGGCGATGATGTTCATATCGACGCTGTAAATGTCTTTCAACACTTCTGCGGTCATAATGTCGGCGGGTTTGCCCGTTTTTAATAGCCGTCCCTGTTTGAGCGCGACCAGTTCATCGCAATACTGCGCCGCCAGATTAATGTCGTGGATGACGATGATGACGCCCAAACCCAAATTGCGAGACAGCTCGCGCACCAGTGCCATCACGTCGATTTGGTGGGCGATGTCCAAAGCGGCAAGTGGTTCGTCCAGCAGCAAAAAGCGGCTTTGCTGCGCCAGGCACATCGCCAGCCAGACGCGCGAACGTTCGCCGCCCGATAGCGTATCGACGATTTGATCGGCAAATTTTTCCGTATGCGTCAGCCGCAACGCCTGTTCCACCGCCTGTCTGTCCGCATCGTTCGTGCGCCCTAAAAGCCCGCTCCAGGCATAACGCCCCATCATAACCAGCTCGCGCGCGGTCAGCGCGGTAGCGGCGGGCAGTTGCTGCGGAAGATAGGCGACTTCTTTGGCGTATGCGCGGGCGGAATAGGCGCGTATTTCTTTGTCGTTCAGCAATATCCTGCCGCCTGCGGGTTCATGCTGGCGGGTGAGCAGTTTCAACAGCGTGGACTTGCCCGAGCCGTTATGACCAATGAGGCCGTACACGCGGTTAGGGGAAAAGTTGACGCTGATGTCGTGCAGCAGCGAGTGGCCTGGTATGGCGAAGGTGGCGTTTTGGATTTGGAACACGTTTCAGACGACCTTTTAGTGGGTTTGACGTTATTCGGAGAAAGCGGCGGCGCAGCAAAATCCATTGCCCGTTGTCGGTACCGATGCCGCAAAGGCGGAGTTTTACGGCGGTTGTCCGAAAGCGTAGGGCAAAGTCGGACGCCCCAGGCTCCAAGGTCGTCTGAAAACGTTTCAGACGACCTTTGAACCGTTGGAGGCCGTTTGCTGCCCGTCCCTTAAAAATCGACCGAAGCCGACAGGGTGAAGCTGCGCGGTGCGCCGGCGTTCAGGTAGCCGCTGTTAGGGTATCCGCCGACGGATGCCCAGTATTTCTTGTTGGCAACATTATCGAGGCGGGCGCGGAAGGTGGCTTCGTGCCTGCCGATTTGGGTGTGGTAGCGCGCGCCGATGTCGAAGCGCGTCCAGCCGCTAACTTTAAGCGTATTGGCCGCATCGGCGTAGGAAGAACCGGTGTAAACCATGCGTCCGTCAAATGCCAAACCTTGCACTTTCGGCACTTCCCATTCCAAGCCAATGTTGGCTTGGGTTTTAGCCGCGCCGATGGTGCGTTTGCCGTCAGTTAAAGATGAGCCGGTAGATTTCTGCTTGGCATCGAGCAGGGTAATGCCGCCCAAGAGCCTCACACCTTGTGCGACTTCCCCGTAAACGGTGATTTCCGCGCCCCGGTGGCGGTCTTTGCCTTCGGAGGTGAAGCGGGCGGTGTTGTCGCTTTCGGCAACGTAAAGCGAACGCGGTTTGTCGGTGTGGAACAGGGCCAATCCCGCGCCGAAGCCGTTGGCTTCAAATTTCGTGCCGATTTCTTTTTGTTTGGAAACATAGGGTTTGAGCGATTCGCCGGTATTGCTGACGGCGTAGACCCGGCCGTTGATGGAGGCAGTCGAGCCTGCAGTCGCGCCTTGTCCCAGGCTTTCGATGTAGTTGCCGTACACCGACCAATTCGGCGTAATGCGGTACACCGCGCCGGCGGCGGGACTGAGGCGCGATTTTTTGTAATTTTCGGTTTGCGCGCCCGTATTATAGGCGTAAGCCTTGTTATGCACCTGCTGCCAGCGCGCACCGAGCATGAATTGCAGGCGTTTGTCCCAAAGGCTGAAGGTGTCACCCAAGGCGAAGCTGGTCAGGCGTGTTTTGCCGGTAACAGCAGGATTGCCCATGTCGTTGCCCGAATACAGCGGGTCGGCGGCTGCGGGTTGCGGATAGCGGGATGGGTTGTAGAGGTTGGTCGTATATTGGTTGCCCCAATCCATGATATAAGCGTTTTTGCGCGAGGATTGGAACCGGTTGGCGGCGGCGGTCCATTCGTGTTCTACCGCGCCCGTATTGAATTTGCCGCGCAAACCGATTTCGCCCGTGTCGATTTTATCCTTACGCGCGTTGTCGAAGCGGTAAATCGATCCATCGCCGTTGACATTGCCGACAGTCAGGTTTGCCAGAGAATTATTTTCCTTGCTGCGGCGGAAGCCGTAGGCGGCGTAGGCAGTCAGGTTGTCGTTGAAATCGTATTCGCCGCGCATTGTGCCGAACCAGTCGCGCTCGTTGGAATACGTCCACGGCTGCGCCCAGTTGGACGAGGCATCAGGCGCGGCCGGCACGGCGGCCATGCCTGACAGGGTAACATTGGTACGCGTGGCTTTGAGCTTGTTGTCCTGCCAGCCCAAATCGGCGGACAGGCGGGCATTTTCATTGCGCCAGTCTAGGCCGACATTGACCAGGCTGAGTTTGGACTTTTCGTCATCTATTGCGGTTTTGCCGTTATGGTGCGCCGCATTGACGCGCACGCCGAATTCCTGATTTTGTCCGAAACGGCGCGCCACGTCCGCCGCCAAACCACCGCGTTTTCCCGCGCCGTAATTGGCAGTCAGCCGGTTCAATCCTTCATTGGGCGCGCGTTTGGGCAATACGGATACCGTGCCGCCGATATTGTTGCTGCCCGGCGCCATGCCGTTTAAGAAGGCGGATGCGCCGCGTTGGACTTCCACGCGTTCGAAAAGCTCGGTGGCGATGTATTGGCGCGGCAGGATGCCGTAAAGGCCGTTGTACATGGTATCGTCCGATTCGGCGGCAAAGCCGCGTATGAAATACGATTCCTGAAAATTGCCGTAACCGCGCGCAACGCGGACGGTCGGGTCGTTTTGCAGTACGTCGCCGACGCTGCGCGCATGTTTGTCCTGAATCAGCCTATTGGTGTAAGCAGTATTGGAGAACGGCGATTCTAGGTTTTTTTTATTGCCCAAAATACCCACGCGGCTGCCGCGAGCCACCTGTCCGCCCTTAAATGCAGGAATCAAACCGCCCTTGGATGCGTCCGCGCTGGCGGTTACGGTGATGGTTTCAAGTTCGGAGATTTCTCGGGCTTGAGGTTCGTCTGAGGCAAATGCCGCCGAAACGGCAAGGAGGGAGAGGCTGAGGATGCTGAGTCTGGAAGCGGGCTTAATCATTTGTATTTTCTTTCAAAAGTCGATCGTAACGGCTAATTTTAAAAGAAAATTAATTTCATTTCAAAAAAATAAATAAATGATAAAAGGTCGTCTGAAACTGTTTTCAGACGACCTTTTGACTGAATGGCTATCAACTTTACCGTTTACGCCGCATCGTACAAACCGCGCACCACCCTGCCGATGGCGGTAATGCCTTTTTCCAGCGTTTCCGCGTCCTGCGCAATGCTCATGCGGATGCACTCGTGCGCGTGCGGATAGTCTTGCCTATCGATGCCGACAAAGAAATGCTCGCCCGGAATAATCAGCGTGCCTTCGGCTTTGAGCATTTCGTACAGAGTTTGCGACGAAACGGGCAGGTTTTCAAACCAGAGCCACAGGAAAATCGCACCTTCGGGCTTGTGGATTTTCAGCGGATACGCGCCCAGCTCGCGCTTGAGCAGCGAGACGGCTGCGGTAAAACGGCCGGATGACGTCGTCTGAAAGCTGTTTCAGATGACCGTCCCGCAACAGCGGCGTTGCGATGGCCGCGCCGAAGCGGGTGGGCGACAGGTTCACAATCGCATTCAGGCTGCTGACGGCTTTGACGACTTCGGGCGCGGCGACGATGATGCTGGTGCGCACGCCAGGTAAGCCGACTTTGGACAGGCTGAAGCAGAGGATGATGTTTTCGTGCCAATTCAGCCTCACGTCGCTGTAAATAATGTTGGGGAACGGCATTCCGTAGGCGTTGTCGATAATCAGCGGAATGCCGTGTTCTTGCGCCAAAGCGTCCAGCTGCGCCATTTCGCCGTCGGTCAGCATGTTGCCGGTCGGGTTGGTCGGACGCGAACAGCAAATCGCGCCGATTTTGCCTGCTTTGAGTTCGGGCAGGCTTTCCAGCGCGTCAAAGTCCACGCGGTATTTGGAGAAGCCTGCTTCGCCTTAAAAAAGGCCGTCTGAAACTTTATTTTGCGTTTCAGACGGCCCGATTTTTAGTCAAAACAAGGGATTATTTATCCAGTTTGGCTTTGCGTTCTTCCAACCAATGTTCCAAGTAGTGGATGCTGACGCCGCCTTTTTGGAAGCCTGGGTCGCTGAACAAGTCACGGTGCAGCGGCGTATTGGTTTTGATGCCGGTAATCGCCAGCTCATCGAGGGCAACACGCATTTTGGCCATGGCTTGGTCGCGGTCTTTACCGACGACACAGACTTTGCCGATTAGGCTGTCGTAGTAAGGAGGGATGCGGTAGCCTTGGTAAATATGGCTGTCGACGCGGACGCCGAAGCCGCCGGGCAAGTGGCAGCTTTCAATCAGGCCCGGACTTGGAATGAAGTTGTACGGGTCTTCGGCGTTGATACGGCACTCAAACGCATGGCCTTCAACTTGGATGTCTTCCTGTTTGTATTGCAAAGGCAGGCCGGATGCGATGCGCAATTGCTCTTGGACGATGTCCACGCCGGTGATGAGCTCGGTAACCGGATGCTCAACCTGAACGCGTGTGTTCATCTCGATAAAGAAGAATTCGCCGTCTTCGTACAGGAATTCAAACGTACCTGCGCCGCGATAGCCGATGCGTTTGCAAGCGTCGGCACAGGCTTTGCCGATTTTGGCGCGTTCTTCTTCAGTGATGAACGGAGCCGGTGCTTCTTCGATGACTTTTTGGTGGCGGCGCTGCATGGAGCAGTCGCGCTCGGCGAGGTAGATGGCGTTGCCGTGTTCGTCGGCAATCACTTGGATTTCGACGTGGCGCGGACGCTGCAGGTAGCGCTCCATGTAAACCATCGGGTTGCCGAATGCTGCGCCTGCTTCGGCTTTGGTCATTTCGACAGACTGGAGGAGGTCTTCTTTTTTCTCGACGACGCGCATACCGCGACCGCCGCCGCCGCCGGAGGCTTTGATAATGACGGGATAACCGACTTTATCGGCAATTTTCAGGATTTCTTCACCGTCGTCCGGCAATGCGCCTTCAGAGCCGGGAACGCAAGGCACGCCGGCTTCGATCATGGCGTGTTTGGCGGATACTTTGTCGCCCATCAGACGGATGGTGTCGGCTTTCGGGCCGATGAAGACAAAGCCGGATTGTTCGACTTGTTCGGCAAAATTGGCGTTTTCGGCGAGGAAGCCGTAGCCCGGGTGGATGCCGTCGGCTTCGGTTACTTCGGCGGCAGCAATGAGGGCGGGAATGTTGAGGTAGCTTTGTGCAGATGCGGCAGGGCCGATGCACACGGATTCGTCGGCGAGTTTGACGTGCAGGCTGTCTTTGTCGGCTTCGGAATGGACGGCGACGGTGGCGATGCCCATTTCACGGCAGGCACGCAGGACGCGCAGGGCGATTTCGCCCCGGTTGGCGATCAATACTTTTTTCAGCATGATAATCTTTCCGGATGGTTCAGACGGCCTCATCGGCCGCCTAATGCGTTGCGGATTTTTTGGTCGGTTTTGTATTGGCTCAAGGCATAAACCGACCACATGGCTGCCGGTATCCAGCCAACCAGCGTACATTGCAGAATCAGACAGATGATGCCTGCAAACGGACGGCCGATGGTGAAAAACTGCAACCATGGCAAGAAAATAGCCAAAATCAGACGCATGGTTTGTCCTTAATGAACAGAAAAAGGAATTTCAGACGGCCTTAAAGATAAAGGCCGTCTGAAAAAACGGATTATTCAATGATGAAGAGCGGCTCGCCGTATTCGACCGGAGTACCGTTTTCAACCAGAATTTCTTTAACGACACCGGATTTCTCGGCTTCGATTTCATTCATCAGCTTCATGGCTTCGATAATGCACAAAGTATCGCCGGCTTTTACTTGTTTACCTACTTCAACGAAAGCTGCGGCGTTAGGGCCTGGGGCGCGGTAGAACGTACCGACCATAGGCGATTTTTGCGCGTTGGACAAATCGCGAGCGGCAGGGGTGGCGGCTGGAGCGGCTGCGACCGGAGCAGCAGCAACAGGGGCGGCAACCGGAGCGGCTGCGGCAGGTGCCGGAGCAGCATAAATAGGCGCTGCGGCGGCAGTGGTGCGCGTAATGCGGACTTTTTCTTCGCCTTCGGTAACTTCAATTTCTGCAATGCCTGATTCTTCGACCAAATCAATCAGTTTTTTTAATTTACGCAAATCCATTGCTTTTCCTTTTTAGCGCGGCATAAAGTGCATATTGGGTATGCGCCGCTGTGGTTTTAGATGATTTCCTGAGACGTCGGAAGGCAGGTTTGCCATCCGGCGTTTAAATAATGTCGGAACAGGGCTGAGCCTGAGAAATGAATCTGGTTATTTTCCCGAACTTGTCGGTAAATGTCCAGTAAAAGATAGAAAAAAGGCGTTTTTCGGCGAAAAAAGAAAGGAACGCTGATTTTTGTTAAAAAGTGATTTTTTCAAGAGCGTTTATTCTAATTTATTGGTTTTTCGACAAAACATGCCGTCTGAAAACCAACTTTGCGCGTATAATGGCGCCTGTTTTTTTAAAGTATGCGCGACAATGGATATTTCCGATTTTGATTTTGAATTGCCCGAAAAACTGATTGCCCAGCATCCTCCGGAAGTGCGCGGCAGCAGCAGGCTTTTGGTTGCTTTGCCTATATTGCCGATTGAAGACCAATATTTCGGCGATTTACCCGATTATGTTGCACCGGGCGATGTGCTGGTGTTTAACAATACCAAAGTGATGAAGGCACGCCTGTTCGGCCAAAAAGCCAGCGGCGGCAAAATTGAGGCCCTGATTGAGCGGGTATTGGACGCGCATACTGCATTGGCGCACATCCGCTCGTCCAAATCGCCGAAACCGGGTACAGAATTGATTTTTGAAGGCGATATCCGTGCCGTCATGATGGAGCGCGCGGAGGAATTGTTTTGCCTGAAATTTGAAGGCGAGCAAACCGTTTACGAACTTTTGGAGCAAAACGGCCATTTGCCGTTGCCGCCTTATATCGAACGTGCGGCCGATGATGAAGACGACAGCCGCTATCAGACCGTGTACGCCAAATATCAAGGCGCAGTGGCCGCGCCGACGGCAGGTTTGCACTTTACCGATGAGTTGTTGGGCCGTCTGAAAGCCAAAGGCGTAGAAACCGCAGAAGTAACCCTGCACGTCGGTGCCGGCACATTCCAACCCGTGCGCGTCGATAAAATTGAAGAACACAAAATGCACAGCGAGTGGTTTGACGTACCGGCCGAGACCGTTGCTACCGTTGAAGCCGCCAAAGCGCGCGGCAATAAGGTGTGGGCAGTGGGCACAACCTCCATGCGCGCCTTGGAGTCCGCCGCACGCGAAACAGGCCGTCTGAAAGCCGGACGCGGTGATACCGATATTTTCATTACGCCGGGTTACCGCTTCAATGTTGCCGACCGATTGATTACCAATTTCCACCTGCCCAAATCAACCTTGCTGATGCTCGTCAGTGCGTTTTCGGGCATGGAGCATATCCGCAGCGTTTACCGTCATGCGGTGGAACAAGAATACCGCTTTTTCAGCTATGGCGATGCGATGATTTTAGGGAAAGTGGAATAAATCGGAAGCGGATTGGAGCGTTTCAAACTGGTTATTTGGGTTGCCCAGAATCCAAATCAGTTGAAACGCTCTATTAAAATATGCAGCTGAAGCAAGTTATCTAAGGGTCAAATTAATGGATGAGAAAAAAATAGATTTTTTGCTGTATAGTGTACCGGAAAATGTGGACTATACGACGATTCCAGAAGAGCTTGACTTGGAGGATGTGCCGCAAGAGAGGATAGATGGATTAATCGAATTGCTATCCAATGAAAATGAGGTATTACAATTTGATTCAGCACGCCTGCTTGCTCATTGGGGTATTGATGAAGGCTTTGATACTTTGGTTTTGATGTTTGAGAAAGGGGAGACAGAGGGAATGATTGATCATCGTTTACATGGTTATGATGATACAGATCGGCATATCTTGTCTGCTTTTATCAGTTACTGGGCATCTAAAGCAGATCAGAGTCAGCAAAAAGGTGATGATGCACGTCAGAAAATCTTTCCTCTTGTGGTTAGAATTATTCGTAAAGCATCATCGGCAGATTTTTCTATCAGTGAGTTGTTTTGGCTGGTCACGAAAATGCAGTTTATAGAGTATGTGCCGCTCGTTAAAGAATATCTACAGCATATTATTGACTATCCAAGTAAACGGTATTGGGAAATCCATGATACTGTAAAATCATTATTAGAAATAGAACCACAATTTATTCATGATTTACTTGAAAGTAAACACAAAAAGTTATCGGACTTTGGATTATAAAAAGAATATTGTGAATAAAATAAAAAAACAAAAAGGCCGAGACCTTTGCAAAATTCCCCAAAATCCCCTAAATTCCCACCAAGACATTTAGGGGATTTTCCATGAGCA
>NZ_JBQCVS010000013.1:0-62189 GCF_051958155.1 Neisseria sp. P0014.S009 | reverse complement strand
ATTAGGAGCGGAAATAGACGAAAACCTGTTTTGGAGTTTCAGCTGTCGAAGGAAGGGCTTTTTTGCAAAGGTCTCAATGTGTGAATAGTGGGTTAAGTTTAAATCAGGACAAGGCGGAGCAATGCGGTACTGGTTTAAACTTAACCCACTATGTTTATGACTTGGGCAAGATTTTGTCGGGCTGAGACGATTTTGCAAAAGTCTCAGCCCCGATTTATCTTACATTAACTTTTCTTCCGGCGACGTTCGCCAGGCAGCAGCATATCTGCCCATTTGATGATGTTGGCGACTTCTGCCGGATTGAGTTCGTAGAACTGGCCGCGTTTGAGGCGGTTTGGCAGGCCGATAGGGCCGAAGCCTACGCGGACGAGGCGGCTGACGGTCAGGCCTTGGCTTTCAAAAATGCGGCGTACTTCTCGGTTGCGGCCTTCTTTGATGACGACGTTGTACCATTTGTTTGCGCCTTCGCCGCCTTGTTCGTAGATGCGTTCTACTTTAGCCAAACCGTCTTCGAGCATGACGCCTTCTTCGGTCAGGACGCGCATTTGTTCGGTGGTCAACTCGCCCAATACGCGCACGGCGTATTCGCGTTCGACTTCAAAGCTGGGGTGGGCAAAGCGTTGAACGAGTTCGCCTGAAGTGGTTAGGATCAAAAGGCCGCTGGTATTGATGTCCAAACGGCCGATGGCCACCCAGCGGCTGCTGGCTGCTTGCGGCAGGCGGTCGAAAATGCTGATGCGGCCTTGCGGGTCGTCGCGGGAAACGATTTCACCTTCTTGTTTGTAGTAGAGGATGATGCGCGGCAGGCGGTCTGCCCATTTGAGTTTGATGATGCTGCCTTTGACGGTAACGTGGTCGTCGGGCGTAACTTTTTCACCCAGTTGCGCTACACGGCCGTTGACCGTTACCCAGCCGTTGCTGATCCATTCTTCCATTTCGCGACGTGAGCCGACACCGGAAGCGGCCAGGACTTTTTGCAGGCGCTCGGGTTCAAAGCGTGAAAGGTCGCTGCGGCGTTCTTTCAAATCGCGGGCGTGCTCCATGATTTTTTGGTTGGGATTGCGGACCACCAGTTTTTTGGCTTTGGCGGCTCGTTGTTTTGGGGCGGTATTTTGAGCTTTGGGGCCGTCTGAAACTTTTTGGCCGTAAGTTTTGCCTGATGTTTTTCGCTCGTCGTCGGGACGTTTTTTATTGGCAAAGGATTTGGCCGGTTTGGAAGGTTTTTTGGCGGTAGATGATACGCCGTCGCGCCATTGGCGTTTGCTGGAAGGCTGTTTGGACATGATTTTTCCTAACTCGCTTGAAAAAGCGGTTCTTCTGCGGCATTTGCGGCAGGGGTTGGATTGGGGGAAAAGGCCGTCTGAAAATCAGATTCAGACGGCCTGCCGATGAAAGGCTGTATTGTAACTCAACCAGTAAATTTTTGTTTGAAAATCCGAAAATTATGGCGAAAGGCGTTCGCGTATCCAGTTGCCGTCAACCAGGCGGTATTGGATGCGGTCGTGCAGGCGGCTGGGGCGGCCTTGCCAGAATTCGATGCGGTCGGGGATGACGAGGTATCCGCCCCAATGCGGCGGGCGGGGGACATGTAAGGGATGTTTGACGCCGACGGCTGCGGCTTTGGCCACCAAGACGGCTTTGCTGGAAATCACTTCGCTTTGATCGCTTGCCCATGCGCCGATACGGCTGGTGTAGGGGCGGCTTTCAAAATATTCGTCCGAAGCGGCGGCGTCGAGTTTTTCAATGCGTCCTTCAACACGCACTTGGCGTTCGAGTTCCGGCCAGAAAAAAGTCATGGCGGCAAAGGGGTGTGCCGTATAGGAGCGGCCTTTGCGGCTGTGGTAATTGGTAAAGAAAACAAAGCCTTTGGGGTTGACTTCTTTTAGCAGTACCATGCGGCTGTTGGGCCTGCCGTCTTCGCCCACGGCGGCAACGTTGACCGCTGTCGGCTCGTTGACTTCGGCGTGAATGGCTTCGTTCAGCCATTGCTCAAATTGGACAATCGGGTCGGCGTGGCATTCGGCTTCCGACAGCTCGCGCTTGCTGTAATCTTCGCGGATATTGTGCAGATCCATGATTTTTCTCCTTAGGTCTGACTGAATCATACTCCGTTTTTTCAGACGGCCTCAAGGGCATTTGTGTATAATCGTAGCCCTTTCTAATTTAGAACAATACGGAGTCCCGTCATGCAAACCGAAGTCGAACTGAAAATCTTAAATCCGAAAATGGCCGATTCCCTGCCTGCTTATGCAACGCCCGGTTCTGCCGGTTTGGACTTGCGTGCCTGCCTGGATGAAGCCGTTGTATTGCAGCCGGGCGATGTATATCTCGTGCCGACCGGTTTGGCGGTGCATTTGGCCAACCCTGCGTATGCAGCCGTTTTGTTGCCGCGTTCCGGTTTGGGTCATAAACACGGTATTGTTTTGGGTAATTTGGTCGGTTTGATTGACTCGGATTATCAAGGCGAATTGAAGGTTTCTTTGTGGAACCGTGGTAAAGAAGCGTTTACCATCGAGCCGATGGAGCGTATCGCGCAAATGGTGATTGTGCCAGTTGTCCAAGCCGCGTTTAAGGTTGTGGACGAGTTTGCCGCCAGCGAGCGCGGTGAAGGCGGATTCGGTAGCACCGGCAAAGCCTGATGATTTAAAAGGCCGTCTGAAACAGGATAAATTGAAATATTTGATTTTGGTTTGCCGCTGTTCAGACGGCCTTTTAGTTGTGCCAACCTTTGCATAATTACACACAAGATTGCATTTTTATATCTTGCCTGCATGGCCGACGCACCCAATAATACAGGCCGTCTGAAACCTTTACGGAGCGTTGTTATGTCCCGTCCCTCACTTTTTCTGCCTTTGTTTTTGATTATCTTTGGTGCGATTTGGTTTTTACGCGCTACGGATATTTTGCCTGCGACATCGACCATGATTGCCGGCGCATTAATTATTTTGGGCTTTGCCGTGTTGATTATGGACGGCATCAACAAACAGTCCATTGTTTCCGGCCCGATGCTGGTTTATATCGGTACAGCCATTTATCTGCACATGAGCTACTGGATTTACCTCTCGCCGTTATTGGCCATCGGCATGGTTGTGTTGGGTTGCCTGCTGTTGCTCTCGCGCAGCGATATGATTCCTGAGAAACACACAAAATAGAAAGATGAGAGATTTGGGTTTTGCCCTATAAAGGCCATCTGAACAATGGTATAATCCGCCGTTTCAGACGGCCTTTTTTATTGTGGTTTAAATTTGAAATTTACCCTCACGGCTGCACCGTTTTCTTACATTTTGCAAAGTTTCCGCCATGACCCAAGATAAAATCCTTATTCTCGACTTCGGCTCGCAAGTTACCCAGCTGATCGCCCGCCGCGTGCGCGAAGCCCACGTTTACTGCGAACTGCATTCTTTCGACATGCCTTTGGAAGAAATCAAAGCTTTCAACCCGAAAGGCATTATCCTCTCCGGCGGTCCTAATTCCGTTTACGAATCCGATTATCAAGCCGATACCGGTATTTTTGATTTGGGCATTCCGGTTTTGGGCATCTGCTACGGCATGCAATTTATGGCGCACCACTTGGGTGGCGAAGTTAGCCCGGGCAACCAACGCGAATTCGGTTATGCGCAAGTGAAAACCATCGACAGCGAGCTGACACGCGGCATTCAAGACGATGCGCCTAATACGCTCGACGTCTGGATGAGCCATGGCGATAAAGTTTCCAAACTGCCTACCGGCTTCTCTGTTATTGGCGACACCCCGTCTTGCCCGATTGCCATGATGGAAAACGCTGAGAAACAATTCTACGGCATCCAATTCCACCCTGAAGTGACCCACACCAAACAAGGCCGCGCGTTGTTAAACCGCTTTGTCTTGGATATTTGCGGCGCACAACCAAGCTGGACCATGCCGAACTACATCGAAGAAGCCGTCGCCAAAATCCGCGAACAAGTCGGCAGCGACGAAGTGATTTTAGGTTTGTCCGGCGGCGTGGACTCTTCCGTAGCGGCCGCGCTGATTCACCGCGCCATCGGCGACCAACTGACCTGCGTGTTTGTTGACCACGGTCTGTTGCGTCTGAACGAAGGCAAAATGGTGATGGATATGTTTGCCCGCAACTTGGGCGTACGCGTGATTCACGTTGATGCCGAAGAGCAGTTTTTGGCGAAACTTGCCGGCGTGACCGATCCGGAGAAAAAACGCAAAATCATCGGTGCGGAATTTATCGAAGTCTTTGACGCTGAGGAGAAAAAACTCACCAACGCCAAATGGTTGGCGCAAGGTACGATTTACCCTGACGTAATCGAATCCGCAGGAGCAAAAACCAAAAAAGCCCATGCCATCAAATCCCACCACAACGTCGGCGGCCTGCCTGAAAACATGAAGCTCAAATTGCTTGAACCATTGCGCGACTTGTTCAAAGACGAAGTGCGAGAATTGGGCGTTGCTTTGGGTCTGCCGCGTGAAATGGTGTACCGTCATCCGTTCCCGGGCCCGGGTTTGGGCGTGCGTATCTTGGGCGAAGTGAAAAAAGAATACGCCGACTTGCTCCGTCAGGCAGACGATATTTTCATTCAAGAATTGCGCAATACTACCGATGAAAACGGCACATCTTGGTACGACCTGACCAGCCAAGCCTTTGCCGTATTCCTGCCTGTGAAATCCGTCGGCGTGATGGGTGACGGCCGCACTTACGATTACGTCGTAGCCTTGCGCGCTGTGATTACCAGCGACTTTATGACTGCGCACTGGACTGAGTTGCCTTACTCGCTGCTTGGCCGCGTGTCCAACCGCATCATCAACGAAGTCAAAGGCATCAACCGCGTGGTTTATGATGTCAGCGGCAAACCGCCTGCCACGATTGAGTGGGAATAATCCCTAAATAATAAAGGCCGTCTGAACTGATATTGTTCAGACGGCCTTTATTTGCACTGATGAGCTTGGTTAACGCATACAATCAAAATCAATCAGCAAGCTTTATGTTAGTGGTTTAAGCTAACTCAGCAAATACCTTATATCGGGAAGCCTATCCACAAGTGCCACCTAAAGTGGACTATTCGCTGACTGAGTTTGGGAGGACGCTGATGCCTGTGATTGAAGCAATGCACCGTTGGGGCAAGCAATATGCTGCGGAATGTGTGAAACATAAAAAGCAGCCGTAGGTTTTGCTGTTTAAAGTGGTACGAAAACTAAAAGGCCGTCTGAACGCCAGACGGCCTTTGGGCTATTAGAATTTAGGTAGTGAGCAACCTTCGGGAGCAACGATTCTACATTGTGTACGTCCTGCAGCTTGACATTCCTGCATTGCCTGGGCTTCAGCTTCTCCTGGATCCGTTGCTACTGAGAAAAGCTTCCATTTCTTACCAGATTTACTACTAGATTTTCCTTGAGCAACAGCAATACATCCATTTCGTGCCCAAATCTCTAGTGTGCATGGAGCATTTTTTCCACCTCGTTCACAAGTTTTAATAGCTTCTCTTTTTGCAGCTTCAAGTGAATCCATATCAAGTGCACCGCCCGCAATGCCTGTATTTAAATTAACGGCCCAAGCACCGTATTTTGAAGGAACCTTGATATTAATAATTTTGGGTTGGCTCTGAGTAGGCCCATTGTTAGACGATTGAGGTCTGCCAACGTTATATATAATCTGTCGTCCTGAACTATCAATGATACGACAGGTTCCAGTTGCAGGTTGATATTCACCGCCACAGCCATTGGCGTAAACATTAAGGCTTGTCAGCCCTAACAATACAATAAGTAATTTTTTCATTTTAAGTCTAATTTATCCATTACTCTAACTTTTGACATTTTGCTATTAGTACAATGATTTGTCATCTTTTTTACGCGGTATCTGCTGTCTTATCATTCAGTATTCATATTTTCAGACAGCTTTTATTCTCAAGTCAGATCAGCAATTAAAATTGATTTTTCAATTCACGCAAAGCAGCGAAGACTTCGAGTTCGCTGTTTAATTTTCGTCCGCTCAATTCTTCGGCGCGTGCCCGAACTTGGGGTAGGTGTACGCGGAAAAACGGATTGACTTTGCGTTCGTGTGCCAGGCTGACAGGCAGTGTCGGCGTGTGGTCGGCTGAGGCCAAGGCCGTCTGAATGTCGGCGTTGTCCGGCTCGATATGCTGGGCAAAGCGCAGATTGGAGGCGGTGTATTCGTGCGCCGGATAAAACAGCGTTTCTTCGGGCAGTTGGTTGAATCGGTGGAAACTGTCGTAAAGCTGTTCGATTGTGCCGGTAAATACGCGGCCGCAACCGGCGGAGAACAAGGTATCGCCGCAGAAAACGTGCAGGCCGTCTGAATTTTCCAACAGATAGCTGATGTGGCGGTCGGTATGGCCGGGGGTTGCCCAAACGGTAACCAAGCCTTCGCCAAACGGGAACTGCGTGCCTGCTGTGACAGTATGCGTCGCCACATCGATGTCGCTTTCGCCATAGATTGGGGATTCTAAAAATCCGTGGAACAGGCTTTTTGCGCCGCCGGTGTGGTCGGGGTGCGGATGGGTAATCCATGTTTGCGCCAGCATCAGGCGGTTGTGGACGAGGAATTTCAAAACGAGTGTGGCATCAGACGGATCGACGCAGGCGGCATGGTTGCCTTCTTGAATCATCCAGATGTAGTTGTCGTTTAGGGCTTGGATTGGCGTGATTTTCATATGCTTTCTTCTGGTTGGGGGTTTCAGACGGCCTCTAAATAATCTTTGATATTAGGGCTTTGGCCGAACACGGCTTCATGGGCTTGATGGATGCACAGTCGGTTGAACAGCAATCTTTGGGTTTGGTCACCGTCGATAATCCGTACTTGGCCTTGCAGTTTGGGCGCGTTGTGATGAAAGGTATTCTTAAACGTGTGCCAACGGTCGGTTTGCAGATGGACGATGGCAAACATATCGTGCGAGATATTAACGCCGACGCTGAATAGCTTGGCCGAGGCTTGCAGGCAGAAACTGCTGTCGCCAAACAGGCACAGCCCCGTGTTTTCAGGATAGCGGAACAATTCGATTTTCACTGCTTCGGGTTCGGCAAAGATATTGCAAAACAGCCGTTCAAACAACGACGGTTGCGCCACGCCTTCGCTCAACATACCGTAAAGCCCTCCCAGCCAATCAACATAGCAGAGAAAAGTGAAACGGTAGTCCTGCATAATGGCTTCGATGCGCTTGGGATCGCGTTTGCTGATTAAGCGGACAAATTCAAAACCGACTTCCGGCAGCCGCGCTCGAAGTGTTTGGTGCAGGCGGTGGGCAAACAGTTTTTTGTGGTTGTGCGGATTGCGCAGAATGCCGAGGAATTTCAGCCGCAATATCCGCCACAAGGCATCAGGTACTTTGACGGTATCGACATTTGCCGTAGTTGTTTTCAGATGGCCTGCAGGTAAGGTGCGCAGGTAGTTGCAGGCCTCTTCGTAGCCGCTTTCATGACGGTTGAACCAGCTTTCCAGATTGTATTGGTTGGCGGAGTCTTCGACAAAGGTCAGCGTATAGAGGTTTTTTGCCGCCAAGTTGCCGATGATGTTGACGCTTATCGCTTCGCTGCGGTTTTGTTCTTTGCCGCGGGCTTTTTCTCCAGGATGGAACATGGACAAAGGCAGCTTATAAACATTCTGATTCTGCGGGCTGACCTGCGGATTATGCGAATGCTGCCGCTGCTCGGTTTGGGCGACGAAGTGGTGTTCCTTAGTCGGATTTGCGGTCAGCAGGGCGTAAGGCTTTTCGCCGCATTCGGGAAATTCGCAATCGCTGAGGATAAAGGCTTGTCGAGTCATAATGTCGGGAAAGGCCGTCTGAATATGTCGATTATAGCTGATGGGGAGCTAAGGGGGATTATGATTATACGGAATGATGCTTCTGCTTGCAGAACACGCTAATGGAATGCCGATAATGGGAATCCAAAAAAACACTTCGCCACCGTCATTCCCGCCTACGCGGGAATGACGATGGTCGGTTTGGTCTTTATATGCAAAAGGACGCAAAAAGGTCGTCTGAAAACAGGTATAGAGTGGTTCGCTAAATCGTTTTCAGACGACCTTAAATCAACAGACTGTTCAACCCATCTACTCTTCTTTTTGGAAGACATGGTTGCGGTGATACTCGAAATATTTTTCGCTTTCCGGTCGAATTTTTAATTTCATATCGGGAGAAATTCCCAACCGCTTTTGATTTTCCGAATCGATTGTCGGGCTGATTTTTATCGTACCGTCGGTATCAAACGTAATCAGTCCATTATCGAATAATCTGTCGATATTGGGTGCGAGCATCAGACCATTGAAGCGACATAAACGCTCGTTATCATCGCACACGCTCCAAGGTTTAATATGGCTGGCAATGAGTAAAGGCTCGATATCTAGACCGGTCAGCGGGCAGCTTGGATACAGTTTGAGTAGTTTTTGTCGGAAACTGCCTTGCCCTTGACGGGCTTTTATCAAAGTCTCAATTTCGGTTCGTTTTGCTGAATTGGTCTCAGATACTAAACATTCTTTGAGTTCGTCTATATCAGATTTTAAGGACAGGGCAGAAGCCGCCTGAAGATTTTTTATTTCTGCGTACCATGCCACTAATAATCCTCTTTTCTTACAGGTTCTGCATGGAGTTAGTTCTTTGTTGTATGTGTTCAAGCTCCATCGTTCAAGTTCTTCGATTGAGTTTGAGCAAACTTTGAAATATTTTTTAGTTGTGCGCCCCGGCCTTTTATTTAGTTGGCCACAATTAGCAAAATGTATTTTGGGATAATCTTTATAAATCTTAGAAGGGTCTTTAGTTTGATCTATATTTAATACAAATCCATTTGAGTTTTCTTCAATCCATTTAATATATTCATCATCATTCGGCTTGTTTTTAAAAATTACTTTGTCAGACATAAGCTTCTCCAAATCTTTCTATAAATTCAATTAAGTTTTTTTGTATATAGGTTCGGGATAAAAAATCTAGGCCGTCTGAAACAGGTTGGAGCGAAGTCCGATGTGCCTATTTCAGACGACCTTTTCTTTAAAGCCGAATCAAATCAGCCTGCCGGTTAACCCAAAGCTTTTCTTGCGCCGGCAAAGAGGCGGTACCAGCCGGACAATTCCGTCCAGTCTTCCGGTTTCCAGCTCATTTGTGCGGCGCGGTACACGCGTTCCGGATGCGGCATCATGATGGTAACGCGGCCGTTGGCGTTGGTCACACCAGCAATACCCTGAGGCGAGCCGTTAGGGTTGAGCGGATAAGTTTGGGTCACTTGGTTTTGACCGTCCACATATTGCAGCGCAATGCCTAAATCGGTGGAAATATTGCCGCCGTGCAGGGCGAAATCTGCGCGGCCTTCTCCGTGGCTAACGACAACGGGCAGGCTGAAGCCTTGCATTTCGTTCAGAATCAGCGACGCGGATTTCGGTACATGAACCATGCTCAGGCGCGCTTCAAACTGTTCGCTCAAATTGCGTTTGAACTTCGGCCAGCCTGCCGTGCCGGGGATGATTTCGGCGAGGTTGCTGACCATTTGACAGCCGTTGCACACGCCCAATGTCAGCGTGTTCGGATCGGCAAAGAAGGCGGCAAATTGGTCGCGCAGAGCAGGGTGGAACAGAATCGATTTCGCCCAGCCTTCGCCTGCACCGAGTACGTCGCCGTAGCTGAAGCCGCCACACGCCGCCAGCATTTTGAAGTCGGCAAGGTGGACGCGGCCTGCCATCAGGTCGGACATATGCACGTCGTAGGCATCAAATCCGGCGCGGGTAAAGGCGGCGGCCATTTCGATTTGTCCGTTTACGCCCTGTTCGCGCAAGATGGCGATTTTGGGTTTTGCACCGCTGTTGATAAACGGCGCGGCGATGTCTTCGTTTACATCAAACTTCACGTCGGCAAACAATGCGCTGCGTTCGTTGTCGTCAATCAGGGCAAACTCGTTGTCTGCGCAGGCAGGGTTGTCGCGCAGGCGTTGGATGGCGTGGCTGGTTTCCTGCCATGCGCGTTGCAGGTCGGCGCGGTTTTGTCCCAATACGATGCCTGTCTGATTGCGGATAACGATTCTTTCGTCAGAACCAATGGTGGCAACGGTATGCAGTGCCAAATCAGCTTCTTTAAACAAGGCTTCTACGGCTGCTACATCTTGTTTGGCAATTTGAATCACTGCGCCCAGCTCTTCATTGAACAATGCGCGGATGCTTGCTACGTTGACATCGGCTTGGTTGGCAACCAGTGAAGTCAAATCCACATTCAAGCCGCAACGTGCCGCAAACGCCATTTCCACCAGCGTCGCAAACAAGCCGCCGTCGCTGCGGTCATGGTATGCCAAGAGTTTGTCTTCGGCGACAAGCTGTTGAATCACATTGTAAAACGCTTTCAGACGGCCTGTATCGTCCAAATCAGGCGCATCGCCAGTCATGTTGTTGTAAACCTGACCGAATGCAGAGCCGCCCATACGCGCTTTGCCGTTGCCCAAGTCAACCAGCAGCAATACGCTGTCTTCGACGTTTTTCAATTCGGGCGTAACAGTCTTGCGTACGTCTTCCACTGGCGCAAACGCGGAGATAATCAGGCTCAACGGCGAAACAACGGATTTTTTCTCTTCGCCATCCTGCCACACGGTTTTCATCGACAAGCTGTCTTTGCCCACGGGGATGCTTAAATCCAATGCCTGACAGGCTTTGGAAACGGCTTCGACGGTGCGGTAGAGTTTTTCGTCTTCGCCCTCGTTGCCGCACGCTGCCATCCAGTTGGCGGAGAGTTTGATGTTGCCGATGTCGCCGATATTGACCGCAGCGATGTTGGTGATGGCTTCGCCGACGCACATTCTGCCCGAAGCAGGCGCGTCAAACAGGGCGACGGTCGGTTTTTCGCCCATAGACATCGCTTCGCCGCGATAGGTATTGAAGCCCATCATGGTAACGGCGCAGTCGGCTACGGGGGTTTGGTATTTGCCGACCATTTGGTCGCGGTGGGTCATGCCGCCAACGCTGCGGTCGCCAATGGTAATCAGGAAGTTTTTAGCCGCTACGGTAGGCAGGCGCAGAACGCGATAGGCGGCTTCGGTAATGTCGATATCGCCCGCGTTAAACGGTTTTTCGGACGGTGTAACTGTTTTGTCGGTGCGCGTGGTTTTGGGCGGTTTGCCGAGCAAGACGTTCAACGGCAAATCGACAGGATTGTTGGAGAACAAATCGTCGCGCACTTTCAAATGACCGTCGTCGGTCGCCGTGCCGACCACGGCAAACGGGCAGCGTTCGCGTTCGCAGATGGCGCGGAAGGTGTCCAAATCTTTTTCCAAAATGGACAACACATAACGCTCTTGCGATTCGTTGCACCAGATTTGCAGCGGGTTGAGGCCGTGTTCTTCCAGCGGCACTTCGCGCAGTTTGAATACCGCACCGCGTCCGGCATCGTTGACGAGTTCGGGGAAGGCGTTGGACAGGCCGCCTGCGCCGACATCGTGGATGGAGATAATCGGGTTTTGGTCGCCAAGCTGCCAGCAACGGTCGATGACTTCTTGCGCGCGGCGTTCGATTTCGGGGTTGCCGCGTTGTACGGAGTTGAAGTCCAAAGACGCATCGTTCGTGCCGGTATTCATGGATGAAGCCGCGCCACCACCCAAGCCGATAAGCATGCCCGGGCCGCCCAGTTGGATCAGCAACGCGCCTTCGGGGATTTCGTCTTTGTGTGTTTGTTGTGCCTGAATGCTGCCCAAGCCGCCGGCAATCATAATCGGTTTGTGATAGCCGCGAACCTGGCCGTCGAATTTTTCTTCAAAGGTACGGAAGTAGCCCAAGAGATTTGGACGGCCGAATTCGTTGTTGAACGCTGCACCGCCAATCGGGCCTTCAATCATGATGTCTAGAGGAGAAGCAATATGGCCGGGTTTGCCGTAGGCTTGTTCCCACGGCTGCTCCAAGCCTGGAATATTCAGGTTGGAGACGGTAAAACCGGTCAAGCCCGCTTTCGGACGTGAGCCTTTGCCCGTTGCGCCTTCGTCGCGGATTTCGCCGCCCGCACCCGTTGCCGCGCCTGCAAACGGCGCGATGGCGGTCGGATGGTTGTGCGTTTCCACTTTCATGATGATATGGGTGTCTTCTTCGTGGAAACGGTAGCCTTGGTTTTCCGCCGCATTCGGATAGAAACGCTCGACTTTTGCGCCTTCGATTACGGACGAATTGTCTTTATAGGCAACGACTGTGCCTTCGGGATGTGCGTTGTGTGTATCGCGAATCATGCCGAAAAGGGATTTCGGTTGTTTTTCGCCGTTGAGGATGAAGTCGGCGTTGAAGATTTTGTGGCGGCAGTGTTCGCTGTTTGCCTGAGCGAACATCATCAATTCAACATCGGACGGATTGCGGTTTAAAGCCTGATAGTTTTCAACCAGATAATCGATTTCGTCGGCAGAAAGCGCCAAGCCCATTTCGGTATTGGCTTTGACCAATGCCTCTTTACCGCCGCCCAATACATCTACGCTGGAGAAGGTTTCCGATTGGATGTGGTGGAACAGTTGCGCCGCTGCATCGATGTCGGTCAACACGCTTTCGGTCATGCGGTCGTGCAACAGGGCTGCCCATTGTTGTTTTTGCTCGTCGGTAAGCGCACCTTCCAACCATACGGCCATGCCGCGTTCGATACGCTCAATGCCTTCCAAACCGCAGTTCTCGGCGATATTGGTTGCTTTGGAAGCCCAAGGCGAAATGGTGCCCAAACGGGGCGTTACCAAAAATAAATGCAAGCCCTCGCGCGCTTTTGGCGTTTGTTCAACGCTTTGCGCTGCCAGTAAGGCTTGCAGTTTTTCGACTGTCGCGGCATCAAGTGCTTTTTCGCTACCGACAAAATACCAAAATTCGCTGCTTAATTTGACTTCGGGCAGGCCGAGTGCGGCTGCTTTTTGAAAGAGTTTTTCAACACGGAAATCGGAAAGGGCGGTTACACCGCGCAAGGGCAGAACAACAGACATGGATTCAGCTCACAAAATGCAGTTGGGGAATCCATTATTATACCTGAAAAATGCAATTTTGCTTGTGAATTTATACTTCAAGTGTTGACAATTTTTGCTTGTAAATTGAAGGGGAATGAGGCGATCGTGTCACCTGCTTTTTTATTTTATACCTGATTATTCGATTATTTTTGTTTATTTTTGAATAATCGGGAGGAATGGGGACGGATAGGCGTAACGATATAAAGTGAAAATTATTTGATTGTTGTCTTTGACATTTTGCTGACAATAAGGCCGTCTGAAACATTGTTTTCAGACGGCCTTGCCTTATCCTTTTCTCTTGTTTCCCAGCATATCCAGCAATCCTGCCAGATTGCTTTTTCCTTCTTCCTTGCTCACAATCGGCTCGCCGCCTTTGCGGCCTAAAATCTTGATGTCTTCCTGCGGCATTTCATCTATGAAACGGCTCGGCTCAGGGAATTGCCATGTGCCTTGCTTTTTACGTTTGAGGCAGTGGGTTAGCGTAAGTTGGCGTTTGGCGCGGGTAATGCCGACGTACATCAGGCGGCGTTCTTCTTCGACATTGTCTTCTTCGATGCTGTCGTTGTGTGGCAAGATGCCTTCTTCGCAACCGACAAGGAAAACGTAGGGGTATTCCAAACCTTTGGAAGCGTGCAGGGTGGAGAGTTTGACGGCATCGACTTCTTCTTCGCTTTTGCCTTCCAAAAGTGTCATCAGGGCGATGGTTTGGGCAAGCTCAATGATGTTTTTGCCGTCTTGCTCGCCTTTGCGTTCCAGCCAGCCGGTCAGGTCGGTAACATTGCGCCATTTGATTTCTCCTGCTTTGCCCTCTTCATTGGCCAGCAAGTGGTTTTCGTAGTCGATTTCTTTTAGCAGGTTATGGATAAGCTCGCCTGCTTCGCTGGTTTCGGCTTTGGTGCGGTAGTTTTCAATCATATCCATGAAGGCTTGCAGGTGTTGGCGGTTGGTATGGTTCAATAGGGCAAGCGCTTCTTCGTTTTGCGCGGCCTCATACAGGCTGCATTCGTGTTCGTTCGCGTAGGTGTTGAGTTTGCCCAATGTAACGTCGCCGATGCCGCGTTTGGGTGTGGTCACGGCGCGCAGGAAGGCAGGATCGTCGTTGGGGTTAGCAAGCAGGCGCAAATAGGACAACACATCTTTGATTTCGGCTTTGTCGAAAAAGCTTTGTCCGCCGGAGAGTTGGTAGGGAACGCGCGCGCTGCGCAAGGCTTCTTCAAAAATCCGCGCCTGATGGTTGCCGCGGTATAACACAGCGAAATCGGCGTATTGGGTTTTATCGCCGCCGACCAGCTTTTGCTTGACGATTTGGCTGACGACCCAGTCGGCTTCATGTTGCTCGCTTTGGCAGGCAACGACTTTGACAATTTCGCCTTCGCCGAACTGCGACCAAAGTTTTTTGGTAAAGAGTTTGGGGTTGTTTTCAATCACTTTATTAGCGATTTTGAGAATCCGAGCAGTGGAGCGGTAGTTTTGCTCCAGCTTGATGACCTTCATCTGCGGATAGTCTTCCTGCATTTTGCGCAGGTTTTCCATGTTTGCGCCGCGCCATGCGTAGATCGACTGGTCGTCATCGCCGACGGCGGTAAACATGCCTTCCGCGCCGGTCAAGAGCTTCATCAGGGTAAATTGGCAGGTGTTGGTGTCCTGACATTCGTCAACCAACAGATAACGCAGCCGCCGCTGCCATTTGTTACGCACTTCGCTGTTTTGCTGCAACAGTACGGCGGGCAGGCGGATTAAGTCGTCGAAGTCTACTGCCTGATAGCTTTGCAGGGTTTCCTGATAGCTCGCATACACGCGCGCTGTTTGTTGTTCCCACACATTAGAGGCCGTCTGAACGACATCTTCAGGCGTTTTTAGATCGTTTTTCCAAAGGGAAATTTGGTGTTGCGCTTTGAATATGGCTTCTTTACCCGTACCGCCCAAAAGTTCGCCGATGATTTTGGCGCTGTCGGTAGAGTCGAGGATAGAAAAGTTTTTTTTGTAACCAATATGGTTCGCCTCTTCGCGCAAAATCTTCATACCCAAAGAGTGGAACGTGCAAATCGTCAGCCCGCGCGTTTGTGACTTAGGCAGCATTTTAGAGACGCGTTCCTGCATTTCTGTGGCGGCTTTATTGGTAAAGGTAATCGCGGCGACGGTATGCGGCAGATAGCCGACATTGACAATCAAATGCTTGATTTTTTGCGTAATCACGCCGGTTTTTCCGCTGCCTGCGCCGGCAAGGACGAGCAGGGGGCCGCTTAGATATTTGACCGCGGCTTGCTGTTGGGGGTTGAGTTTCATTGAAAGGGAAGACGGGTAATGTAGGGAGCAATTATACAACAAGGCCGTCTGAAATTTTCAGACGGCCTTGGGCGTTTTTTAGAGTAAACCTTATTCAAAATATTTCAATTTGCCTTTGAAGTCTTCCAGCTTCTCATAGCCTTTTTGCGCCATGATGGCTTTTAACTCAAGGGAAACACGTTCAAAAATGTCTACGCCTTGCTGGTGTAGCGCCGTGCCGATCTGCACCATGCTTGCGCCGCACAAGATGTGTTCAAACGCATCACGACCGCTGTAAACGCCGCCTGTTCCAATGACTTGAATAGACGGATCCAGTCTTTGATAGAATGCATGGACATTGGCAAGCGCGGTCGGTTTGATGTATTGACCGCCTATGCCGCCGAAGCCGTTTTTCGGGCGGATCACGACGGATTCGTCCTCGATATACATGCCGTTGCCGATGGAGTTGACACAGTTGACGAATTTTAAGGGATGGCGGTTGAACACTTCCGCCGCTTGATCGAAATGGGCAATATCAAAATACGGCGGTAGTTTGATGCCCAAGGGCTTATCGAAGTAGGTAAAGGCATTGTTCAAAATCATCTCGGTTGTTTCAAAGTCGTAGGCGATTTGCGGCTTGCCGGGGACGTTTGGGCAGGAAAGATTGAGTTCGGTAATGCCGTTGAATCCGCTGTTTTGCACCTTTTCCAGCAGGATATGTGTTTCGCCGGGCGACAGACCGACCAGTGATAGGAAAAATATCCGTTCAGGCTGAGACTCTTGAAGGGTAAGCAGGTAATCCAGATAGTAATCAATGCCTTGATTCGGCAATCCCATCGAATTGATGCTGCCGAGAGGCACGTCCCGATAACGCGGCTCGGGGTTGCCTTGACGAGGGGTAAGCGTTGCGGTCTTGGTAATGAAAGTGCCTGCCGAAGACTGTCTGACCGCTTCCAATTCCTCAACAGTCATACATGACACACCTGCCGCGTTCATCAGGCAGTTGTCAAAAGAAAAACCGGCGACTTGTGTTTTCAACGATACCATCTCCTGCTCCTTTTCTTCGTAAAATCAAATTGTTTGCCAAGCGTAACACGAAGAGGCAGTACGATTTTTAACAAACATCAAATGACAAAGCATGTAGGCGGATGTTGTTTTCAATATTGAAAAAAGGCCGTCTGAAAAACTCAAACGGTCTTTCAGACGGCCTTCGCTATATGGCATCAATTAGGGAATAAAAGCTGTCGGCTGATTTGGATATTGGGTTTTGAAAATCAGGCCAACCATTCGACTAAAGCTGCTTCAAAACGTTTCAAGCCTTCGGCCATATCTTCATCGTTCAGCAGCAGGCTGGGGGCGAAGCGCACCACATTGGCGCCGGCAACCAGTACCATCAGGCCGTGTTTTAAAGCGGCGGCGGTAATTTCCGATGCCTTGCCTGCGTATTCGTCTGCCAACACGCAGCCGAGCAGCAAGCCCATGCCGCGGACTTCTTTAAATACGCCGGTCTTTTCGCCTATTTCACGCAAGGCCGTCTGAAGTTTTTGGCCTTGTTGCTCAACGTGTGCCAATGTTTCGGGCGCATTGATGATGTCAAACGCACGGCTGCCGACCGCGCACGCCATTGGGTTGCCGCCGAAGGTCGAGCCATGTGTTCCGGGGCCGAAGGTTGGGGCGATTTTATCGGTGGTCAGTATCGCGCCAATCGGGAAACCGCAACCCAAGGCTTTGGCTGAGCTGAGAATATCGGGTGTTACGCCGTAATGCTCGTAGGCAAACAGTTTGCCCGTATGACCCATGCCGGTTTGTACTTCGTCCAAAATCAGCAAAGCGCCGTGTTTATCGCATAAACGGCGTGCGGCTTGCAGATATTCTTGAGTGGCAGGCAGAATGCCGCTTTCACCTTGAATCGGCTCGATAATCACGGCGCAGGTTTTGTCGCTGACGGCGGCTTCCAATGCGGCAATATCATTAAATGGAACATGAGTAATATCTGACGGCAGCGGCTCGTAGTCTTTGCTGTATTTGGGCTGGCCGCCGACGGATACGGTAAACAGGGTACGGCCGTGAAAGCTGTTGAGGCAGGAGATGATTTCGGTTTTGTGTTCGCCAAAATGATCGCGGCCGTATTTGCGCGCCAGTTTTAGCGCGGCTTCATTGGCTTCTGCGCCGGAATTGCAGAAAAACACTTTGTCGGCAAAGGTGTTTTCGACCAGTTTTTTGGCCAATTCTTGCGCCGGTTGGGTGGTGTAGATATTAGAAATGTGCCAGAGTTTTTGCGATTGTTCGGCCAAGGCTGCGACCAAATCGGGATGGCAATGTCCCAACGCGTTCACAGCAATACCGCCTGACAGGTCAATGTATTCTCGTCCTTCAGTATCCCAAACCCGGCTGCCGAGCGCGCGTTCCGGAATCATGGGGGCGAATGAGAAATTGGGTGTCAGGTAGTTTTGCATGTTCTTTTCCTTTTGATATTGTCAACAATTTCTTCAATTATGCGCCTATTGATTGAGAGATTCAATATGGTAATCAGGCCGTCTGAAAACTGGCTTTCAGACGGCCTGATGCTTATTTATGCTTGATTTCCCAGCATTGATGGATTTTTTTGTTGCGGAAATCGTCGGGAACGGACTGCTTGGAAATGTCTTTGACGGCATATTGTTCCGCGACCGAATCGTCCAACACAAAGCTGCGCAAGTTGTTGGAGAAATACAGAATGCCGTCTGAAGCGAGTAGGCTCATTGCGCCGTCAATCAGCTTTTTATGGTCGCGCTGGATGTCGAGGATGTCGAGCATCTTTTTGCTGTTGGAAAAGCTGGGCGGGTCCATGACGATCAGGTCGAACTTTTTGCCTTCGTCTGCGGCGTTTTGCAGGTATTGGAACACATCGGCGCGGACGATTTTGTGTTGTTCGGTGTCGATGCCGTTGAGTTCAAAATTGCGTTTTGCCCACTCGAGATAAGTGTTGGATAAATCGACGGTTTCGCTGGATACCGCGCCGCCGGTTGCAGCATAGACGGTAAAGCTGCCTGTGTAGGAAAACAGGTTGAGGAAGCGTTTGCCCGCTGCGGTGTCGCCGACTTTTTTGCGCGTGTTGCGGTGGTCGAGGAAAAGGCCGGTATCGAGGTATTTGTCGAGGTTGACCCAAAACTTGCGGCCGTTTTCAGTGATGACGAAATCGTCGCCGGTTTTGCCGGTTTTCTCGTATTGCTGCAAACCTTTTTGGCGTTCTCGGCGTTTGAGGTGGATTTGTTCGGGCGCAAAGCCGGTCACAAAACCGATGGCTTCCAATACATCCGCAAGCCATGCTTCGTATTCTTCGGGCTGCATCAGCCAGCCGGTATCGTATTCCTGAAGGTGGATTTGGTCGCCGTAAACATCGACGGCAAAGGGAAATTGGGGAATATCGCGGTCATAAATGCGCCAGGCTTCGATATTGTTGCGTTTGGCCCATTTCATAAGATGTTTGATGTTTTTGCCCAAGCGGTTGGCAAAGGGGGTAATGTCAGTCATGGTTTCAGACGGCCTGAATTAAGTATTGGGAAGGGGTTGGATTTTAACGCACTTGATGCCTTTTTGCTTGACTGTTATCCATAAAATCTATATTATCCGCCGTTCGCCTTTTGATACGAAGCCATCGTCATCCAACCTAAACTGCCGTTTCGGGCGTGTTTCTTTTATTGCTTGCATATTTGCAAAGCCTTTTCTGTGCAGGTTGTCGTCGATGTTAACCACAAGCAAGATGCTTGCGACAACCCTGTAACTTCACATTCCCCGTATCGTTACTTTCCTTTGCTTCAGGTCGTCTGAAATTGTTCAGGCGTGCGCGTTGTTGTCTCTTAGGATAGATATGTCTATTAAATTTGCCGATTTGAACCTTGATAAAAACATTTTGTCTGCCGTAAGCAGCGAGGGTTATGAAAGCCCGACCCCGATTCAGGCGCAAGCGATTCCGTTTGCTTTGGACGGACGCGATATTATGGCTTCGGCACAAACCGGTTCAGGCAAAACCGCAGCCTTCTTGCTGCCGACTTTGCAAAAACTGACCAAACGCAGCGAAAAACCGGGCAAAGGCCCACGCGCTTTGGTATTGACTCCAACCCGTGAATTGGCGGCTCAAGTGGAAAAAAACGCGCTGGCGTATGCTAAAAATATGCGTTGGTTCCGTACCGTCAGCATTGTCGGCGGCGCATCTTTCGGCTACCAAACCCGTGCTTTGAGCAAACCGGTTGACCTGATTGTCGCCACTCCGGGCCGTCTGATGGACTTGATGCAGAGCGGCAAAGTTGATTTTGAACGTTTGGAAGTGCTGATTCTGGACGAAGCCGACCGTATGTTGGACATGGGCTTTATTGATGACATCGAAACCATCGTTGAAGCAACGCCGAGCGACCGTCAGACTTTGTTGTTCTCCGCCACTTGGGACGGCGCGGTGGGCAAACTGGCGCGCAAATTGACCAAAGACCCTGAAACCATCGAAGTTGAGCGTGTGGATGATCAAGGCAAAATCGAAGAGCAGCTGTTGTACTGTGACGATATGCGCCATAAAAACCGCCTGCTCGACCATATCTTGCGCGATGCCAATATTGATCAATGCGTGATTTTCACGTCCACCAAAGCCATGACCGAAGTCATCGCGGATGAGTTGTACGAAAAAGGTTTTGCCGCCAACTGCCTGCACGGCGATATGCCTCAAGGCTGGCGTAACCGCACGCTGATGGACTTGCGCAAAGGCCGCTGCAAAATTTTGGTTGCCACCGATGTAGCCGCACGTGGTATCGACGTACCGACCATTACCCACGTTATCAACTACGACTTGCCGAAACAGGCTGAAGACTACGTTCACCGCATCGGCCGTACCGGCCGCGCAGGCCGTACCGGTATTGCGATTACTTTTGCCGAAGTAAACGAATACGTCAAAGTACACAAAATCGAAAAATATATCGGCCGTAAATTGCCTGAACTGACCATCGAAGGCATGGAACCCACACGCAAACGTAAATCTGCCGGCGGCAAACCGAAAGGCAAAGGCGGCTGGGGCGATCGCAAATCCGGCGGCTGGCGCGGCGATAAGAAACCGGCTAAAGAAGGTTTCGGCGGTAAAGCTCGCGGCGAAGGCCATAAAAAAGACGGTTTCAAGAAAGATGGCTTTAAGAAAGATGGTTTCAAAAAAGCTGACGGTTTCAAAAAAGGCGGCGAAGGCTTTAAAGGCAAGCGCAAGTCTAACGACGGCTTTGGCGGCAAACACAAAAGAGGTTGATTGCTTCAATCTTAAGGCCGTCTGAAAAAGATATAAGGGCGTGTGAAGACACGCCCTTTTTTTATAAATAAAGAATTATAGATGATACGATTATGAAGAATATATGGCAAATTTTAAATACTGTGGCATAATTATATTACTATTTACTATATTTTAAAAAGGATGAACAAATGAAGAAATTATTTTTGACTGCTTTTGTTTCTGTCTTATTAGCAGGATGTGCTGGTACTAATTTTAATTGGGATAATGCACGGCAAATTAAGCAGGGAATGAATGAAAAGGAAGCTGTTGCATTAATGGGTACTCCAAGTGCAGTAAGGTCATCTCCTGAAGGACTGATTTATGTTTGGACACATGTTAATGGAATGACAGGATCTATTAAAACTCTGTCAATGGTTGTGAAAGATGGAGTTGTTGTTTCTGCACCAGTTGTACCTGATGGATATAAATAAAATAGATTAATAATAAAAAAGCGTAAGTTAAAACTCACGCTTTTTTCAGACGGCCTCTTACAAAGCGGCCAATACGGCATCGCCCATTTCGGAGCAGGAAACCAGTTTGGTACCTTCTTCGTAAATGTCGCCGGTACGCAAGCCTTGTTGCAGTACTTTTTGTACGGCGTTTTCAACTTGTTGTGCGCGTGCTTCGTCGTTCAGGCTGTAACGCAGCAACATGGCAAGAGACAATACGGTTGCCAGCGGGTTGGCTTTGTTTTGACCGGCAATGTCGGGGGCAGAACCGTGAGACGGTTCGTACAGGCCTTTGCCGTTTTCGTCTAAAGAAGCAGAAGGCAGCATACCGATGGAGCCGGTCAGCATGGAGGCCTCGTCGGAGAGGATATCGCCGAAGATATTGCCGGTGGCAATCACGTCAAATTGTTTGGGCGCGCGTACCAACTGCATGGCGGCATTATCAACGTACATATGGGAAAGCTCGACATCAGGGTATTGTTTGCCGACTTCTTCAAAGATTTCGCGCCACAGTTCGGTGGTTTCCAAAACGTTGGCTTTGCCTACGGAGCAGACTTTTTTGCTACGTTTTTGGGCGGATTGGAAGGCAACGTGGGCGATGCGGCGGATTTCGCTTTCGCTGTATTTCATGGTGTTGTAGCCTTCGCGTTCGCCGTTTTCTAGAACACGGATGCCGCGTGGCTCGCCGAAGTAGATGTCGCCGGTGAGTTCGCGCACAATGAGGATGTTGAGGCCTGCGACGATTTCGGGTTTGAGCGTGGAGGCGTTGGCAAGCTCGGGATAGAGGATGGCGGGGCGCAGGTTGGCAAACAGGTTCAGGTCTTTGCGGATTGCCAATAGGCCGCGCTCGGGGCGTAGCGGGCGGTCGAGATTGTCGTATTGCGGGCTGCCGACCGCGCCGAGCAGGACGGCATCGGCTTTGCGGCAGAGGTTTTGTGTAAATTCGGGATAGGGATGGCCGTATTCGTCGTAGGCTTCGCCGCCTAGTGGGGCGTATTCGTAGCTGGCGTCCAGACCTTGGGCGATGAGTTTGTCGAGTACGCGGACGGTTTCGGCGACGATTTCGGGGCCGATGCCGTCGCCTCGGAGGATGGCGATATGTTTGGTCATGGTAAAATCCTTATGAGGGTTTGGAAAAGGGAAGGTCGTCTGAAAACGGCGATGCGTTTTCCATTTTTTAGGATGGTGTTTTCAGACGACCTTTTGTGTCTGTTTGCAGGTCGGTTTGCTTGAACGAGGCTGATTGTACCATTGCGGCATCGAGAAAGCTGCGTGGAAATCATGCTGGCGGATTTGTCGGGAACGCGATGGGCGATGTAGCCGAGTTTTACAGTATTTGCGAAGGTTTGGAGGGAATCAGTAACGTTCTGCTTCGATACGGATTTTAAAGACGGCTTTGCGTATGGACTTTTCTTCGCTCACCAATGGGGCGTGCGCGTCGTTGGGAAAGAAGAGGGCAAACTTGCCCGGTTGGAGCGTGAGCCAGGTTTCCGGTTCGCAGTCGAAAAATTCGATGTCGCGCTTTTCGTCGTAGCCCAAACCGTTTTTCAGACGACCTCTGTCTATCCAGCCGTAGGTTTCTTCCCCGCTGATGGGGACTTGGATGTCGATATGTTTCAAATGCGCTTCCGGCTTGGCATCGGCTTTGCTCCTCATTGGTTCGCTGCCGATAAAGAGGCGGATGTTTGGGTTTTCACACGGCACTTGTCCGTCGGGCAGGGCGGCGAAATCCAGTGTTTGCAACAGCCGGACGGCGTCGGCGAAGTCCGGGTGCAGTGCGGCGTAGCGGGTGGCGTTGCTGATGATGTCGGTAATCATGTTTTGCAGAAAGAGATAAAAAGGCCGTCTGAAAATTAAACCTCAGGGTGTAGCGAAGCCAATACGTTCTTCAAGATGCCTTGCCGGAAGACAAATAAAACTTCAGTATAGGCGGCACCATCTCCGATGATGGTCGTTAAGAAAAGGGTATCGTCTTTAGCGCGGTAGTAACAGTGGCTCAGTTGCGTATTATCGCCTGCCTTTTCAAAATATGGGTCGAACAGGTGGTCATATTGGGCTCGGGGAGCGATTTGTGTTTTACCGTTGCGGAAAAAGGCAATTTCACGATAGTGGCTGAATGGAATTGTACCGTCAGTGCCGAACATTTCTTTTCCGCGATAATGGGAAAGTCCGTATTGATCGTGTGCAAACAGATGTTTTTCTTTCTTATAGTTGAAACGTTCCGATTTAATGCGCACGCCCATACCGTTTTTTTGGCAGGTAAAGCCGTCGGCAGTGGCCGTAACGGGGATGCTTTCATAACGCGACAACGGAATCAGTCGCGAAGTATGCACCCAGCCATCTAGCTTTTTTTTGCCGCGCAAATCGTAGGTCATCTGCCAACCGTGTTCTAAATGAAGCTTTCCGTCCATCTCGGGGGTATAAACATGGGTACCGTTTGGAATTTTGGTCAGGATTCGGCTTTGGGCGTTCGGTTTTTCGCGTAAGTTGCTGTATCCGTCAGGATCTTGAATTTCTGAGAATTCCGCATGTGCGGCGAGGCTGATAAAAAGTATAGGGAGCAGGATAATTTTTTTCATGGTGTTGTGTGTGTGAAATTGTTGGGTATGTTTTTCAAATATGATGGTAAAGAGTAACGACCTGATTGTGTGTTAATAAAAGAGGTCGTCTGAAAATTCGTTACGCTCGTTTTCAGACGACCTCATCGTTTATCAACCGTTAAACAGCCAAGGCTGGCTTTGGCGGCGTTTTTCTTCGAAATCGCGGATTTCGTCGGCGTGTTGCAGGGTTAAGCCGATTTCGTCCAAACCGTTTAAGAGGCAGTGTTTGCGGTGTTCGGTAATGTCGAATTTGAACGTTTCGCTGCTTGGTGTGGTCAGGGTTTGCTCGGCAAGGTCGATGGAGAGCTGATAGCCTTCGTTGGCTTCGACTTCTCTGAAAAGCTGATCAACTTGTTCTTCAGTCAACACGATGGGCAGGAGGCCGTTTTTGTAGCAGTTGTTGAAGAAGATGTCGGCGAAGCTGGGGGCGATGACGGCGCGGAAACCGTAGTCGTCCAATGCCCAAGGGGCGTGTTCGCGTGAAGAGCCGCAACCGAAGTTTTTACGCGTCAACAGGATTTGTGCGCCTTGATAGCGTGGCTGGTTCAGGGAGAAATCCGGGTTTAACGGACGTTTGCTGTTGTCCATGCCAGGTTCGCCGTGGTCGAGGTAACGCCATTCATCAAAGGCATTGGGGCCGAAGCCGCTGCGTTTGATGGATTTCAGAAATTGTTTGGGGATGATGGCATCGGTGTCGACGTTGCTGCGGTCGAGCGGGGCAACGATGGCGGTAATTTTGGTAAAGGCTTTCATGTCAGATTCTTATAGTAATAATGGGAAATTATTTTATGGCTATTCGGGTTAGCATGTGCTGTGCAAACCGATTCGGTTGCCTTCAGTGTCTTCGATAAATGCTGCAAAGCCGTTGGCAATGCGGAATTTCTCTTGTAACAGTTTGCCGCCTGCTGCAACGGCTTTTTCTGCTGTTTCGGCACAATCCGGGCAATTGAAGAAAATGGTTGTACCGCCATGGCCGGGTTGGGCGTTGCTGTCGTGCCAAATCATGCCGGCCGTACCGTGTTGGGTGTAATCGGCTGGAAAAATGATGAAACGGAATCCGTTGCCGCCAACATCTTGCAGGGGCTTGCCGAATACGGATTCGTAAAAGGTTTTGGCGCGATCCAAATCATGAGCGTGAATACCAAACCAGCTTGACGGATTACTCATTGTTTCTTCCTTTGCTTGGAATCGTGAAAATGTCTGAAAAATTAATAATGTATCAGGCCGTCTGAAACGAAGTTAGGAGCTTCAGACGGCCTGATTTACCGAATTATTCGGTAGCGGCTTCGATTTTTTCTCCAACATGGCTCATGCCGCGGCCTACTGCATTGCCGCCTTTTTTAACGGCTTCACCGGTTTTTTCGGCAACGTGTTCTGCGGTTTCTTTGGTTTTATCGGCTACGCGCTCGGCAGTCTCTTTGGTTTTGTCCCAATTGCGATTGGTATCGTCTTTTGCGCCGGACCAAGTGCTGGAACAAGCTGACAGGATGAGGGCTGCGGCAGCTAATGCAAACAGTTTTTTCATACTAGATTCCTTTCAAGTTATCAATGATTAAGAAGGTTTTCGGACGTTTTGCGCAATAGGAAAATTTACTTGGGCAAGGTATTGTTTCAGACGGCCTGATCAATAAAGGCCGTCTGAAAATACTTTAAGCCATAGTGCGGATATCGGTAAAGTGGCCGGTCACTGCGGCTGCGGCTGCCATGGCAGGGCTGACGAGGTGGGTGCGTCCGCCGTTGCCTTGACGGCCTTCAAAGTTACGGTTGGAAGTAGAGGCACAACGTTGTCCCGGGGTCAGGCGGTCGGCATTCATGGCAAGGCACATAGAGCAGCCCGGCTCGCGCCATTCAAAACCGGCTTCTATAAATACTTCGTGCAAGCCTTCTTTTTCTGCCTGCTCTTTAATCAAACCGGAGCCTGGAACAATCAATACGCGTTGTACATTGTCCGCTTTTTTGCGGCCTTTGGCGATAGCGGCGGCTTCGCGCAAGTCTTCGATACGGCTGTTGGTGCAAGAACCGATAAAGACGATATCGACAGGGATTTCGTTTAATGGCGTACCGGCTTCCAAACCCATGTATTCGAGCGCGCGTTCCATGCCGCTGCGTTTGACCGGATCGGTTTCTTCGGCGGGATTAGGCACTTTACTGCTGATGTCCAAAACCATTTCAGGCGATGTGCCCCAAGTTACTTGAGGCTCGATGTCTTCGGCTTTGAAGTGGTATTCTTTATCGAATACGGCGCCTTCGTCAGACACCAGCGTGCGCCAGTATTCGACGGCTTTGTCCCACGCTTCACCTTTAGGTGCGAAAGGTTTGCCTTTTACATAGTCGATGGTGGTTTGGTCAACGGCAACCATGCCTGAGCGCGCACCGGCTTCGATTGCCATATTGCACAAGGTCATGCGGCCTTCCATAGAAAGGCTGCGGATGGCTTCGCCGCCAAACTCGATGGCGTAGCCTGTACCGCCGGCCGTACCGATTTGACCGATGATGTAAAGTGCTACGTCTTTTGCGGTAACACCGGGTTTCAGATGGCCTTCAACGGAAATTAGCATGGATTTGGACTTTTTTGCGGTAATGCATTGGGTCGCCATGGTGTGCTCGACTTCGGAAGTGCCAATACCGTGCGCCAATGCGCCGAATGCGCCGTGGGTAGAAGTGTGCGAGTCGCCGCAGACAACGGTCATGCCGGGCAGGGTAGCGCCTTGTTCCGGGCCCATAACGTGCACGATGCCTTGGCCTTTATCCATAAACGGGAAGTAGGCGAGTGCGCCAAACTCTTTAATGTTTTTGTCCAAAGTATCGACTTGCAGTTTGGAAATTGGATCTTGAATACCTTTGTCCCAGTCGCCGGTCGGGGTGTTGTGGTCGGCTGTGGAGACTACGCTGTCGATACGCCAGAGTTTGCGGCCAGCCATTTTCAAGCCTTCAAATGCTTGCGGGCTGGTTACTTCGTGAACCAGGTGGCGGTCGATGTAAAGCAGGACAGTGCCGTCTTCTTCTTCGCGGACGACGTGGCTGTTCCAAAGTTTATCGTAAAGGGTTTGTGCGCTCATGATGAGTATTCTTTGCTATTGGTAGGTATGAATGATGGTTTGCGTTTATGGGCGGATTTTAGGCTTTTTATAGGGGCTGCGCAATAGGAACTTGTCCAATTTTTAAAATTTGTTGCAAAGTTTCAAAAATCTTAGTTGAAAATTAGACAAATTGTAGAATTGTTGACAAAAAGATGCATCTTATCTGAAAGAATGCTTGTCGAAATGCACTAAAAAGTTCTATCATTCTCACTCAACATCCACACTTACCAAGAGGTATAGAGAATGAAATTACCGGTAATGGCTCCTGAGCATCTGACTCAATTACGGGAATTTGAGAAAAAAGTCCTTGCCAATCATGCCAAAATCGAAGCATGGTTCCGTTCGCATTGGAACGAACACCGTCCGCCATTTTATGGTTCGGTTGACATCCGTAATGCCGGTTACAAAATTTCATCTATCGATATGAACCTGTTTCCGGGCGGCTTCAATAATTTGAATCCCAACTTTATCCCGCTGGCGGCGGTCGCCGCGCAAGATGCGGTGCAGCGTGCATGTGAAACGGCAAAATCCGTATTGATTATTCCTGAAAACCACACGCGCAACACATTCTATCTGCAAAACGTTTACGCCCTCAGCGAGATTTTGCGTTCGGCAGGGTATGAAGTGCGCTTGGGCAGCCTGAATCCGGAAGTGACTGAGCCAACCGAGTTTGAAACCGCATTAGGCGATAAAATTTTGCTTGAGCCTTTATTGCGTACCCGTGAGCGTGTACATCTCGCAGATGGCTTCTCGCCTTGCGTTGTTTTGTTGAATAACGACTTGTCTGCGGGTATCCCTGAAATCCTTAAAGACATCAGTCAAACCGTATTGCCTCCATTGCACGGCGGCTGGACGACTCGCCGTAAAACCGAACACTTCGGTGCGTACAACCAAGTTGCTGCCGACTTTGCCAAGTTGATTGATATCAACGAATGGCAAATTAATCCTTATTTTGAAAAAATCAGCGGTTTGGATTTCCAAGAGCGTGAAGGCGAGGATGCGTTGGCAGGCGCGGTAGAGCGCGTATTGGCGAAAATTCAAGCCAAATACGATGAATTGGGCATTACCGACCAGCCTTTCGTTATTGTGAAAGCTGACGCAGGTACTTACGGCATGGGCGTGATGAGCGTTAAATCTGCAGATGAAGTGCGCGGCTTGAACCGTAAAAACCGCAATAAAATGGCGAAAGTCAAAGAGGGTTTAGAAGTTAGCGAAGTCATTGTCCAAGAAGGTATTTATACCTACGAAACCATGAACGGCGCTGTGTGTGAACCTGTCGTTTATATGATGGACCGTTTCGTAATCGGAGGTTTCTTCCGTGTACACGAAGGCCGTGGTGCAGACGAAAACCTCAACGCCGGCGGTATGGTATTTGTGCCACTGTCCAACAGCATTCCCACCGGCAGTGGCGACAATTCCCAAGAAGCGCCCGAAGCCTGCAAGCGCGTATTTGAACAATGGGACTCGCTCGGCATGCCGCGCTCTGAAAAAGACTGCGACGTCGACAATGAACACAACCGCCTCTACGTTTATGGCGTAATGGCGCGCCTGTCCTTGCTTGCTGCCGCATTGGAGCTGGAGAAAACCGCGCCCCAAGCCTAATAAAACGTTGATCGATATTGTCAGGCCGTCTGAAAATTAGTTTTCAGACGGCCTTTTCTGTCTGTACAATTCATTCTAACTAAAAAACATGATTTATTTTTATGAGCAAACCAGCCAATCCAGTTGAGACAACCGACAATCTGCAAGACCAAACCATGCAGCGCAGCAATACCGACAATGCGCCGCGTTCTGCTATCCATCAAACCTTGTATTCCGCCGATACCTTTGCTCAGCATGATTATCTTGCCGGAAAAAACTTGCCCGATATTGCCCGCCCGCAAGAAGGTCAAATCAACTGGCTGCATTTTGTCGGCATCAATGATGTTGCCTTGCTCAAACACGCGCTTGAACCTTATGGTATCCATGAGCTAGTTATTGAAGATATTCTCAGTCGTAAGCAGCGTCCGAAAATTGAAGATTACGGCAACTATGTTTTTACTGCCGCACAGGTTTACCACTATACCTCTACGGGCAAACTCCATTCTGACCAAGTGTATGTGATTATCGGCAAAGATTTTGTGTTGTCTTTCCAACAAAAACCGCTGGGCTTATTCAGCCATCTTCGCCGGCAGATGCACGAGAATCCGCACAATATTTTGAACAAAAATACGGCGTTTCTTGCTTATTGCCTGCTCGACCGTATTGTGGACGACTATTTCATTGTTTTGGAGTCGTACAACAACCGTGTCGAAGTAATAGACAAGTCGCTGTTTAAAAATGAAAACAGCGATATTCTCAGTAAGATTCACCGACTCAAACGCGATGCCGTCCGTCTGCGGCGCACACTTTTGCCATTGCGCGATGTGTTCTACCAACTGGCCGTACGCGGCGATTTTGCCATTTTCAAAGGCGAATCGACCGTCTATCTGCGCGATGTGTACGACCACAATATGCAGCTTATCGAATCGCTTGATGCCTCGCGTGATATGGTGTTGAGCATGATGGACATCTACCTTTCCTTCCAATCCAACCGCATGAACCAGCAAATGCGCGTGTTGACGGTTATCACCATCATCTTTATGCCACTGACCGTCATCACCGGCATCTACGGCATGAACTTCGACAATATGCCCGAGCTGCATTGGCATTACGGCTATTTCATGGTTTTGGGTGTGATGCTGTGCATCATCATCGGACTGCTGATTTTCTTTTCGCGTAGAAAATGGTTATGATCAGGTGTGGTAGATTGAATTTTTCCACTCAAAAACGGTAGAATCAAAATTCCTACAAAACATGCCGTCTGAAATACTAGGCGGCCTTAAAAACAAACCACTTCAAGAGGCCAAACTATGGAACAAGCACGCCAACTTCCTTCTCACGAACTCATTATGTCCGAGCTGATGATGCCGGATACGGCAAATTTCAGCGGCAACGTCCACGGTGGCGAATTATTGCGCTTGCTCGACCAAGTCGCTTATTCCTGTGCCAGCCGATACAGCGGCAACTACTGCGTTACCTTGTCTGTCGATAAAGTTTTGTTTAAAGAGCCTATCCATGTCGGCGAACTGGTAACCTTTTACGCCAGCATTAACTACACCGGCCGCACTTCTATGGAAGTCGGCATCCGTGTAGAAGCGCAAAACATCCGCACCGGTGAAGTGCGCCATACCAACAGCTGCTACTTCACCATGGTTGCCGTAGAAGACGGCAAGCCGGTTGCCGTGCCACCTTTGGAAATCAATACATCGCGCCAACGTTGCCGTTATGAAAAGGCTAAAAAGCGCAAAGCATTGAGCTTGCAGGCTTCCGATGAAGATTCTGGCTGCAACTAAATTAAATTTATTAAATAATGAAGGCCGTCTGAAATCCTGTTTCAGACGGCCTTCACGCAAAAGCCATAAACCGCTTGTTTTGTGGTAGAATCAACAAGATTTTTGCCATACGAAATTACAGATAATCATGACCGACGCAACCATCCGCAACGACCATAAATTTGCACTTGAAACCCTGCCTGTCAGCCTTGAAGACGAAATGCGCAAGAGCTACCTCGATTACGCCATGAGCGTGATTGTGGGCCGAGCCCTGCCGGATGTCCGCGACGGTCTCAAGCCGGTACACCGCCGCGTGTTGTACGCGATGCACGAGTTGAAAAACAACTGGAATTCCGCCTATAAAAAATCGGCGCGTATCGTCGGCGACGTTATCGGTAAATACCACCCCCACGGCGATACAGCCGTTTACGACACCATCGTCCGTATGGCGCAAGACTTCTCCATGCGTTATGTACTGATCGACGGTCAGGGCAACTTCGGTTCTGTCGACGGCTTGGCCGCAGCAGCCATGCGTTATACCGAAATCCGCATGGAAAAAATTTCCCATGAAATGCTGGCGGATATCGAAGAAGAAACCGTCAATTTCGGTCCCAACTATGACGGCAGCGAACATGAGCCACTGGTATTGCCGACCCGTTTCCCTGCGCTGTTGGTAAACGGTTCGTCCGGTATTGCCGTCGGTATGGCAACCAATATCCCGCCGCACAATTTGGGTGATACCATCAATGCCTGCCTGCGCTTGTTGGATGAGCCTGAAACTGAAATCGATGAGCTGATCAACATTATCCAAGCGCCTGATTTCCCAACCGGCGCAACTATTTACGGCTTAAGCGGCGTTCGCGAAGGCTATAAAACCGGCCGCGGCCGTGTAGTGATGCGCGGTAAAACCCATATCGAGCCTATCGGTAAAAACGGTGAACGCGAAGCCATCGTTATCGATGAAATCCCATATCAAGTAAACAAAGCCAAGCTGGTTGAGAAAATCGGCGAGTTGGTACGCGAAAAAACGCTGGAAGGCGTATCCGACCTGCGCGACGAGTCCGACAAATCCGGTATGCGTGTCGTGATCGAATTGAAACGCAATGAAAATGCCGAAGTCGTTTTGAACCAACTCTACAAACTGACCCAGCTGCAAGACAGCTTCGGTATCAACATGGTAGCCTTGGTTGACGGCCAGCCGCGTTTGCTGAACCTGAAACAAATCCTGTCCGAGTTCCTGCGCCACCGTCGCGAAGTCGTTACCCGTCGTACCTTATTCCGCCTGAAAAAAGCGCGTCATGAAGGCCATATTGCCGAAGGTAAAGCAGTTGCCTTGTCCAATATCGACGAAATCATCCGTCTGATTAAAGAATCTGCCAATGCGCCGGAAGCCAAAGAAAAATTGCTGTCCCGCCCATGGCGCAGCAGCTTGGTTGAAGACATGCTCAGCCGTACGGATTTGGACCTGCACATGATGCGCCCTGAAGGCTTGCCAGAGAATTTGGGGTTGCACAGCCAAGGCTATTATCTGAGCGAATTGCAAGCTGATGCCATTTTGCGCATGAGCCTGCGTAACCTGACCGGCCTCGATCAGGAAGAAATTGTCGGCGAATATAAAAACCTGATGAGTAAAATCATTGATTTCGTGGATATTCTTTCCAAACCAGAGCGCGTTACCCAAATCATCCGCGAAGAATTGGCAGACATCAAAGCCAACTTCGGCGATGAGCGTCGCAGCGAAATCAATCCGTTTGGCGGCGATATCGCCGATGAAGACCTGATTCCGCAACGTGAAATGGTTGTTACCCTAACTCATGGCGGCTACATCAAAACCCAGCCGACCACCGATTATCAGGCGCAGCGTCGCGGCGGCCGCGGCAAACAGGCAGCGGCAACCAAAGACGAAGACTTTATCGAAACCCTGTTTGTTGCCAACACGCATGATTATTTGATGTGCTTTACCAATTTGGGCAAGTGCCATTGGATTAAAGTGTACAAACTGCCGGAAGGTGGCCGAAACAGCCGTGGTCGTCCGATTAACAATGTTATTCAATTGGAAGAGGGCGAAAAAGTCAGCGCCATCTTGGCCGTCCGCGAATTCCCCGAAGACCAATACGTCTTCTTCGCCACTGCACAAGGCATGGTGAAAAAAGTCCAGCTGTCTGCGTTTAAAAACGTCCGCAGCCAAGGCATCAAAGCCATCGCGCTTAAAGAAGGCGATTACTTGGTCGGCGCAGCGCAAACCGGCGGTGCGGACGACATTATGTTGTTCTCCAACTTGGGCAAAGCCATCCGCTTTAACGAATATTGGGAAAAATCCGGTAACGATGAAGCAGAAGATGCCGATATCGAAACCGAAAATGAAGATTCAGACGGCCTGGATGATGAAAATGCCGAAAATGCATTGCCAAGCGGCAAACACGGTGTCCGTCCGTCCGGTCGCGGCAGCGGCGGTTTGCGCGGTATGCGCCTGCCGGCCGATGGCAAGATTGTCAGCCTGATTACCTTCGTCCATGAAGCCGAGCAAAGCGACTTGCAAGTATTGACTGCTACCGCCAACGGCTATGGCAAACGTACCCCGATTGCCGATTACAGCCGTAAAAACAAAGGCGGCCAAGGTAATATCGCCATCAATACCGGCGAGCGCAACGGCGATTTGGTTGCCGCGACTTTGGTTAGCGAAACCGACGACCTGATGCTGATTACCAGCGGTGGCGTCCTGATTCGTACCAAAGTTGAGCAAATCCGTGAGACCGGCCGTGCTGCCGCAGGTGTCCGCCTGATTAATCTGGATGAAGGCGAAACCCTGGTCAGCTTGGAACGCGTGGCCGAAGAGGCTGAAGATGAAGCCTCTTTGGAAAGCGATGTAGCTGAAAACCAAGTGGTAGAAGCTGAAAATACTCCGTCTCAAGAATCTTAAACGTCAATGAAAAAGGCCGTCTGAAAAGTTTTCAGACGGCCTGCTTATTCCAAAAGAAAATCCCGTGAGCGCAACCGAACCGTTCGATTTACCTCTTTTTCTGAAAAATCTGCCTAACCTGCCGGGCGTGTACCGTTTTTTTGACGAAGACAATAATGTTTTGTATGTCGGCAAAGCGGTCAATCTCAAGCGGCGCGTTTCCAGCTATTTCCAAAAAAACGACCATTCGCCGCGCATCGCATTGATGGTAAAACAGGTTCACCATATCGAAACCACCATCACGCGTTCCGAAGCCGAAGCGCTGATCCTCGAAAACAACTTCATCAAAGCCTTGTCGCCGAAATACAATATTCTTTTCCGCGATGACAAAAGCTATCCTTATCTGATGCTCAGCGGCCATCAATATCCGCAGATGGCGTATTACCGCGGCACACTGAAAAAGCCCAATCAATATTTCGGTCCGTATCCCAACAGCAACGCCGTGCGCGACAGCATTCAAGTGTTGCAAAAAGTCTTTATGCTGCGTACCTGCGAAGACAGCGTATTCGAGCATCGCGACCGTCCTTGTCTGCTTTACCAAATCAAACGCTGCACCGCGCCTTGTGTCGGCCACATCAGCGAAGAAGATTATCGCGACAGCGTGCGTGAAGCCGCGACTTTCCTTAATGGCAAAACCGACGAACTGACGCGTACCTTGCAACACAAAATGCAAACCGCCGCAGCGAATCTGCAATTTGAAGAAGCTGCCCGTTACCGTGATCAAATTCAAGCGCTCGGTATCATGCAGAGTAATCAGTTTATCGACAGCAAAAATCCGAACAATCCAAACGATATCGATTTGCTCGCGCTGGCGGTTTCAGACGGCCTGGTCTGCGTACACTGGGTCAGCATACGCGGCGGGCGGCACGTCGGCGATAAAAGCTTTTTCCCCGACACCAAAAACGATCCCGAACCAAACGGACAAGACTACGCCGAGGCCTTCGTCGCCCAACACTATCTGGGCAAAAGCAAACCCGACATCATCATCAGCAACTTTCCCATTCCCGATGCACTAAAAGAGGCTTTGGAAGGCGAACACGACAAACAGATGCAATTTGTCACCAAAACCATAGGCGAACGCAAAGTCTGGTTGAAAATGGCGGAGCAAAACGCACAAATGGCGATTGCCCAACGCCGCCTGCAACAAAGCAGCCAGCAACACCGCATCGACGAACTGGCCAAAATCCTCGGCATGGATTCAGACGGCCTCAATCGCCTTGAATGCTTCGACATCAGCCACACGCAAGGCGAAGCCACGATTGCGTCTTGTGTTGTGTACGATGAACAAAACATCCAGCCTTCGCAATACCGCCGCTACAACATCACCACCGCCAAACCCGGCGACGACTACGCCGCCATGCGCGAAGTGTTGATGCGCCGTTACGGCAAAATGCAGGAAGCCGAAGCCAATGGCGAGGCCGTCAAATGGCCCGATGTCGTGTTGATTGACGGCGGCAAAGGGCAAATCGGCGTCGCCGTATCGGTATGGGAAGAACTCGGGCTGCACATTCCTTTGGTCGGTATCGCCAAAGGCCCAGAACGCAAAGCCGGTATGGAAGAACTCATACTGCCTTTTACCGGCGAAGTCTTCCGCCTGCCGCCCAACAGCCCGGCTTTACATTTATTGCAAACCGTACGCGATGAATCGCACCGCTTTGCGATTACAGGCCACCGCAAAAAACGCGACAAAGCACGCGTTACTTCCTCACTCAGCGAAATCCCCGGTATCGGCAGCAAACGCCGTCAAGCATTGCTTACTCGATTCGGCGGTTTACGCGGCGTGATTGCCGCCAGCCGCGAGGATTTGGAAAAAGTTGAAGGCATCAGCAAAGCCTTGGCGGAAACCATTTATGAGCATCTGCACTGATTGGCTTGAACAGCAAAAAGGAACAATATGAAACCTGTCATCATCAAAAATATCGAGATCGGCAAAGGCCTGCCTAAAATTGCCGTACCGCTGGTGGCCGCCAATACGCAGGAATTGGAGCAGGCTTTGCGTATTTTGAAAGATACGGCTTTTGACATTATTGAATTTCGTGCGGATTTTTTTCAAGCTGCGCTTGATGCCGATTTTATTGCCGAACAATTAGGCATCACTCGACAGGCTTTTCCTGACAAGCCTTTACTGTTTACGTTTAGAAGGGCGCAAGAGGGTGGCAACACGCCTTGTGCTGACGACTATTATTTTGAATTATTGGAAAAAATTATCTGTTCCAAACAAGCCGATATTATCGACATCGAGCTTTTTGCCGAGGGAAATGGCGTAAAACAAACCATTGCTTTGGCGCATGAGTATCAAACTGCCGCCTTACTTTGCAATCACGATTTCCAAGCCACGCCGTCTTTGGCAGACATTACAGGCCGTCTGAAAACAATGGCAGAATGGGGCGCGGATATCTGCAAAATTGCCGTGATGCCGCAATCGCCGCAAGATGTATTGACTTTGTTGCAGGCAACATATGATGTTTCACAAATTATCGACCGCCCGATTATTACTATGTCTATGGGTAAAACCGGGGCCGTCAGTCGCTTAGCCGGTTCGACTTTCGGCTCGGCCGTTACCTTTGGTGCGGCACAAAAAACGTCGGCCCCCGGCCAAATTGATGCCAATGAATTAAGGAAAATCTTGGCAATTTTGGGATAGTTTAATTATTAATATTCAAGGCCGTCTGAAAAATATTTTTCAGATGGCCTGATTTTTTTAAATTTATTTCTTTTAATTTTAAATAAAATAGGTAACAATGGGTTTCCTATTTTAATAACCAGAGGAGAAATAAAATGACTACTACTAAAGAAAACCTGGCAAACCCAGGTCCAGTAGGCCTGTGTGGCTTTGCATTGACAACTTGGTTGCTCAGTCTGATTAACGGCGGCTTTTTTACTGCTCAAGAGGGTGTCGGCTTAGTTTTGGGCATGGCTCTCGCCTTTGGTGGTATCGCCCAAGTTATTGCCGGTATGTTTGAGTTCAAGAAAGGCAATACGTTCGGCTTTACCGCTTTTATCAGCTATGGCGCCTTCTGGTGGACATGGGCTTTGTTTACCATCTTTTTTAAAGGTGAAACAGCACCGGCATTTATCGGCTGGTATCTTTGCGCATGGGGTATGTTTTCGCTGATGATGTTTGTGGCCACCTTGACCAAGCCTAAAGTATTGAGCGGTATTTTCTTTTTCTTGACACTGACTTTCTTTGCCCTGGGTATTGGCGATGGCATGGAAAATCATAGCATCGTCCATATCGGCGGTTGCTTAGGCTTGGTAACTGCACTTGGTGCGTTCTACTTGGCCGCTGCGGAAGTCATTAACGAATCTTTCGGCAAGACGGTTTTGCCGGTTGGCGAACGTAAATAAGGTTGCTTAAACAAAATGCCGTCTGAACGGTGGAAATGAAATCAAAGATTTCGGCCACAATGTTCAGACGGCATTTTTTATTTGTCTTCAAATAAATCGACATCAAATAAATCCGGCTCTTTGATGCGCTCCCGACAATCAAGCTTGATGTCTTCAGTAACCCGGCAGCAGCACGGCAAAATTTCTCCGGGAGCGACAAAAGCGAGCGGAAAATTATCATAAGAGACTTTTCCATCCAAGATTTTAACCCGGCATGAACCGCAATAACCGCTGCGACATTGGTATTCAACTTCGTGTCCAGTGCGCTCCAAGCCCTCCAATAAGGTTTCGCCTTGTTGGAGTTGGAAGGTTTTGTCGTGTGTGCTAATGAGTGCCATATGATTTATTTGGATTGGAAAGGCCGTCTGAAACGGTGTAAAGACGAAATCAAAGATTTCTGCCACACCGTTCAGACGGCCTTGATCATAAAACCGAATGTTCGATTACAGCTCGAAATCGCCTAAATCGTCGGCATTGACTTCCGAATCAATCTGACCAATCAGGTAAGAGGAAATTTCCACTTCCTGCGGCGCAACCTGTACATTGTCAGAAGACAGCCATGCGTTAATCCAAGGGATCGGATTTTGGGTTGCACCTTCAAATCCGGCAGGAAGGCCAACCGCCTGCATACGCAGATTGGTAATGTATTCAACGTATTGAGCCAAAATTTCTTTGTTCAGGCCAATCATTGAGCCGTCTTTAAACAGATAGGCCGCCCATTCTTTTTCCTGCTCAGCTGCTTTTTTGAAGAGGTTGAAACACTCGTCCTGCAATTCATTCGCAATTTCAGCCATTTCAGGATCATCGGCACCGGCACGCATCAGGTTGAGCATATGCTGGGTGCTGGTTAAATGCAGGGCTTCGTCACGGGCAATCAGCTTGATGATTTTGGCGTTGCCTTCCATCAATTCGCGCTCGGCAAAGGCGAACGAACAGGCGAATGAAACGTAAAAGCGGATGGCTTCCAATACATTGACGCACATCAGGCAGAGATAGAGCTTTTTCTTCAACTCGCGCAAAGACACGGTAACAAGCTTGCCACCAACATTGTGCGAACCTTCACCCAACAGATTGTAATACTGAGTGTATTCAATCAAATCATCGTAATAGCAGGCAATGTCTTCAGCACGGGCGATGATGTATTTGTTTTGCACAATATCATCGAACACGACTGACGGATCATTCACGATATTACGGATGATATGAGTGTAGCTGCGTGAGTGGATGGTTTCGCTGAAGCTCCACGTTTCAATCCACGTTTCCAGCTCGGGAATAGACACCAAAGGCAAGAACGCAACATTCGGGCTGCGGCCTTGGATCGAATCGAGCAGGGTTTGGTATTTCAGATTGCTGATGAAAATATGTTTTTCGTGTTCGGGCAGATTGGCGTAGTCGATACGGTCGCGCGATACGTCGATTTCTTCCGGACGCCAGAAGAAAGATAATTGTTTTTCGATCAGTTTTTCAAATACTTCGTATTTCTGCTGGTCATAACGGGCGACATTTACCGGCTGACCAAAAAACATCGGCTCTTTCAGCGCGTCGTTTTTGGTTTTGGAAAAGGTGCTGTATGACATAGTTAAATGTTCACAAGACATTTATTCTGAATCCTTGTCTTTAAAGGTTTTGACAGTTTGTAGGAAATTTTTATTACACAAAATATTTTTGACCTGTTTAACCGAATAAATTAATACAGTCGCAATTAAAAATGTTACGTCTTTATTACGCCCTAGACTATCAATAATCGAAGGAATATCCATAAAACTCATATGCTTATAATGAAGAATATCCTCCCCAAGAAGCCTAAACTTTAATTACAGACTTCTTGAAGAAGTTCTGTTAATAAAAATCCAGGTCCTTAAATCTTGCAAGCCCCACCAGCACAGCCGTCATCCTGAATATCAGCTTGTGTATCATCCGCGCCGTCGCGGGTGTTGTGGTAGTACAGGGTTTTGACACCGTATTTATAGGCGGTCAGCAGGTCTTTGAGCATTTGTTTCATGGAAACTTTGCTGCCTTCAAATTTGTTCGGGTCGTAGGCGGTATTGGCGGAAATCGATTGATCGACGAATTTTTGCATTACGCCGACGAGTTTCAGGTAGCCTTCGTTGCCGGGAAGCTGCCACAGGGTTTCGTAGGCATCTTTCAGGGTTTCAAATTCCGGTACGACTTGTTTCAAAATACCGTCTTTTGATGCTTTAACGCTGACCAGGCCGCGAGGAGGCTCGATGCCGTTGGTGGCGTTGGCAATTTGCGAACTGGTTTCAGACGGCATGAGTGCGGTCAGGGTAGAGTTGCGCAGGCCGTATTTGACGATGTCGGCGCGCAGGCTTTCCCAGCCGTAGTGCAAAGGCTCGCTGCACACGGCATCCAAGTCTTTTTTGTAGGTATCGATAGGCAGTTTGCCTTGCGAATAAACAGTTTGGTTAAACAGCGGGCATGCGCCGTATTCTTTGGCAAGGTTTACCGATGCTTTGAGCAGGTAATACTGCATGGCTTCAAAGGTGCGGTGGGTCAGGCCGAGCGCGGAGTCGTCGCTGTAACGTACGCCGTTTTTCGCCAAATAGTAGGCGTAGTTGATAACGCCGATGCCGAGTGTGCGGCGGTTCATGGTTGCGGTGCGTGCTGCTGCAACCGGATAGTCTTGATAATCCAACAGGGCATCAAGTGCGCGTACGGTCAAATCGGCAAGCTCTTCCAGTTCGTCCAAGTTGTTCAATGCGCCCAAGTTGAAGGCGGACAAGGTACACAAGGCAATTTCGCCGTTCGGGTCGTTGATGTTGTCCAAAGGTTTGGTCGGCAGGGCGATTTCCATACACAAGTTGGACTGATGAACAGGTGCAACGCGCGGATCAAACGGGCTGTGCGTATTGCAGTGGTCAACGTTTTGGATGTAGATACGACCGGTACCGGCGCGTTCCTGCATTAGGGTGGAGAACAATTCTGTTGCCGGCAAAGTACGTTTGCGGATGTTTGGATCTTGCTCGTATTGTGTGTAGAGGCGCTCGAATTCGTCTTGATCGGCGAAGAAGGCATCATACAAACCCGGAACTTCATTCGGCGAGAACAGGGTAATGTTGCCACCTTTGATCAAGCGGGTGTACAGCAGGCGGTTGATTTGCACGCCGTAGTCCAGTTGGCGGATACGGTTGTCTTCTACGCCGCGGTTGTTTTTCAATACCAACAGGCTTTCGGCTTCGATGTGCCACAATGGGTAGAACAAGGTTGCCGCGCCGCCGCGTACGCCGCCTTGCGAGCAGGACTTAACCGCCGCTTGGAACATTTTGAAGAATGGGATACAGCCGGTGTGTTGTGCTTCGCCGCCACGGATTTCGCTGCCCAAGCCGCGGATACGGCCGGCGTTGATGCCGATGCCTGCACGTTGGGAAACGTATTTTACAATCGCGCTGGTGGTGGCGTTGATGGAGTCAAGGCTGTCGTCGCATTCAATCAATACGCAGCTTGAGAACTGGCGCGTAGGCGTGCGCACGCCGCTCATAATCGGGGTCGGCAGCGATACTTTAAATGTGGAAACGGCGTCGTAAAAGCGTTTGACGTAATCCAAACGGGTCTCTTTCGGGTATTTGCTGAAGAGGCACATCGCCACCAAAATGTATAAAAACTGCGGCGTTTCATAAATCTGGCGGGTAACGCGGTTTTGAACCAGATATTTTCCTTCCAGCTGTTTTACGGCAGCATAAGAGAAGGTCATGTCGCGGCTGTGGTCGATATAGGCATTCAGCTCGTCGAATTCTTCGCGGCTGTAATCTGCGATGATGTGGCGGTCGTATTTGCCTGCTTCGGTCAGTTTTTTAACGTGATCGTAGAGGTGGGGCGGCTCGAATTCGCCATAAGCGATTTTGCGCAGATGGAAAATGGCGAGGCGGGCAGCCAGATATTGATAATCGGGCGTATCTTGTGAGATCAGGTCAGCCGCGGCCTTGATGATGGTCTCATGGATGTCGTCGGTACGGATACCGTTGTAAAACTGAATATGTGATTTGAGCTCGACTTGCGATACGGAGACATTTTGTAAGCCTTCCGCTGCCCAAGTAACAACACGGTGGATTTTGTCTAAATTGATATCTTCCAAGCGTCCGTCGCGTTTGGTTACTTTAATATTCGTTGCTGCATTCATTGTTCAGTCTTCCCATTAAAAAACACAAGATACGGTATGTGATTGCTTTGAACGGCACAATATAATGTATTTTTCTTTGTTTAACTAGACTTGACAATGCGCTTTTTTCGGGGTGTGGATTAGGGGATGGGAGGCTTAAACTAGATTTTATGTGGCTTTGTGGCGATCTGATATTTTTTTGCATTTGCATCACATTTGTTCAAACATTGGCTAGAGGCTTATGAAATAAAGAAATTTATATTCGGCTTCTGTCTGCATGGAAAGTGTGTTAAATTTTGCAAAGCAAGAAGGATAGTGCTGTAATTGCTTACACTCATTTATCATGAAACATATTGAGGAGTTTGTCGATTTATTAGGCGAGGCATATAATGGGATGACTATCCAACCTGAATTGGGAGCGAATCATGTTGACACTGAAAACTTTAGGTTCTGCACTGGCAGTGGTTGCCGTATTGAGCTTTGGTACTTATTCTGCCGAAGCGGCGGTCAAACCGCATGGCCATCATGTGAGCAAACACCAGCAGGCGAAGAAAAACAAATTGCATCCTGCTTGTAAGAGATACCTTGAGCGCCGTGCTGCTTGGTATCGTTATAAAGGTAACAAGGCTGAGTTGAGGGAAAACCGAAAAGCGGCAAAAGCGTTCCGCGGTTTGCCTTATGCCGAGCAAAAAATTCAATGCCAAGCCGCTTATCTGGCATTTGATGATTTTGATCACGGCAAATTCCGCCGCCGTTAATCGTCTGATTTAAACAAAGGCCGTCTGAATGTTTCAGACGGCCTTTGATATTTATTTCTCAACAATGATTTTGTTTTCGGCTTGAGGCTCGTATTGGGTAGATTCATCACCGTAATACAATACGCCCAGCTTGATGGGTATGCGGCCTTGCGATTTGCGGTGGGCATTGGAATCGCGCAGGGAGTAGGCGCAACCGCAGTATTCTTGTTGGTAGAAATGCTCGCGCTTGCTGATTTCGATCATGCGCGCGCTGCCGCCGCCTTTGCGCCAGTTGAAATCCCAATAAACCAAGTCATCGTACGGCTCGGCGGCGCGATGGCCGCAGCCGTTGATCTGTTTCATGTCTTTCCAGCGCGAAATGCCCAGTGAGCTGGTGAAAACATGGAAGCCGTTTTCATGGGCATATTGCGCCGCTTTTTCAAAACGCATGTCGAAACACATGGTGCAGCGGATACCGCGTTCGGGTTCGAATTCCATGCCTTTGGCTTTGGTGAACCATTCTTTGCGGTCGTTTTCGTAGTCATCGTCTTTATCGACAAAGGGAATGCCGAATTTGTCCGCAAAGCGCATGTTTTCTTCTTTGCGCAACATATATTCTTTGTGCGGATGGATATTGGGGTTGTAAAAATAAATGGTGTAGTCGATGCCGCTGGCAAGCATGGCTTCCATCACTTCGCCGGAACATGGGGCGCAGCAGGAATGCAGCAGGACTTTTTTATGGCCGCCGGGCGGAACGAGAATAGGGCGGTCAATATCGGTAACGATAGGCGTGTTTAATTCGGTCATGGTTGGATTCTATTTATTGTTAAGTGTTTCAGACGGCCTTGGGTATTGAGGCCGTCTGAAATATAAGATGAAGTGTATATTTTAACAGAGCAATACTTTATGGAACAGATTGTTTTTGTGTTTCTTTTTCGTTTAACGGTTTGAAATCTTTAGCGTCCGGCGGCGGTTCGGCAAAGATGGCGTCGGGATTGTGGTGCGCTGCAAATTCTGTCAGCAGGTTGCGGTAGTCCAGCGACTGCTTCATTAATTCGGCTGCGGCGGTACGCAGATTGTCCACGTCTTCCGGCGGCAGATAAAAACTAGTCGGAATGTTCAATACTTTTTCCCTTAACTCGGAAGGAGGGAGGTCTTTGAGGTTGAGGCTGACGAAGGAGAAGCTGATGCCGTCGGTTTGTTTGTCTTTATTCCACTGATCGACGAAGGCACGGAAACGGCGCAGGGATTCTTGCGAGTTTTGGTCAATGGGGATATTGACGATAGAGGAGACAACGTCGCGGAAACCGGGAACGGCCGCGGTTTTGTCCAAATTGCTGCTGACTTGGTTTTGCGCATTGACGTTGATGACGACGATATGGCGGATGTTGTTTTGCAGGATTTTGTTTGTCAGGATTTTTTCCGGGTACATTTCCGTCATATCCAAAAGGCTGCGCATACCCAGATTGTCGGTCAGGCCGCCGTCTATCAGGTGGATGTAGGGTCGGTTTTTCCCGTCTGCGTATTTTTGGAAGCGCTCGTAAAATTCTTTTATGGTGCGGCTTTGTTGTCTGCCTGTTTCGCTGTCGTCTGCATCTTCGATTTTGATCGGCGGCGTGTAGCTGCAGCGTCCGCCGTTGTTGTTTAGGGTAATCGGTGCAAATACCATAGGCACGGAGCTTGAAGCGGCGACGGCGCGGGCAAGTCGCAAGTCACCCAAGTCGATACACATCGGGTCGAAATACTCCTGCGTGAAATTGAAACGCTCGCCTATACCCATATCGGTGGCGGAAATGATGGCAAACGGGCCTTTGGCATTTTTTTCCAAATCGCGGAAAGTGGTTTTGCCGAAAAGGTAGTTTTCAAACTGCTCCTGCAACAGATCGCCGCGTCCGTATTCAGGCGAGGCCAGTCGGGGCAGAATTGGACATGGAGAATGCCTGTTTGACGACTTGGCGTTGGAAGTTTTGGTGTAGGAAACGTTTATAAAACAAGGGAATGGTTTCTTCGCCCTTGAGTGCAAAATAAGCCGCCAAAACCGAGCCGCCAGATACGCCAACAACGACATCGACGTTGGCCAGCAAGGATTTTCTTTTGCCGCCGATGGTTACCTGCTGCTGGTTGAGCTGTTCTAAAACGCCGTAACCCAAGGCCGCCGCGCGTGTACCGCCACCGGAGAACATCAACACAATAAGCGTATCGTCTTCGTCGTTGCGCTGAAGCCGGCTGGTCTCAAAACGATAGCCGCGTTGCAGGTTGACCGTATCAATACCGGCAAGAGGCTGATATTTTACCAGCGAGCAGGAGGATAATAGGGCTACGGAGAGCAGGGAAAGGGCGGATTTAAAAGGGAATTTCGGCATAAACACAGGAAGGTCGGTTGTTCATACAAAACGGATTATAAAGGTTTTCAGACGGCCTTTATAGAAGGCGGACTTTTAGACGGCCTTTTTGCATTGATTTTCCGTTATAATCGACACAATCTTTATCTTTCCAAACCCTTATGGCGCAACCGAACCGCATCAACCACGAACCTGTCTTTCTACTTGCTTCCGCACCGTGGCGCGAGAGTAGCTTGTGGGTGGAGGCCTTCAGCCGCCGTTATGGACGTGTGGCTTTGTTGGCCAGAAGTGCGCGCAAACGGCAGAGCGAATTGCGCGGTGTGTTGGTGCCGTTTGTGCCGGTGAGCGCGTCTTGGTATGGTTCGCAAGAGTTGAAGACCTTACATCGCGCCGAATGGATAGGCGGTTGGCCGCAGCCGCAGGGTAGGGCTTTGTTCAGCGGATTGTATGTGAACGAGCTGATGCTGAAATTGACCGTCCGAGAAGACCCATTGCCAGAGCTTTACGATGTTTTGGCGGAAACCATGAAAACCATCTGCTGCGAGGCCAACCACATTGCCGCTTTGCGCTGTTTTGAATGGACGCTACTGACACGCTTGGGCTTTGCCCCCGATTTGTTCCATGACGGCAACGGCAATGAAATCAACGGCGAAGAAACTTATTGGCTCACACCGGAAGAGGCTGTGGTGCCTTTGGCCGAGGCCGACCGTTTCCATGCGCTCAATAAGGGCGTTGCCGTATTGGGCGCGACTTTAATCGATTTGAGGGAAAGCAGCTTCGTTCATCAGGAAAGTCTGGGGCAGGCTTTGAAAGTAACGCGGCTTTTGATTGACAACCTTCTGCCCGAGGGCATCAAGTCTAGGCAGGTTTTGCAGCAGTTGCAGCAGTTTGGTTTGGGCAGTTGAATTTTTCAGACGGCATGTGATATGAGCAGACTCAGGCCGTCTGAAACTTTAAAGAAAGGACATAATTATGTTGTTAGGCGTAAACATCGACCATATTGCTACCGTCCGCAATGCGCGCGGTACGATTTATCCCAGCCCTGTCGAAGCGGCGCTGATTGCAGAAACCCACGGCGCAGATTTGATTACCATGCACTTGCGTGAAGACCGCCGCCATATTAAAGATGCGGACGTGTTCGCCGTTAAAAACGCCATCCGCACGCGTCTGAATTTGGAAATGGCGCTGACGGAAGAAATGCTGGAAAACGCGCTCAACGTCATGCCGGAAGATGTGTGCCTCGTGCCTGAAAAACGTCAAGAAGTAACTACCGAAGGCGGTTTGGACGTATTGGCGCAACAGGATAAAGTGGCCGAATTCACCAAAATCCTGACCGACGCAGGCATCCGCGTATCCTTGTTTATCGATGCCGACAACGCGCAAATCCAAGCCGCTTATGATGTCGGCGCGCCCGTTATCGAGTTGCACACCGGTGCGTATGCCGATGCGCACGGCCACGCCGAGCAAATGAAACAATTCGAGCGCATTCAAAACGGCGCGCATTACGCCAGCGATTTGGGTTTGGTCGTCAACGCCGGACACGGCCTGACCATTCACAACGTTACGCCGATTGCTCAAATCCTCGCTATCCGTGAGTTGAACATCGGCCATTCGCTGATTTCCCAAGCACTCTTCCTCGGCCTGCCTGAAGCTGTCCGCCAAATGAAGGAAGTCATGTTCAGGGCCAGAATGCTGCCTTAACGGCATCAATCATACCGGCTAAGGCGATTAGCTTTGGCCGGTATCCACACTTTCAGACGGCCTGACTATTTAAACAAGGAGCAGACCCATGATTTACGGAATCGGTACAGACATTGTTTCCCTCAAACGCATTATCCGCCTGAACAAAAAATTCGGACTGGCATTTGCGCAACGCATTCTCAGCCCGGAAGAGCTGTTGGAATTTCCGCAGGCAGGCAAACCGGTTAACTATCTTGCCAAACGCTTTGCTGCCAAAGAGGCTTTTGCCAAAGCCGTCGGTACGGGCATACGCGGCGTAGTCTCTTTCCGCAATATCGGTGTCGGACATGACGCATTGGGCAAACCTGAGTTGTTTTTTGCACCGGCTTTGACCAAATGGCTGGAAGAACAGGGTATCCGAAGCTGCCATCTCAGTATGAGCGATGAAGAGGATACCGTTATGGCTTTTGTCATTGCGGAAAAATAAGGCCTGATTTAAGTATTCTGAAATAGAAAATCTTTTTCAGACGGCCTGAAGGGCTTGGTATTTATTGAAGGTCGGGCGTATAGGCCCGACATCGTTTTTTTACGCATAAATTGGCAGGTGTCGCCGCCTGCCGCATATAAGAATAAGCTCATGATGACTGAAGACACACGTCCATTGGTGCAAGTGGTTGCCGGAATTTTACTCGACCAAAACGGCCGCTACCTGCTCAGTTCCCGCCCCGAGGGTAAACCGTATGCCGGTTATTGGGAATTTGCCGGCGGCAAGGTTGAGGCAGGCGAAAGCGATTTTCAAGCCTTGCAACGCGAGTTTGAAGAAGAACTCGGTATCCGTATCCTTGCCGCTGCTCCGTGGTTGACCAAAATCCATTCCTACGAACACGCACATGTACGCCTGCATTTTTTATGGGTGGAAGCCGACCAATGGACGGGCGAAATCCAATCGAGGGAAGGGCAGAAATGGGCATGGCAAAAGGCAGGGGATTTTACCGTTGCGCCGATGTTGCCTGCCAATAGCGCATTATTACGTTCCCTCTCTATTCCGCGCCAGCTTCAAGGCCGTCTGAAAAGCGGCTTGAGCGGTCAAAACAGCATGGGCGAATATCATGTTGTGCCGTATCTGTCGGCTCAGCATCAAACCGCATCTGCCGTATTGCTGGATTTTGCCGATTGGCAACAAGGCGAACCGATAGAAGCGCCCAGCGTGTGGCCAATCATTGAAAACGCCGAACAATGGCAGCAGGTGCAAAATGCCGATGCTGTCGTTTGGAAAGTGGCGAATGAAGCGGCAGCCAAGCAAGTTGTCGATATTTTGGCGCAAGGCGTGGCTATGCCGCTGATTGTGGCTACTCCGGAAAGTATGGTTTCCATTTATCGTGAACAGTGGCAGAGCATGGGTGCGCATGCCGTTTTGATCGATAATGATATTGAGGCCGTCTGAAATGAGTAAAAATCAAAAACTACTGATTGCTGCTGTTTTACTGATTGTGTTTGCGGCGGCCAAACTGCTGCTTTTGGATTGGTGGCAGCGGCAACAGTCAAAAGCGAATGTAGTCGAATGTAGTCTAACACAAGGCTGCGTCCTGCCTGACGGTTCAAAAGTGCGTGCAACATCCATTAATACACACGAGCCTTTCGATATTGTGGTTGAGAATGTGCCGAAGAATACGGGCGCGGTCAGTATCAGTTTCAGTATGAAAAACATGGACATGGGCTTCAACCGCTACAACCTGGCGCAACAATCGCCGCAAAGTTGGCAGGCTGCGCAAATCCGCTTGCCGTTTTGCGTCGAGGGCCGCCATGATTACACTGCCGACATTACCATTGGCAAACAGACTTTTCAGACGGCATTTAGTGCAGAGTAGTCATCATGCAAAGGCCGTCTGAAAATTTAAAGGCAAAAATTTTAATTTTTTCAGACGGCATATTTAAAAGTTCCTTATAAATGAATCAATTATAAATTATTTTTAGATAGATTGTTTACAATCATTCTGACTATCTGCCAAAAGAATAAAACGGACAGAAGCTAGGCTACATAAGGATTTGATGTGGTACAGCCTGTCCGTTTTTTACATTTGTTGTGAAAAAATCGTTTATTAATAACTGAATTTTTTATAATTTTTTTGAAAAAAAGTGTTTGACAAGACTGGTTTTATTTTTTAAATTTGTTTCCATAAATAAAAACTACATCGCACTACAAAGGAACATCATCATGAATCTGTATCAAACCACTCTCTCTTGTTATAGATTTTCTCCCATCTCTGCCGCTCCCGTCGCCGCCAGTTTATTGGCAGTCCCGACGGTCTGAAGGCTCTCGACCCGAATCTAGTTTCCGCATTCCTACAAACGCTTCGGGTTTTAAAACTTCTTTCCCCTGTTGCATTCATATACTGATTAATAATATTTAAAAAACAAATACCTCCGCTTCAGCCTTATTGTATTTATTTGTTTTGATAACTATTTGTTTTTATTAATTTTAAATTTTTAGATGGTTGATAATGGAAATTTTATAGGCCGTCTGAAAACAGTTTTTAGAACGATTGTTTCTTTTTAAACGGTTCGTTTCAAGTTGTGAAAAAACGAGCCGTCCGTTTAATACTGAAAAAAGTCTATAAAGGAGAAATATGATGAGCCAACACTCTGCCGGAGCACGTTTCCGCCAAGCCGTGAAAGAATCGAATCCACTTGCCGTCGTCGGTTGTGTCAATGCTTATTTTGCACGATTGGCCACCCAAAGCGGTTTCAAGGCGATTTATCTGTCCGGCGGCGGCGTGGCAGCCTGCTCTTGCGGTATCCCTGATTTGGGTATTACCACAATGGAAGATGTGCTGATTGACGCACGACGCATTACAGACAACATGGATACGCCTCTGCTGGTGGACATCGATGTGGGTTGGGGCGGTGCATTCAATATTGCCCGTACCATTCGCAACTTTGAACGCGCTGGTGTTGCAGCGGTTCATATCGAAGATCAGGTAGCGCAAAAACGCTGCGGCCACCGTCCGAATAAAGCCATCGTTTCTAAAGATGAAATGGTCGACCGTATCAAAGCTGCCGTAGATGCGCGTGTTGATGAGAACTTTGTGATTATGGCGCGTACCGATGCGCTGGCGGTAGAAGGTTTAGATGCCGCTATCGAACGCGCTCAGGCTTGTGTCGAAGCCGGTGCAGACATGATTTTCCCTGAAGCCATGACCGATTTGAAAATGTACCGCCAATTTGCAGATGCAGTGAAAGTACCTGTATTGGCCAACATTACCGAGTTTGGTTCCACTCCGCTTTATACCCAAAGCGAGCTGGCTGAAAACGGCGTGTCACTGGTGCTGTATCCGCTGTCATCGTTCCGCGCAGCAAGCAAAGCCGCTTTGAATGTTTATGAAGCGATTATGCGCGATGGCACTCAGGCGGCGGTGGTTGACAGTATGCAAACCCGTGCCGAGCTGTACGAGCATCTGAACTATCATGCCTTCGAGCAAAAACTGGATAAATTGTTTCAAAAATAAGTAACCGCTTTCAGACGGCCTTTCAACAAATCCGCATCGGCCGTCTGAAAAATAAAACCCACAAAAATACAAAGGAGAAATACCATGACTGAAACTACTCAAACCCCGACTTTCAAACCTAAAAAATCCGTTGCGCTTTCTGGCGTTGCGGCCGGTAATACCGAATTGTGTACCGTTGGCCGTACCGGTAACGATTTGAGCTATCGCGGTTACGATATCTTGGATTTGGCACAAAAATGCGAGTTTGAAGAAGTCGCCCACCTGCTGATTCACGGTCATCTGCCCAACAAATTCGAGCTGGCCGCTTATAAAACCAAGCTCAAATCCATGCGCGGCCTGCCTATCCGTGTGATTAAAGTGTTGGAAAGCCTGCCTGCACATACTCATCCGATGGATGTGATGCGTACCGGCGTATCCATGCTGGGCTGCGTTCATCCTGAACGTGAAAGCCATCCGGAAAGTGAAGCGCGCGATATTGCCGACAAACTGATTGCCAGCCTCGGCAGCCTCCTCTTGTACTGGTATCAATATTCGCACAACGGCAAACGCATTGAAGTTGAAAGCGACGAAGAGACCATCGGCGGTCATTTCCTGCACTTGTTGCACGGCAAACGCCCAAGCGAATCACACATCAAAGCCATGCACGTTTCACTGATTCTGTATGCCGAACACGAGTTCAACGCTTCTACCTTCACCGCCCGCGTGATTGCCGGTACAGGCTCTGATATGTACTCCAGCATTACCGGTGCAATCGGCGCGTTGAAAGGTCCGAAACACGGCGGTGCGAACGAGGTGGCTTACGATATTCAAAAACGCTACCGCAATGCCGACGAAGCTGAAGCAGACATCCGCGAACGCATCGGCCGCAAAGAAATCGTGATCGGTTTCGGTCATCCGGTGTACACCATCTCCGACCCTCGCAACGTTGTCATTAAAGAAGTGGCACGCGGTTTGAGCAAAGAAACCGGCGATATGCGCCTCTTTGACATTGCCGAACGCTTGGAGAGCGTGATGTGGGAAGAGAAAAAAATGTTCCCGAATCTGGACTGGTTCTCCGCCGTTTCCTACCAAAAATTGGGCGTACCGACTGCTATGTTCACACCGCTGTTTGTGATTTCCCGTACAACCGGTTGGAGCGCACACGTTCTCGAGCAACGCAAAGACGGCAAAATCATCCGTCCGAGCGCAAACTACACAGGCCCTGAAGATTTGGCATTCGTGGAGATTGAAAACCGCTAATACGCGTAACAGCAGGGTGGGCCGCCAGCCCGCCCCATCTCGAAATGCCGTTTGAAAACAATGAATAATTAAGTTTTCGTTTTTCGACGGCCCAGTGCAGTATGCGAGAGAGAGAGAGAGAGCCGGCCGTTTGGAAAACATGCTGCTCTGCTGTCGTCATTCCCATACAGGCAGAAATTCAAAAGTTGAAATGTTCTGCTGTAAAGAGTGCTGAAAGATTTAAGTTTGGATTTCCGTCTATACGGGAATGATGGTAGCGGAGCAGCAATTTTTTTTTCATACCACGAATAGATTTCAGACAACAAGCAATAAAACAGAATTTATGGTTTCAGACGGCATTAAGGGCCGTCTGAAACCCCAAAACCAAAAAAAGAATGGATTTAGGAGAACCGACATGACTGCCAACCAACGCTACCGCAAAGCTTTGCCCGGTACGGATTTGGAATATTACGACGCGCGTCAGGCGTGTGAAGACATCAAACCAGGCTCTTACGACAAGCTGCCTTATACAAGCCGCATCTTGGCTGAGAACTTGGTCAACCGCGCAGACAAAGTCGACCTGCCTACGCTGCAAAGCTGGCTGGGTCAGCTGATTGAGGGAAAACAGGAAATCGACTTTCCTTGGTATCCGGCGCGCGTGGTGTGTCACGATATTCTGGGTCAGACAGCGTTGGTGGATTTGGCAGGTCTGCGCGATGCGATTGCAGAAAAAGGCGGCGATCCTTCCAAAGTGAATCCGGTGGTGCAAACCCAGCTTATCGTCGACCACTCTTTGGCCGTTGAATGCGGCGGCTACGATCCTGATGCCTTCCGCAAAAACCGCGAAATCGAAGATCGACGCAACGAAGACCGTTTCCACTTCATCAACTGGACAAAAACCGCATTTGAAAATGTGGACGTGATTCCAGCAGGCAACGGCATTATGCACCAAATCAACTTGGAAAAAATGTCGCCGGTTGTCCAAGTCAAAAACGGTGTAGCGTTCCCTGATACCTGCGTCGGTACAGACTCACATACGCCGCACGTCGATTCACTGGGCGTGATTTCCGTAGGCGTGGGCGGTTTGGAAGCTGAAACCGTGATGTTGGGACGTGCATCCATGATGCGTCTACCTGATATTGTCGGCGTTGAGCTGACCGGCAAACGCCAGCCGGGCATTACTGCCACCGACATCGTGTTGGCACTGACCGAATTCTTGCGTAAAGAGCGCGTGGTTGGAGCATTTGTCGAGTTTTTCGGCGAAGGCGCAAGAAGCCTGTCCATCGGCGACCGTGCCACCATTTCCAATATGACCCCTGAGTTCGGCGCAACTGCTGCGATGTTCGCTATTGATGAGCAAACCATTGATTATTTGAAACTGACCGGTCGCGATGATGAGCAGGTGAAATTGGTAGAAATCTACGCCAAAACCGCAGGCTTGTGGGCAGATGCCTTGAAAACCGCCGTTTATCCTCGCGTATTGAAATTTGATTTGAGCAGCGTAACGCGCAATATGGCAGGTCCAAGTAACCCGCATGCCCGTTTTGCGACCGCCGATTTGGCCAGCAAAGGCTTGGCTAAACCTTACGAAGAGCCTTCAGACGGCCAAATGCCTGACGGTGCAGTGATTATTGCCGCGATTACTTCGTGTACCAATACTTCCAATCCACGCAACGTTGTCGCCGCCGCGCTGTTGGCACGCAATGCCAACCGTCTCGGCTTGAAACGCAAACCTTGGGTGAAATCTTCGTTTGCCCCGGGTTCAAAAGTAGCCGAAATCTATTTGAAAGAAGCAGGCCTGCTGCCTGAAATGGAAAAACTCGGCTTCGGTATCGTTGCCTTCGCATGTACCACCTGTAACGGCATGAGCGGCGCGCTGGATCCGAAAATCCAAAAAGAAATCATCGACCGCGATTTGTACGCTACCGCCGTATTGTCAGGTAATCGCAACTTCGACGGCCGTATCCATCCGTATGCGAAACAGGCTTTCCTTGCTTCACCTCCGTTGGTCGTTGCTTACGCGTTGGCAGGCAGCATCCGTTTCGATATTGAAAACGACGTACTCGGCGTTGCAGACGGCAAAGAAATCCGCCTGAAAGACATCTGGCCTACCGATGAAGAAATCGATGCCATCGTTGCCGAATATGTGAAACCGCAACAATTCCGCGACGTTTATATCCCGATGTTTGACACCGGTACAGCACAAAAAGCACCAAGCCCACTGTACGACTGGCGTCCAATGTCTACCTACATCCGCCGCCCACCTTACTGGGAGGGCGCACTGGCAGGGGAACGCACGTTGAGCGGTATGCGTCCGCTGGCAATTTTGCCCGACAACATCACCACCGACCACCTCTCACCGTCCAATGCAATTTTGGCCAGCAGTGCCGCAGGCGAATATTTGGCGAAAATGGGTTTGCCTGAAGAAGACTTCAACTCTTACGCAACCCACCGCGGCGACCACTTGACCGCCCAACGCGCAACCTTCGCCAATCCAAAACTGTTTAACGAAATGGTGAGAAACGAAGATGGCAGCGTACGCCAAGGTTCGCTGGCACGCGTCGAACCCGAAGGCAAAACCATGCGTATGTGGGAAGCCATCGAAACCTATATGAACCGCAAACAGCCGCTCATCATCATTGCCGGTGCCGACTACGGTCAAGGCTCAAGCCGTGACTGGGCTGCAAAAGGCGTACGCCTCGCCGGAGTGGAAGCGATTGTTGCCGAAGGCTTCGAGCGTATCCACCGCACCAACTTGATCGGTATGGGCGTGTTGCCGCTGCAGTTCAAACCGGGTACCAACCGCCATACCCTGCAACTGGACGGTACGGAAACCTACGACGTTGTCGGCGAACGCACACCGCGCTGCGACCTGACACTCGTGATTCACCGTAAAAACGGCGAAACCGTAGAAGTTCCGGTTACCTGCCGCCTCGATACCGCAGAAGAAGTATTGGTATATGAAGCCGGTGGCGTGTTGCAACGTTTCGCACAAGACTTCTTAGAAGGAAATGCAGCGTAAGGTAAATCGGGTATCGTCAAAATGCTCGGGCTACGCTCAAAAAGGTTTTCAGACGGCCTCGAATGTTTGAGAGGCCGTCTGAAAAAACCATACTAGAAATACAAAGGAGAACTCGAAATGCCGCAAATTAAAATTCCAGCCGTTTACTACCGCGGCGGTACATCTAAAGGCATTTTCTTCAAACGCACCGATCTGCCGGCCGCTGCGCAGGAAGCAGGCGAGGCACGCGACAAAATCCTCTTGCGCGTACTCGGCAGTCCCGACCCTTACGGCAAACAGATTGACGGTTTGGGCAATGCCAGTTCGTCCACCAGTAAAGCCGTGATTTTGGACAAATCCGAACGCGCCGATCACGATGTCGATTACTTGTTCGGACAAGTTTCCATCGACAAACCTTTTGTCGATTGGAGCGGCAACTGCGGTAATTTGACCGCCGCCGTGGGTGCATTTGCCATCGAACAAGGCTTGGTAGATAAATCCAAAATCCCTTCAGACGGCCTGTGTACCGTCAAAATTTGGCAGAAAAACATCGGCAAAACCATTATTGCCCATGTGCCGATGCAAAACGGCGCAGTTTTGGAAACAGGCGATTTTGAGCTTGACGGCGTAACGTTCCCGGCAGCCGAAGTACAAATCGAATTTCTTGATCCGGCCGACGGCGAAGGCAGTATGTTCCCAACCGGTAATTTGGTTGATGAAATTGATGTGCCGAATATAGGCCGTCTGAAAGCCACGCTTATCAATGCCGGTATTCCAACCATTTTCCTGAATGCCGCAGATTTGGGCTACACAGGCAAAGAGTTGCAAGACGATATCAACAACGATGCCGCGGCTCTGGAAAAATTTGAAACCATCCGTGCGTATGGTGCGCTGAAAATGGGCTTGATCAGCGATGTATCCGAAGCCGCCACCCGCGCCCATACTCCGAAAGTCGCTTTTGTCGCCCCTGCGGCCGATTATACTGCTTCAAGCGGCAAAACCGTCAAAGCTGCCGACATCGACTTATTGGTACGCGCGCTGAGCATGGGCAAATTGCACCACGCCATGATGGGCACCGCTTCAGTCGCTATCGCTACCACCGCCGCCGTGCCCGGAACGCTGGTCAACCTTGCAGCCGGAGGCGGAGCGCGTAAAGAAGTCCGCTTCGGTCATCCGTCAGGCACACTGCGTGTCGGTGCAGCCGCCGAATGTCAGGACGGACAATGGACGGCCACCAAAGCGGTTATGAGCCGTAGCGCACGCGTGATTATGGAAGGACAAGTCCGAGTGCCGGAAGATTGCTTTTAAGTTTTCAGACGGCCGCAGCACTAAACAAGGCCGTCTGAAAACCAAATAAGCAGATTTTAGTCAGGTAGCGATACCTGCAATGGAGATTATGGTTGGGCATAAAGCCTGACTAAACATCAAACCAAAGGCAATCTGAAAAGCTCTCAAATGTTTTTGCTCTTTTCAGACGGCCTGAAGCCAAAAAAACAATCAAAAATCAAAGGAGAAACACCATGTCCAACCAACTCATTCTTGTTCTGAACTGCGGCAGCTCTTCACTCAAAGGTGCCGTTATCGACCGTAAAAACGGCAAAGTTCTCTTAAGCTGTCTCGGCGAACGTTTGGGTACGCCCGAAGCAGTCATTACGTTCAGCAAAGACGGCAAAAAATGCCAAACAGCTTTGACCGGCCGTAACGACCATGCCGGTGCCGTAGGTATGCTGTTGAAAGAGCTTGAAAAACACGGCCTGCACGACCGCATTAAAGCCATCGGCCACCGCATCGCCCACGGCGGCGAAAAATACAGCGAGTCTGTTTTGATCGACCAAGCTGTCATGGATGAACTCGATGCCTGCATTCCGCTCGCTCCGCTGCACAATCCTGCCAATATCAACGGCATTTTGGCTGCGCAAGAGCACTTCCCGGGCCTGCCCAATGTCGGCGTAATGGATACTTCGTTCCACCAAACCATGCCGGAGCGTGCTTACACTTATGCCGTTCCGCGCGAATTGCGTAAAAAATACGCTTTCCGCCGCTACGGTTTCCACGGTACCAGTATGCGTTACGTTGCCCCTGAAGCCGCACGCATCTTGGGCAAACCGTTGGAAGACCTCCGCATGATTATTGCCCACTTAGGCAACGGCGCATCCATTACCGCCATCAAAAACGGCAAATCCGTTGACACCAGTATGGGCTTCACGCCGATTGAAGGCTTGGTGATGGGTACCCGTTGCGGCGACATCGATCCGGGCGTATACAGCTATCTGACTTCACATGCCGGTTTGGATGTTGCCCAAGTTGATGAAATGCTGAACAAAAAGTCAGGATTGCTCGGTATTTCCGAACTCTCCAACGACTGCCGTTCTTTGGAAATTGCTGCGGACGAAGGCCATGAAGGCGCACGTTTGGCTCTGGAAGTAATGACTTACCGCCTTGCCAAATATATTGCTTCGATGGCTGTGGCTTGTGGCGGAGTAGATGCGCTCGTGTTCACCGGCGGTATCGGCGAAAACTCGCGTAACATCCGTGCCAAAACCGTTTCCTATCTTGATTTCTTGGGTCTGCACATCGACACCAAAGCCAATATGGAAAAACGCTACGGTAATTCAGGCATTATCAGCCCGACTGATTCCTCTCCGGCTGTTTTGGTCGTTCCAACCAATGAAGAGCTGATGATTGCCCACGATACGGCTCAGTTGGCCGGTTTTATGGAAGAAGCAGGCTAGGCTGAAGATTTTCCTAGACCATAAACAATAAAAAGTGCGGATTCATCATCCGCACTTTTTTTAATTTCAACTCAATCAAGCCACTTGGGTTTGATGTTCGTCGCCGTTGCGCTCACGAACTGAGCCCAAGCGGTAAACAGTTTCGCCTTGTTCGCTCAAGAATGCCTGTACTGCATCGGCATCTTCTTTAGCAATGATAACGACCATGCCGATACCGCAGTTGAATGTACGGTACATTTCTTGGGTTTCTACATTGCCTGCTTTTTGCAACCATTGGAACAGTTTAGGCAATTCCCACGCTTTGGCATCGATTTGTGCAACGGTATTTTCAGGCAAAACACGAGGTACGTTTTCGGTAATGCCGCCACCGGTAATATGGGCCATGCCTTTAATGGTGAATTTTTCCAAAGCAGCAAGGATAGGTTTTACATACAGGCGGGTAGGGGCGATGATGGCTTCGCGCAAGGTTTTGCCGTTGTCGAATTCCGCATCCAAATCGGGATTATCGCGCTCGATGATTTTGCGTACCAAAGAGTAGCCGTTGGAGTGTGCGCCGTTGGAAGCCAAGCCCAAAACAACGTCTCCGGCCTGAATGCTGCGGCCGTTGATGACGCGTTCTTTTTCAACCACGCCGACGGCAAAACCGGCCAAGTCGTATTCGCCTTCGGGATACATGCCCGGCATTTCGGCAGTTTCACCGCCAATCAAAGCGCAACCGGATTCTTCGCAACCTTGGGCAATGCCTTTAATCACATCAGTCGCGCGGGCAACATCCAGTTTGCCGCAGGCGAAATAGTCCAAGAAGAACAAAGGTTCTGCACCTTGAACCAAAATGTCGTTGACGCTCATGGCAACCAAATCGATGCCGACGGTATCGTGTTTGTCCCAGTCGAAAGCCAGTTTCAGCTTGGTGCCGACGCCGTCCGTACCGGAAACCAATACCGGATTTTTGTATTTTTTGCCGATTTCGACCAAAGCGCCGAAACCGCCCAAATCACCCAACACTTCAGGGCGCATAGTACGCTTGGCAAAAGGTTTGATGTTTTCGACCAGTTGATCGCCTGCGTCGATATCCACGCCTGCGTCACGATAGCTCAAAGAAGTGCTCATTGGATTTCCTTATTCTGGTATGGGTAGATTGTCGGAGCGTATTTTATCTTAAATTAGAGGATTCAGGCTGAATTTTTTGGCATTATTGTCAACAATTTTTATTTTATCTTAATAGCCGTCGCGCTTTCAGACGGCCTTTGTGAATCTGTTATACTGCTTATTTATTTCGAAAACCTTAAACATCAATTGGGAAATACCTTTTTATGTATCAAAAGAAAGCGCGCAGTGTAAAACCGTGGATTATTATGGCTTGCGTTATCGCAGCCTTTATTTGGCTTTTATATGCCTTGGGCGATGTTTTGACGCCGTTTATCGTAGCCGCCGTTTTGGCCTATGTTTTGAATCCCTTGGTCGAGTGGCTGCAACTGAAGCGTATCCGTCGCGCGCCGGCCTCTATGATTATTATGGCACTGGCTTTGCTGATATTGCTGTCGTTGGTGCTGATTATCGTGCCTATGTTGTTGAACCAGTTTAACAATCTGGCCGAACGCCTGCCGCAAATCGTGGGCTTTGTTCAAAACAAACTGCTGCCGTGGCTCAACAGCGTCAGCGGGGATTATATTCAAATCGATCAAGAATCAATCATCGCATGGTTGCAGTCGCATACTGATGAGTTGAGCAATACGCTCAAAGAATGGATTCCGACCTTGATGCGTCAAAGCGGTAACGTCATCAGCGGCGTCAGCAATTTGGTGTTGCTGCCTTTGCTGCTGTATTACTTTTTGTTGGACTGGAAACGCTGGTCTTCCGGCATCAGCAAACTGGTTCCGCGCCGTTTTATCGAAACTTACACGCGTATCAGCGGCAATATGGATGAAGTTTTGGGCGAGTTTCTGCGCGGCCAGCTGATGGTTATGATGATTATGGGCTTGGTCTATGGCTTGGGCTTGATGCTAGTTGGTTTGGATTCCGGCTTTGCCATCGGTATGATTGCCGGTATTTTGGTATTTATTCCGTATTTGGGCGCATTTACCGGCCTTTTACTGGCAACAGTTGCCGCGCTTTTGCAATATGGCTCATGGCAGGGTTTGTTGATGGTCTGGGCTGTATTCGGTGTCGGACAATTCTTGGAAAGCTTTTTCATTACGCCTAAAATCGTTGGCGACCGCATCGGTTTGTCTCCATTCTGGGTGATTTTCTCATTGATGGCTTTCGGACAACTGATGGGTTTTGTCGGTATGCTTGCCGGCTTGCCACTTGCCGCCGTAACATTGGTTTTATTGCGTGAAGGCGCATCTGCTTATTTCAGCAGCCGTTTCTACAAACATAAATAATCGATAATATTAAGGCCGTCTGAAATCCAAGTTTCAGACGGCCATTGATAACAAAGGAAGTTTATATGTTAGCCATTATCGGCGGCAGCGGTTTGACCAAACTGCCGGAACTCGAAATTACTGAGCGAAAAATCGCACGCACTCCATACGGCTTAACCAGCAGCCCTATTTTATTCGGCAGGTTGGGGCGTTTGGACATTGTTTTCCTCGCCCGACACGGCTTCAGCCATACCATCGCGCCGCATGAAATCAACTACCGCGCCAATATCTGGGCGTTACATTCTTTAGGCGTTGAAAACATTATTGCCATTTCCTCAGTCGTCGGTATCAATCCCGATTTTGAAAACGGCAGTTTGGTGCTTCCGGACGATTTGATCGACTATACCTATGGCCGTAAAGATACTTTTTTTGAAGGCCAAGAATGCCCTGTCGTCCATACCGATTTTTTCAACCCTTATTGCAATGAATTGCGACAAGAATTGTTGAATATCACGAAAGCGCACAATGTGCCGATTTACGATTCCGCCGTTTATGGCTGCCTGCAAGGTCCGCGCCGTCCAACCCGCGCAGAAATCGCCCGTTATCGCCGTGACGGGGTAGATGTACTCGGTATGACCGGTATGCCTGAAGCCGTTTTGGCCAGGGAGTTGAAAATGGCCTATGCCCACTTTTGTAGCGTCAGCAGCATTGATTGCTTTGATAGCGGAGTAGGGACTGAGGGCTGTAATGAACAGACTTCTATGGCGATGACGAAAATCCGACAATTATTGAATGGTTTGTAATTGATCATGCCGTCTGAAATGATGTTTTCAGACGGCATATTTTATTTAAGAAGCTGTTTCCCGCGCCCAATGGGGCAGGGAGGCTTTTTGTTTGCGGAACGAGGCAAGTTGCATACCCCGACATTTTTCAAAAATCAATTCAACTCCGCTTTGCAGCTGTAAAATCAAATTAGTATGCGTTTCCGTTTTAATAAAATCGATATTGCGTTGTACCAAGCGTTGAATGACGGCATACACATCAAGGCAGCCATTTGCAAAAAACCACGGATTCAACTTTACCCAACGGCCACCGCTTAATGCAGTATTAGGCTGAAAATCAGCACGAATCTGAGTCAGCCGATTGTCAGAGAAATGCAGTTCGATATCGCCATAAAGCCAAATATTCCAGCCTTTTTGCACCAACAAGCCTTTAGGGACGCAATCAGGCGCAGGAAACATCTGTAAAATAGACTCTGCAGATTGTCCGATTTCCAGATAGTCAAATCGGCCGGTATACAAAAAATCATAAATATCAACGGCAATAGGAAAGTGGTAGCGCATGGCAACAACCATAGAAAAGCAATTAACCAAGCTATCTTAAACTTAAAATATAATGAAATCAATTCTTATTACTATTTATTTATATAAGAAAGGCCGTCTGTTGTTCAGATGGCCTTGTATCTTTGGTTTAAACCGATATTGGTTTACTCAGCCTTTAAATCAGCTACGCATTGCTTATCGCGTGCCTCAAAAGCTTCCGCGCCACCCAAGAGCTTGAGTTGCTCCTCAGGGCTGATTTTGCCGAAGCTTCGGATTTGCTCGTCAGAGAGTTTGCTTAAAGGCTGATCCCACATACAGACACAATAGTCTTGAGCCAATTTCTCGTTTTGCGCATCCAAACCTTTTGCCTTCAAATCAGCTTGCCATTTTTCAGCAAAAGGAATGTTTTTCACACAAGATTCCACAACATTTTGTTTCATCTGCGGCTTGTTCATGGCACATTGTGAGAGCAGGGCGGTCAGAGCCAGCAAAGACAAAATAATCCATGCCCAAATGCGGATGGTGCGGATTTTTGCCTTGGCTTTCTTTCTGGCCGCCAGTTGCTCTTCAGACGGCCTTTCCGTTTGTTGCTCAGTCATGCAGGCTTTCCATGCGGATCATGGTGATCGGAGCATCCACGCAACTCAGAGCTTCAATCGCTGCGATAGCGCGTTTGACATTATGTTCCACTGTGGTGTGGGTCAGAATCACAATTTCGGCAGTACTTTGATTAATCACGCCTTTTTGAATCAAAGCCTCGATAGAAACATTTTCTTTGGCCAAGAGTGCGGCAATTTGACCCAAAGTGCCCGGTTCGTCAGTTGCTTGAACGCGCAGATAGTAGCTGCTGGTGATTTCATCCATAGGCAGAATATTTTGCGCTTGAACTTGTGAAGGTTGGAATGCCAAGTGAGGGACACGATGGTCAGTTTCCGCTTCAATCAGGCGGGCAATATCAATGATGTCGGCAACCACAGCAGAAGCAGTCGGCAATGCACCGGCGCCTGCACCATAATACAAGGTTTCACCAACCATATCGGCATTGACACGGACAGCATTCATCACACCGTTAACGTTTGCCAGCAGACGGCTTTCAGGAATCAGTGTAGGGTGTACACGCAACTCGATGCCTTTGTCGGTTTTACGGGTAATACCCAACAATTTGATGCGGTAGCCAAGTTCTTCAGCGTATTTGATATCACGGCTGTCGAGTTTGCTGATGCCTTCCAAATAGCAGGCAGAAAAGTTCATCGGCGTACCGAATGCCAATGCGCTCATGATGGTGATTTTATGGCCGGCATCATGACCTTCGATATCAAAAGTAGGGTCAGCTTCTGCATAGCCCAAAGCCTGAGCTTCTTTCAATACATCTGCAAACGCGCTGCCTTTTTCACGCATTTCAGTAAGAATGAAATTGCTGGTACCATTAATAATACCGGCAATACTGCGGATTTGGTTCGCAGCCAAGCCTTCACGCAAAGCCTTGATAATAGGGATACCACCGGCAACAGCAGCTTCAAACTGTACCATGACATTTTTTTCTTCCGCCAAAGGGAAAATTTCATTGCCGTATTCAGCCAACAGTTTTTTATTGGCAGTAACAATGTGTTTGCCGTTTTCAATCGCTTTCAATACTGCATCTTTGGCAATACCGGTACCGCCAAACAATTCAACAACAACATCAACATCTTGATGTTGAACCAGCGCAAACGGGTCTTTGATAAAAGCAGCATTCGGGCAAATTTGTTTGGCTTTTTCTTCGCTCAAATCACAAACAGCAGAAATACGGACTTCACGTCCCAAGCGGCGGCTGATTTCCGCAGCGTTGTCCTGCAATACAGTGGCCGTACCGCCACCGACTGTACCCAAACCTAAAAGACCGATATTTACTGGCTTCATTGTGTCTCCTTTTGAGCCGATACTTTAAAATAATCACGAAAAACCAAGGCTTGTTATAATCGCTTGCAATCGTAAATTCAGAGCAAAGCATCAATGCACAAGGTCAAACGTTGGATCCTACCTGATATTGCTTGATTTTGCACCTTTTTTTGCAAGTTTCCAGAGGCCGTCTGAAAAATCGTTCTACCATAAAAACAGGAATTGCCATGAAAATCACAGAAAACCATATCGATGAAGCCACATCATTTTTTTCATCCTCGCAAGGAAGATTGCAAATCGGTGAACAAACATATTCAGAACCCATTTGCTGGCAAGATGGCAAAGTAAGCATTATTCCTCAAACAACCATTGAAGAATTAAACGAACAAATTTTTATATCAGCAATTGAAACAGCAGAAAACCGTCCTGAAGTCATTATTATAGGTACAGGAGAAAAACAAAAATTCCTGCATCCCAAAATTGCTGCAGCCTTATCAGCCTATGGAATCGGCTTCGAATGCATGACCACAGCCTCAGCTTGTAGAACTTTAATTTTGCTGCAAGGCGAAGGACGAAGCACATGGGCTTGGTTGTGGCCATAATTTGTAGAAAAGGCTATTGCATCATGCTAGTACAAGTTCGTATAATTTTTCATTATGAAATTTTCTGTTTAAATAAAAATTTCCGTAGCGACCCGTCCGCCTGATTTTTTTTTAAGGCTTTCAGTCTGGTACTTCGGGCGTGTGTTTCCGTTATTGAAAAATTCCGCCCAAAAAATAGCTAGGGGGTATTCATAAAGATTGCGAAAAAAGCGATCGCAATCTTTACAAACCTTCCCCCTAGCTATTTTTTGGGCGGAATTTTGCATTAACTCCAACCCCCGACCGAAGCGATTCCAGACTGAAAGCCTTAAAAAAAACAGTCGTACTAGCAGTTAACCCCCTTCACTCAGCTCAAGCCATCCTGAGGGGCGAGGGCAGAAAACCAAC
>NZ_JBQCVS010000012.1:0-64054 GCF_051958155.1 Neisseria sp. P0014.S009 | reverse complement strand
AGGTGCTCATGGAAAATCCCCTAAATGTCTTGGTGGGAATTTAGGGGATTTTGGGGAATTTTGCAAAGGTCTCAGGCCGTCTGAAAATCAATTTCAGACGGCCTTTTATGTTCATCAATCCAATCAGTTTTTCATTGATTGAACCGGAGCCGGGATTCTGCCGCCTCGGTTGACGAACACTTCGCATGAACCTTCTTTGACCGGCATTACAGGCGCGTAGCCCAATAGGCCACCGAACTCAACGCTGTCGCCGACGGTTTTGCCGGTTACCGGAATAATGCGCACGGCAGTAGTTTTGCTGTTGATCATGCCGATAGCGGCTTCGTCGGCAATGATGCCGGAAATGGTGTGCGCAGGCGTATCGCCGGGGACGGCAATCATGTCCAAACCAACGGAGCATACGGCGGTCATGGCTTCGAGTTTGTCCAGTGTCAGCACACCGGCTTCAGCAGCCGCAATCATGCCCTCGTCTTCCGAAACAGGGATAAATGCGCCGCTCAAACCGCCGACCGCGCTGGAAGCCATCATGCCGCCTTTTTTCACGGCATCATTCAGCAAGGCCAAAGCCGCTGTCGTGCCGTGCGTACCGCAGACGCTCAAACCCATTTCTTCAAGAATGCGCGCCACCGAGTCGCCGACGGCAGGGGTTGGTGCCAACGATAAATCGAGAATACCAAACGGGATATTCAACATTTTTGAGGCTTCGCGGCCGATAAGTTCGCCCACGCGGGTAATTTTGAAAGCGGTTTTCTTCACAACTTCCGCAACTTCGGTCAATGTCGTTGCATCTGAATTTTCCAACGCGGCTTTTACGACACCAGGGCCGGAAACGCCGACATTGATAACGGCATCCGCTTCGCCCGAACCATGAAACGCACCCGCCATAAACGGGTTGTCTTCTACTGCATTACAGAACACGACGATTTTGGCGCAACCGAAACCTTCGGGCGTGATTTCGGCCGTGCGTTTGATGGTTTCGCCTGCCAGCTTGACCGCATCCATATTGATACCGGCACGCGTGCTGCCGATATTGATGGAGCTGCACACGATATCGGTAGTCTTCATCGCTTCGGGAATGGAACGGATCAGCACTTCGTCCGAAGGCGACATGCCTTTTTGCACCAGCGCGGAAAAGCCGCCAATAAAGGACACGCCGATGGCTTTGGCAGCCTTATCCAAAGTTTGCGCCACGCTGACATAGGAATCGGCATGGGTGGCCGCGGCGATTTGGGCAATCGGCGTAACGGAAATACGCTGATTCACAATCGGTACGCCGTATTTGGCAGACAGATATTTTGCCGTCGCCACCAAGTCCTTACCGACTGTGGTGATTTTATTGTAAATATTTTGGTTCAACACATTGATATCGCTGCTGATGCAGTCGTGCAAATCAATGCCGATGGTAATGGTGCGCACGTCAAAATTCTGGTCGGCTACCATTTTGACGGTTTCTAAAATCTCGCCGGATTGAATACTCATGACTCTCCCTCCGACTTAAATACGGTGCATGGCTTGGAAAATTTCTTCGTTTTGCATACGAATATCAAGCGCGAGTTTTTTGCTCTCCTCCGCAAACAAATCCAAAACCTCTTGACGCGATTTGGTGCATTTTGAAGTATCCACCAAAATAATCATGGTAAAAAAATCGTCCATCAGCTGTTGGCTGATGTTGAGAATATTGATTTGGTTTTCCGCTAAAATTTTGGAAACGTCGTACACAATGCCCACACGGTCTTTACCGATGACGGTGATGACTGAATTGTTCATAACGCTGTTTCTCCTCATAGGATATTTGAAAAGTGTTGACAATTATAACACTCAGGCCGTCTGAAAAACTGTTTCAGACGGCCTGAGTATTCAAATTTCAATGTTAATTATCGTCCTGCTTTCAAAGCCTGCCACAGGCGAACGCTGAGTTTGCTCGCATCGGTTGACTTGGGAGAGACGATAAAGCTTTTTTCCATCAATTCTTTGCTTGGGAAAATCGATTCGTCAGAGGTATATTTTTCATCCATCAAATCACGCGCCGGACGGCTGGCCGGAGCATAAGTCACATAGTTGCCGTTTTTGGCCGCTGTTTCCGGATTGAGCGTGTGATTGATGTATTTGTGGGCATTGGCCACATTTTGCGCATCACGCGGAATCATCAGCGAATCCACCCAAATACCGACGCCGCTTTTCGGCGCCAATACTTCGACTTCGACGCCGTTTCCTGCTTCTTTGGCACGGGTTTTGGCAATATTGAGGTCGCCGCCATAGCCTACCGATACGCAAAGATTACCGGCAGCCATATCATCAATATAGCCCGACGAGGTAAAGCGTTTGATGTCGGGACGCACTTTTTTCATCATATCGACTGCGGCTTTGATGTCGTCAGGGTTTTCGCTGTTCGGATCTTTGCCCAAATAATGCAAAGCCAAAGGAATCTGCTCGATGGCGCTGTCGAAATAGCTGATGCCGCAGGATTTCAGTTTTTGGGTGTATTCAGGATTGAACACCAAATCCCATTCGTTTTCAGGCAGTTTGTCCGTACCCAAAGCCTTTTGAACCTGCTGCTTGTTAATCGCCAGCGTATTGATGCCCCAGAAATAAGGGACGGCATATTCGTTGCCCGGATCGACGGTTTCCATCATTTTCAACAAATCGGGATCGATATTGGCGTAATCGGGAATTTGCGATTTGTCGATTTTTTGATACGCGCCGGCTTTAATCTGACGGCCGACATTGGCAATAGAAGGCGCAACCAGGTCATAACCCGACTTGCCGGTCAGCAGCTTGGCTTCCAGCGCTTCGTTGCTGTCGTAGTAATCGTAGCGGACGTTGATATTCGTATTTTTTTCAAACGCAGACAGCGTGGCAGGATCGACATAATCCGACCAGTTGTAGATATTGAGTTTATCCGTTTGAGAGGAAGAAGTTTGAGTTTGAGATGCGGAAGATTCTGCGGCGGTTTCTTTTCCACCGCTACACGCAGTCAAGACGAGGCTCACGATTGCCGCCGCCATCAAAGATTTTTTCATGGTTTCAGACCTTTTGTTCGGGGGGTAAAAATATTGCAGCGGTGGCGGATGCCACTTACAAAAGGGAAACTGTGGGGGCGGCCGGCATGTGTCCTTTGCCCTTGATTCAGCAAGGTTTGCATTAAACGGCAAAAAGCTTTTGAATGCAAGACCTTAAATCAGAAAAAAATTTCATTTTTCAGACGGCCTGAAGCTATGGTTTTATTCATAAACAACATTTTTTCAGAAACAGTCTCATGCCGTCTGGAAAAAACTGTGGGCTTATTCAGACGGCCTCAAGATTTGTCAAAACCGCCCAATTTGTGGGAAAATTGCACGATTGAATTTAATGAAGGGCGACCCCGTGTTAGACAGAGAAGGCTATCGCCCCAATGTCGGTATTATCCTGATTAACGAACGTAACGAAGTCTTTTGGGGCAAACGCGTACGCGAACATTCATGGCAGTTTCCGCAAGGCGGCATCAAGCCGGGCGAAAGTCCTGAGACCGCCATGTACCGCGAATTGTACGAAGAAGTCGGCCTGTTGCCGCAACACATCAAAATCGTTAGCCGTACGCGCGACTGGTTGCGTTATGACGTGCCCAGCCACTGGGTGCGCCGCGAATGGCGCGGTTCGTATCGCGGACAAAAACAGATTTGGTATCTTTTGCGTTTGGTCGGCCGCGACAGCGACGTCAACCTCCGCGCCTGCCACCATCCTGAGTTTGACGGCTGGCGCTGGCACCAATACTGGGCGCCGGTTGACGAAGTCATCGACTTCAAGCGTGGCGTGTATTTGGACGCATTGACCGAACTCTCCCGTTTCTTGCGCGGCATAGAAAGCTATGAAGACTTTATCCGGCGCAATCCAATAGAAAACCTATAATCCAAACGCTTTCAGGCCGTCTGAAAGCGTTGTTTTTCATCCTTTCAGACGGCCTTTACATTATTCCTATGGCTAAAAACAATCAATACAGCGAATCCAGCATTACCGTCCTCAAAGGCTTGGAGCCGGTCAAAGAACGTCCCGGCATGTACACCCGTACCGACAGCCCGACCCATATCTGTCAGGAAGTGATTGATAACGCGGCGGATGAAGCGTTGGGTGGTTTTGCGACTGCAATTGACGTGCAAATTCATGAAGACGGTTCTCTTTCCGTCCGTGATAACGGCCGCGGTATTCCCGTCGGCCTGCACCCTGAAGAAGGCGTACCCGTAGTCGAACTCGTGTTCACCCGTCTGCACGCAGGCGGCAAGTTCAACAAAAAAGACGGCGGCAGCGCGTATGCCTTTTCAGGCGGTCTGCACGGCGTCGGCGTATCTGTTACCAACGCCCTTTCCACCCGCCTTGAAGTAACGGTCAAACGCGAAGGCAAAGTCCACCGCATCGTCTTTTCCGGTGGCGACGTCATTGAGCCATTGACTGAAGTGGGCAAATGCGCCGTCAAAGACAGCGGTACCGAAGTGCGCGTGTGGCCGGACGGCAAATATTTTGAAAGCCCGAATTACAGCATTCCCGAACTCGAACGCCTGCTGCGCGCCAAAGCCGTATTATTGCCGGGCGTACGCGTTTCACTGACCCGCCCAGTCAAAGGCGAAGACGAAGCACACACCCAAACCTGGCACTATCCAGACGGCCTGAAAAGCTATTTGACCGATCTGATTGCCGACGCTCAGGAAGCCGTACCTATCTTCTCTTGTGAAAACTACATTTCAGACGGCCACAACGGCGATTTCAGCATTGGCGAAGGTGCCGCGTTTGCCCTGACTTGGCTGGAAGAAGGCTCGTGTGCCAACGAAAGCTACGTCAACCTGATTCCCACCCCTTTGGGCGGCACGCATGAAGCAGGCTTGAAACAAGCCGTGTTCAACGCCGTCAACAACTTCATCAATCTGCACAACCTCTTGCCGCGCGGCGTGAAAGTGCAAAGCGACGACGTGTTCGGCAAAACCGCCTTCGTCCTCTCCGCCCGAGTCCTCGACCCGCAGTTCCAAGGTCAAACCAAAGACAAGCTGACCAACCGCGACGCGCTGAAACTCGTTGCCACCGTATCGGGCGACCCTTTGGAATTGTGGCTGAACCAAAACGTGGACTACGGCAAAAAAATCGCCGAACTCGCCATCCGTCAGGCACAAGCACGGATGCGTTCGGTTAAAAAAATTGAAAAGAAAAAAGGCAGCGGCGTCGCTGTCTTACCCGGTAAGCTGACCGACTGCGAAAGCGAAGACATCCGCGAAAACGAACTCTTCCTCGTCGAAGGCGATTCCGCCGGCGGCTCCGCCAAACTCGCCCGCGACAAAGCCACACAAGCCATCCTGCCCCTGCGCGGCAAAGTGCTCAACAGCTTTGAAGTCCACCCAGACCAACTCTTCGGTAACGCCGAAATCCATGATATTTCCGTCGCCATCGGCGTTGATCCACATGGAATCAATGACAATCCCGACTTAAGCGGCCTGCGCTACGGCAAAATCGCCATCCTGTCCGATGCTGACGTGGACGGTTCGCATATTCAAGTTTTGCTGTTGACCCTGTTCTACCGCCACTTCCCGAAACTGGTTGCCGACGGACACATCTACGTCGCCCAGCCTCCGCTATTCCGCGTCGATGTCAACGCACAAGGCAAAAGCAAACCCGCCCGCAAATTCTACGCCCTCGATCAAAACGAACTCGACAGCATTTTGGAGCGACTGCAAAAAGAAGGCGTTAAAGAAACTGCTTATTCCATCAGCCGTTTCAAAGGCTTGGGCGAGATGAACCCCGACCAGCTCAAAGACACCACCATGCACCCCGACACCCGCCGCCTGTTGCAAGTGCAAATCCCAGAAGGCGCGGATGACGAAACACGCGACATCTTCGTCAAACTAATGGGCAAAGGCGAAGCCGCCGCCCGCCGCGCATGGATGGAAAAAGAAGGCGATACGGCAGAATTGGATATTTAATCCATTGTTTCAATAGACTAAAGGCCGTCTGAAACTTTCAAAGTTTCAGACGGCCTTTTTTCAATCATCAGAAATTAAGATTAAACAGTATTTCAATATCCTGTTACTTACCTGTTTCTATTTTCGCAGTTTAATAGTGTCTTTAAGAAAAATAAAAAAGCACTAATATTATCAGTGCTTTTTAAATAATGGCGCGGCGGACGGGGCTCGAACCCGCGACCCCCGGCGTGACAGGCCGGTACTCTAACCAACTGAGCTACCACCGCGCATCCACTGTCAAAGATAATGAAAGGAAACTTGGTGGGTGATGACGGAGTCGAACCGCCGACATTCTGCTTGTAAGGCAGACGCTCTACCAACTGAGCTAATCACCCGATAAGCCGACATTAAATCAAAAAATCAGGCTACGCGCAAGGTTTTTATTTAAATAAAAATATATCCCATTGAAAGAATATAGAATATTTTATTTAAACGCAAAAATTACCGTTATGCCTATCCATCAATCAAAAATCAAATGTCCCAATTTATCCGCTTTAGTATGCAGATAACGTTCATTTTCCACATTTTCGCCGACATGTAATGCAATCCGTTCGACCACATTAATGCCGGAATCTTTCAACGTTTGGATTTTTTCAGGATTATTGGTCAACAATCTGACCTCCCGAATATGCAGATAATCATAAATCTGCTTGGCCAAAGTAAAGTCGCGCGCATCAACAGGAAGGCCGAGCGCTACATTGGCCTCAACCGTATCCAAGCCTTGGTCTTGCAGTCGATAAGCACGGATTTTGTTTATCAAACCAATGCCCCTGCCTTCTTGGCGCAAATATACGATAACGCCACGCCCTTCTTTCTGAACGGCCTGCATCGCCGCTTGCAACTGAGGGCCGCAATCACATTTCACCGAAAATAAAGCGTCACCGGTCAAACACTCGGAATGAATACGCGACAACACAGGCAGGCCGTCTGAAACATCGCCCATCGTCAATGCGACATGTTCCTGCCCGCCCTCTTCTTCGAAGCCGTGCATGGTAAATTCGCCCCATTCCGTAGGCAAACGGCATGACGCGACAAACTTCAACGCGTTACTCATTTTCCGCTTCCTCGTTTTCAGCTACGCCCAAGAGGTTTTTCAAAGGTTCTGCCAAGGCTAATGCAAGGGCAATCCAGGCCACCAACACTTCGTCAGACGCACCGTCCTTGACATCAAATTCAGCATATACCACGCCTAAAACCGCACCGCTGGGCATACAGACAGGAACAGAAATCTGACTCAAACCGGGATGATTGCGTTCGGCCGACAATTCACCAATTTCCTGCCAATACGCCACATTCTGACAAACATTCATCCAGCCGCTTTGCGCCGTACGCACAGCCAAAAAAGCCTGTCCGGCCTGCTCGTCGATTGGAATCACATTTTCCAACGGCATGCCCCAACGGCTCAGTCGAACCAGCGACAACGCACCATCTTTTGGAAACGCTGTATAAACTGCTGCGCTTTTCAAATGCTCGGTGCGCTCGGCAACCGAATCCAAAGCCATAAAAATCTGTTTCAGCAACAATTCATGTTCGGCATCAACATAATCCGCCAACTGCCAACCGTCTTCAGACGGCCACAAAATCGAACGCTCAACCGAAGCATTGCCCATTTTAATCACAGCTTGGGCAGTCAAATAAGCAACATGTATCTCATCCGCAGGCAACTTCAAACCTTGCGTCTGCAAAAAATCTTTAATCAATAAAGCAGGCATCAGCCCTTCCTCACCAAATGGAAAGTTGAGGCCGTCTGAAAACAAACCCTGCTTTCAGACGGCCAGAATAAACCATTATATAAGGGATAAGCCGAAAAATTCAAGCAAACAAGACTTTGCACCCCCATTAATCTTGTGTATAATCCACGGTTCAAATTAGTGCGGACGTGGCGAAATTGGTAGACGCACCAGATTTAGGTTCTGGCGCCGAGAGGTGTGAGAGTTCGAGTCTCTCCGTCCGCACCACACTCAAAATGAGCAGCTTTCGGGCTGCTTTTTTTACATCTATTCCACTATATACCCTATTCAAAATCAAAACTGCTTTTAATTTTTTGACCTTTGCAAAAGAGGGGTTTATTTGGGGGTATAACAGACGTTTCCATTTTATCTTTCAGACGGCCTATCATTTATGTTGAATCCATCGCAAAAACTTGTCGAATTAGTCCGTATCCTTGAAGAACGTGCCTATATTTTTCCGGGAGATCCTGTGCAGGCGACGGAAGCGTTGCGACATATTGATGGCGGCAACGAGGAAAAACTGATACGCCGTGCCCAAATTATCGACCGCGACCAGCATTTGAAATATGTGCTGCAACAGGTGGAGACAGGCTCGTTTTGGCTTTGGATTGTTGCGGCGACGTTGTTGTTTACGGTCGGTTTTTCCAGCACTTATCTGTTGATGGACAATCAGGGGCTGAACTTTTTTCTGGTATTGGCCGGGATTTTGGGCATGAATACAGTCATGCTGCTGGTGTGGCTGGCGACTTTATTCCTGCGTTTGAAAAATGTGCACTTTATCAGCAGTCCGACAACTTGGTTCCGAGGTAAAGACCCGGTCAATCAGGCAATTTTGCGGCTTTATGTGGATGAATGGCGCAAACCGCAAACGCGTTGGCTGATTGGTGCAACTTCACACGGCCTGTGGCTTTGCACGCTGTCGGGAATGTTAATTTCTGTTTTGCTGCTGCTTTTGGTGCGTCAATATACGTTCAACTGGGAAAGTACGCTTTTAAGCAATACGGCATTGGTGAAAACAATTGAAGCTTTGTCATGGCTGCCGGAACGTTTGGGCTTTCCTGTTCCCGACAGTCAGGCCGTAATTGCAGGCCGTCTGAACAATCATATCGAAGATGCACGCGCTTGGGCGGGTTTACTCATCGGCAGCATTATCTGCTATGGCATTCTGCCGCGCTTGCTTGCTTGGCTGGCTTGCAAAATTACTTTAAAAACCCTGCGCGAATGTTTGGATTTGAATCAGCCCTACTATCAAAACATCCTTCGCACATGGCAAACGAAGATTGTTGATGACGATGATTTTCACGAAAACATCGTTCCCGTTTCATCCAAAATTACGCTGAATAATGCGCCCAAATGGGCTGTTACACTGGAAACGAAATGGCCTGATCCGCTTTGGTTTTCCGGCGTTTTGGCGCAAGAATGGATAGATAAAGGCGTTGCCGCCGGCAGAAAAGATTTGGAACAATTGGAAGCCGAATTGAAACAAACTCCAGCGCAACTTCTCATCGGCGTACGCACGCAAACTGTTCCCGATCGCGGCATTTTGCGTCAAATCAGCCGTTTGGCCGAAGCTACGGACGGCGGCGTTATCATTCAGCTTTTGAATCAAGACAGTTTCTCTGAAGATTTGGATACCAAACTGGATTATTGGCGCGATGCGCTGGCAGAAAGAAACATTGCCTGGCTGGAGCCGACCCGTTTGGCACAAGAAAAACGGCAAAGCTCTATTTGACAGATAAATCGAAGGCCGTCTGAAACCTGATGTTTGGGTTTCAGACGGCCTTATTTATTGTTGAGGATTCATCTTAATGATGGTCGTGGCGATGCTCTTGATGATGTTTGGGCTTGGCTGCGTGGTGTTTGGCTTTAGGTGCAGTTTTTTTCATTTTTTGCAGTTTGGCTTTTTTGTGCATACGCTCTTGTTTCGGATGCATTTCGTGTTTGCCGTGTGCAGAAGCGACCGGAGCCAATACCAAACCGGCAGCCGCAACCATCAAAGAGGTCATTTGAATCAATTTTTTCATATTTATCTTCTTTCAAGTGGTTGATTTGAGGTAAAAATAAGGATTTATTCGCACTCAAGCGATGGACAAATATTAATGGCTTTGACTGTCAGCTGCTATCAGTATTCGGCGAAATCTGTTCAAAATTCGGCAATAGAAGTATGGCAACACAATGATGTAGCAAGCTTTTGAAAGTTTACCGTCAGTTTTGACAAAGCGTCTTTACACATTTCCCAAACGACAAAAAGCGCGAATCTTTCGATTCGCGCTTTTTTCAGACGGCATCAATTATTTTTTGTCGTCTTTTACTTCTTCAAAGTCGGCATCTACCACGTCATCGTCTTTCTTGGCGGAAGACGGTTCGGCTTGTGCGCTTTCGCCTGCTTGGGCTTCAGCTTGTGCTTGAGCGTAAACCATTTCGCCCAATTTTTGGCTGGCTGCACCCAAAGCTTCGGCCTTGGCATCGATAGCGGCTTTGTCGTCGCCTTTAACTGCTTCTTCAGCTTCTTTCAACGCAGCTTCGATTTTTTCTTTCTCTGCAGCATCGAGTTTGTCGCCGTAGTCAGCCAGAGATTTTTTCACAGAGTGAATCAGGGCTTCGGCTTGGTTGCGGGAAGCGACCAATTCAGTCAGTTTTTTATCTTCTTCAGCGTTGGCTTCGGCATCTTTCACCATGCGTTCGATTTCTTCTTCGCTCAAACCTGAAGAGCCTTGGATGGTGATGTTGGCCGCTTTGCCTGTACCTTTGTCTTTGGCGGAAACGTGCAAGATACCGTTGGCGTCAATGTCAAAAGTAACCTCAATTTGTGGCATACCGCGTGGTGCAGGTGCGATGTCGGTCAAGTTGAACTGACCCAAAGATTTGTTGGCAGAAGCGCGTTCGCGTTCGCCTTGCAGTACGTGGATGGTCACTGCGCTTTGGTTGTCTTCGGCAGTAGAGAACACTTGAGACGCTTTAGTCGGAATAGTAGTGTTCTTTTGAATCAGCTTGGTCATCACACCGCCCATGGTTTCGATACCCAAAGACAGAGGAGTTACGTCCAGCAGCAATACGTCGCTACGGCCGCCGCTCAATACTTCGCCTTGAATCGCTGCACCTACGGCAACAGCTTCGTCAGGGTTCACGTCTTTACGAGGCTCTTTACCGAAGAAGGCTTTAACGGCTTCTTGTACTTTCGGCATACGGCTTTGACCACCAACCAAAATCACGTCGTCGATATCGCTGGTGCTCAAGCCGGCATCTTTCAATGCGATTTTGCAAGGCTCGATAGAACGTTGGATCAAATCTTCAACCAGGCTTTCGAATTTGGCACGGGTAATTTTCATGGCCAAGTGTTTCGGACCGGTTGCATCCATAGTGATGTATGGCAGGTTGATTTCAGTTTGCTGACCGCTGGACAATTCGATTTTGGCTTTTTCAGCAGCTTCTTTCAGACGTTGCAGAGCCATTACGTCTTGTTTCAAATCAATGCCTTGTTCTTTTTTGAATTCGTCAATGATGTAGTCGATCAAGCGTTGGTCGAAGTCTTCACCGCCCAAGAAAGTATCGCCGTTGGTAGCCAATACTTCGAATTGTTTGTCGCCGTCGAGGTTGGCGATTTCGATGATGGAAATATCGAAAGTGCCGCCACCCAAGTCATATACGGCTACTTTGCGGTCTTTGTTGTCGCCTTTGTCCATACCGAATGCCAAAGCGGCAGCGGTTGGTTCGTTGATGATACGTTTTACTTCCAAACCTGCGATGCGGCCTGCGTCTTTGGTAGCTTGACGTTGGCTGTCGTTGAAGTAGGCCGGAACGGTAATCACGGCTTCGGTGACTTTTTCGCCCAAGTAAGCTTCGGCTGCTTCTTTCATTTTACGCAAAACTTCTGCGGAAATTTGAGGAGGAGACAGCTCTTTACCTTGCGCTTTCACCCATGCGTCGCCGTTGCTGGCTTTGATAATTTCGAAAGGCATAGATTCGATGTCGCGTTGAACTTCTTTGTCTTCAAATTTGTGGCCGATCAAACGTTTGGCGGCGTAAATAGTGTTTTTAGCGTTGGTTACCGCTTGGCGTTTTGCAGGCGCGCCGACGAGGATTTCGCCGCCGTCCAAATAAGCGATAACGGAAGGAGTGGTGCGTGCACCTTCTGCATTTTCGATCACTTTGGTTTGACCGTTTTCAGAAATGGCCAAACAAGAGTTGGTTGTACCTAAGTCAATACCGATTACTTTTGCCATATTATGTTGCTCCTAATAAATAAACTTTTCTAAATTAATAATCCTGTGGAACATTTCGTTCCGATGGCTTGTAAATAAGGTTGCTTCATTTTTTTTCAAGGCTTAATTTGAATTTTTTTTTAAATTAAATTCAAGTACTTGATTTATTTATCCACAAGCCGTTTATTCTTTTTCCAGACAGCCGGTTTTAATTTTCCGATTCCGGTTTATCGGAATGATTTTCTAATAGCGGAATATCGGGTTTTGAAACCGGATAAGGCCGTCTGAAGATTTTATGCTTGATAAACTTTATCAAGCGGTGCCTTCAATCTTCTTTTTTCGCCACGACAACCATCGCAGGACGCAGCACGCGGTCAGATAGTGTGTAGCCTTTTTTCATCACACTGACGATGGTATTCGGCTCTTGCTCGCTGACGACTGCCTGCATCGCTTGATGTTGGTGCGGATCGAGTTTGTCACCCGGCTGTGGGTTGATTTCTTTAATGTGTGTGGCATCAAATGCTTTTTGCAGCTCGTTCAAAGTCATTTGCACGCCCATTTTCAGGGCATCGAAATTACCGCTTTGGTCGAGCAGCGCCATTTCAAGATAGTCTTTGACAGGCAGCATTTCGGCCGCAAATTTTTGTCCGGCGAATTTATGGGTATCGGCAATTTCTTGCTGATGGCGGCGGCGCAGGTTTTGCTCGTTTGCCAAACCGCGCAGCTCACTGTCTTTGAGTTGGCCTTCCAACTCGGTGACACGCGCCTGAAGCTCTTCGTAAGTCGGTTCTGCTTGTTCGGTTTCAACGGTTTCGGCAGTCTCTACGGCTGCCGCTTCCTCGGCTTCGTTTTGGTGTTGTTCGTTACGATCCGTCATTTCTGACATCCTTTTAGAGTGTTAGCATTCAATAATCCATATATAAGGCCGTCTGAAAAAACTTCAAGCATTTGAACGTCGATTATCAAATGCCTTGTTAAAAGACGTTGGAAAACGGTAAGATAGCCATCTGATTTTATTCTTCAGACGGCCTCGAATATGAAAAAAGACCATTTGAATTCAACTGATTTTAATCTGTGGCACACCATCCGCGAAGAAACCGAAGCCGCAGCCGCAGCCGAACCGATGCTGGCGAGCTTCCTACATCAAACCGTGTTGCGCCACGATTCGCTCGATTCGGTACTTGCCTACCATCTTTCCAGCAAGCTCGGCAGTCCGATTATGGATGTACGCGCGCTGTTTGAAATTTATCAGCAGGCTTTGAGCGTGGACACCCGTATCAGCAAATGCGTCGAGGCCGACTTAAAAGCCATTTACGAGCACGACCCGGCTTGTGACGAATATTCGCTGCCGCTGTTGTATTTCAAAGGTTTCCACGCTGTACAGGCACACCGCATCAACCACTGGCTCTATCAAAACGGCCGTAAAACGCTGGCGTATTTCTTGCAAAACCGCATGTCGGAAGTCTTCGGTGTTGACATTCACCCAGCCGCCCGTTTCGGTCACGGTTTAATGCTCGACCATGCCACCGGTTTTGTGGCCGGCGAAACCGCCGTCTTAGGCAACAATATTTCCATCCTCCACGGCGTAACGCTGGGCGGTTCGGGCAAAGAAAGCGGCGACCGTCACCCGAAAATCGGCAATGGCGTGATGATTGGTGCGAATGCTTCGATTTTGGGCAACATCCGCATCGGCGAAAATGCCAAAATCGGCGCAGGCAGCGTGGTGGTTGCCGACGTACCGTCTTCGATTACCGTTGTCGGCGTACCGGCCAAACCGGTCGGCCGCTCTTCCAAAACTCCGTCTGCCGATATGGATCAAAGCATTCAATTATCAACAACGGATTTTGTGATTTAAGCAATCTGCCATTTAAAAGGCCGTCTGAAAGATTTGTTCTTTCAGACGGCCTTTTATGATTTAAATCTTGGTGTTAATCGCGTTTGCGCAAGACTTCCAAATGCGTTTTAACCTGCTTGACTTTCTCTTTGGTAAACAAATTGGCAATGTTTTTCCAAATGCTGTGATAACCGTAAGGCCCGTGTTGCATTTCGGCTTTTGCCTCTTCCACCGGCCAGCCTTGATAAATGATGCGGTACATTCCGGCAATCAAACCGGTACGGTCCGCGCCGTGATAACAGTGGATAAGCACTGCGCCGTTTTGCTGTTGTTTTTCAATCAGGTATAGGATTTCCGCAATTTCTTTCGGCTTAATGCTCCATGACAGCAACGGACGGTTTAGCAAGGTCAAACCATACGCCTTCAAATGATCGTCATCGTTGCGGTCGAAAAAGCGCAGGTTGATCACGCTTTGAATGCCCAGCTTGACAATGGCTTCGCCATCTTCGACAACAGGCTGCTCGCTGCGGTAAAGCTTGTCGTCGATGCGATAAAGGTTGGCATCGTGTTTGACGGGGGTTGCCCAGCGTTCGGACTGAACGGCTTTGTTGCCGTTATCCGGCGGCGCGGACGAGCAAGCGATGGGCAAGCCGGAAGCGAGAAGGCACAATAAAAGACGGCGCATAAAATTCCTGTATGAAAATCAATTGAAAATCAAAATATCATACGATTCTATCAAAACCCGTTCGGATATTCTATCCGCGCAAACCGCGTTACAATAAAGCCTCTTTTTTCAGACGGCCTTTCATCATGACCTGCCTTGCTTGGAACACCACACCCACCCTTGCTACCCTTTGCCGCGCCATCGAACAACATACCGCGCCGCTTTATTTGATTGTCTGCCTGCCTGAAAACCATATTCCCAATTTTCCGCTGTCAAATCATCCCTCCGAGCTTGAAGGCCGTCTGAACAACCGTCTCGCTCAAACCATGAAATGCCTTCAGTTCAACAGCGTCAACGTTTTAGAAAACCTCTTGCCTGATGTGCATCTCTGGCTGGTTCCGCCACACCGCGCCGACCGCTTACACGAACATTTCCATCATATCGAATGGCAAACCGAAGCCATACCCCAATCAGCCCCAACTCCCCTAAAACCTTGGTTCAGACGGCCTGAACATCAAACTGCACCCGAACACGTCCTGATCATCGGCGCAGGCATTGCCGGCGCAGCGACCGCGCGCAAACTGGCGGAGCACGGCGTACGCGTTACGGTTTTGGAGGCAGGCAAAGCGGCGCAGGCAGGCAGCGGCAACCGCCAAGGCTTGCTCTACGCCAAAATATCGCCACACGATACCGAACAAACCGAGCTGTTGCTGACAGGCTACGGCTACACGCGCCGATTGTTGGAAGACTTGCTGCCCGACTCCGACGTATGGGGCGGCGACGGCGTATTGCATTTGAATTTTGACGACAGCGAACGCAAACGCAATCAGGCCTTGGGTTTGCAACACCAGCATAAACACCTCTACCGCAGCGTATCTGCCGAAGAGGCTGCGCACATTGCAGGCATAGACGTATTTTCAGACGGCCTTTATTGGCCGCAAGGCGTATGGCTGAATCCGCCCGCCGTCGTGCATACCTTATTGAATCATCCGCTGATTGAGTTGCACGAACACTCGCCGCTGACCGCCGTATCGCATGACGGCACACAATGGACGGCACACACACCGGACGCACATTTCAACGCCAGCCATATCGTTTACTGCATGGGCGCGCACAGCCCGAATGCCACCGACACCAACGTCTCCGCCCTGCCTTTCCGCCAAATCCGCGGCCAGACCGGCGTTGTGTCCTCCAGCCCGTTTTCACAAAAGCTGAATTGCGCCATTTCCGGAGAAAGCTACATCAGTCCGAGCTGGCAAGGCCGCCACTGCTACGGCGCGACATTTATCCTCAACAGCAACGATGAAACTTGGTATCCGCACGAAGAAACCGAAAACCGCGCCGCTCTGCAACAGCTCAATCCCCCATTGGCACAATCCCTATTTGAGCAAGATTCGTTTTCAGACGGCCTTCAAGACACACAAGGCCATGCCGCCCTGCGTTGCGACAGCCTCGACCACTTGCCCGTTGTCGGCGCACTCGGCGACATCGCCACCATGCAGTCCGCCTACGCCAAGCTGGCATTGGACAAAAACTACCGCCTCGACAATATCCCCTGCCCTTACCTGCCCAATGCCTACATCAATACGGCACACGGTACGCGAGGCCTGGCGACAGCCCCCATCTGCGCCGCCGCCATTGCGGCCGAAATACTCGGCTTGCCCCATCCGCTATCGCAAAGGCTGAGAACCGCACTACACCCCAACCGCGCCATCATCCGCGCGATTGTTCGGCAGCAGCCGTTGTTATCCGTTTAAAGATTTCGTTTTAAATAAAAAAGGCCGTCTGAAAGTCATCAAAACTTTCAGACGGCCTTTAGCTATCCGTTAACTGCTTAGAATTTCCATTCCAGCGATACAGCGTAATTGCGGCCTGGGGCGCGGTAGCGGTCTAAGCCTTTGCCATCGCGGTCAACCCCGTTGGTGGTGCTGTAGCTGTACAGGCCTTCCTTTTTGTTCTAATTACCTTAGAACTTAGCCTCAAGTGTAAAGTTGTAACTTCTTCCTGGTGAAGAGAAACGCTCTATACCTGCATGTGTCTTATTATCGACACGATTAACTGTACCAAATTCACGGATACTACGTAGAGATTCCCAAGTGTAATATTTTTTGTTACCGATGTTATAAGCACCAGCACGCACAGTGAAGTATTTGCCCAAATTGACGTAACCTGTCAGATCGAAAAGCGTATAGGCTTTGCTGTGCTTGGCAAATGGCCATGGGTTGTTCAAATCATCACTGCTGTGAACGGTGTCAGACGGTTTTTTAGCTGCGGTGTGTGTCAGGTACGCATTGATACCCCAGCGTTTGGAGGGAGCATCGTAGCCCAAATTGTAAACGGCAGACCACGGGGAAAGGGCGTTAATCGGGGTTTCCTGTCCGTTGGTTTGTTTGGCTTTGCCTTTGATGTAGCTGACATTAACACCTGCGTGCGTGCCTTGCGGCAAACCGATGCTGTCAAGGTTCCATGTGCCGTTAAATTCCAAACCTTTCACCCATGCGGAGGAACGGTTTTGGTTTTGCCAAACGGGTGAGCTGACCAATGCAGTACCGTCGGAAATCGGCGCGTAATTAGGGCTGTTGGGATTATCGGAAGATACGCCCATATAGGTCAGTTCGATAAAATTACGGTAGCGGGTTTGGAAACCGGAGAATTTAAAGTTTCCTGCTTTGCCGCTGCCGGCAAGTCCCAGCTCGAAGTTTTTGGCGGTCTCTGCCTTCAGGTTAGGGTTGGCTTTAAGGTAAAAGTCAGGATGCGGGAACAATAGCCAGGTTTCGTCCGAAGTCGGCGCGCGGAAGCCTGTACTGTATTTCGCCAGAAGATTCAAATGTGGCGTAAATTTCCAGTCTAATCCTAAGCCGTAGCTGAAACCGCTGTGTTTACGCTCGCTGCCAAGATAGGGGATTTGACCGCGAATGGCAGGGGTATAGTTGGGGTTGTCCTTGGCTTTGCTGCTGCTGTTGTCGTAGCGAAGCCCGGCATTGAGGCGGTATTGGCTGCTGTCGCCGAATTGGAAGGTGTTGTTCCAGTAGGCAAAACGGTTTTTGGACGAGCTTTCGACCAGCATAGTCAATTCTTGGTTGTTGGACGTTTGGTATTTCGGGTCATATAGGCGTACCCAATAGCTATGGTCGCTATTACCGTTATCGTTTTTGGAGCCACCTAATCCGTATTGCATTGCCCATACCGATTTGGAGAAGTCGATTTGTTTTTCGGCATCGGCACCGAATTGGGTATTTTTTTGACGGATGTTGCGGAACATATGGTACACGTCGCTGTTGACACCGTTACGGCCATAATCCGTCGGCAAGTCCCAGGTCCAAGTGCTCATGTCGATGGTTTGACGGTCGTAACGCAGGTTGAGGTTGTCCCATGGTCCTTTGTCAAGTTGGTTTTTGTATTCGAAACCGATGCGTTTGCGGTAGGAAATATCTTGACGGGAACGGGTGTCGCCCAGTGCGTCGCCTTTCCAGTCTGCCGCCCACATATTGGACAATTCAATCGTCGTGCGGTCGGTGCGTGAATCTTCGTAAATCCAGCCGATACGGTTTTTATCGTTGAAGTTGTAACCCAGTTTGAACAGGGTGCTTTTGTTTTCCCAGTCTTGAGGGTCAGGTTTGCTGCGCGCTACACCGCGGCTGCCGTAGTTGGTCATACCAGCATTCGGACTCCAGCTTTGTTTGTTGTCAGTGATGACGGTATCGGCAGCGTCGCTGTTGTTTTTGGTTTCTTTACCGAAACGGCGGGTGTAGACCATCAATGCGTCCAGACCCAACCAGGTTCCTGCGGCGGTTATGCTGCTGAATTTTTGGCTGTTGCGTCCGATATAGCCACCTTTAATACCTAAGTGGTAGGGCTTTTCTTCGGAAACATAGTCACTTGCAGATTTGGTTTTATAGTTAACTGCACCACCCAATGCGCCGCTGCCGGATTTGAGCGAATCCGCGCCTTTGTTAAGGGTTACTTCCGAAAAGTTTTCGGGTTCGGAAGTGTTGCGGTTTGCATTGAAGTTGCCGTATGCACCGAACAACTCTTGAAACGCTTCAGACGACCTGCTTTCTGCTTGTGCCAGTCCGTCCACGTTGATGGCAACGCGGTCTTTATCGACACCGCGTATGGTAAAACCGTTAGAACCTGAGCGTCCGCCTTCAACGACGCTGATGCCCGGATCGTAACGCACCAAGTCGCTTTCATCGGAGACCATTTGTTTATCCAAAGCCTGACGGCGGATTTTCTCTTCACCGAGTTTTTGTACTTTGCGGCCGCCAATGACTTTGACTTCATTCAACTCCTGATAAGCTTGAGGAATAGGATCGGCCGCTAAGGCAGGGAAAGTTTGGCTGACAATAGCTGCCAGCAGTACAGGTTTAAAATGGAAGGACATTTTTTGCCTCTTAATATATATTGATTATCTATTATTGGAATGCTTGATGTGCAGTTACTGGCTGACAGGTGTCAAGCTTGTATCTGTCGTATTGCGGTCGTCATCATTCTTCACGCCGCCGAACACGGTATCCAACGATTTATCGGCATCAAAGGTAACTTTACCGCCTATACTGACTTCTGTTTTATCGCCGTTAAATTGACCAAAGAATTTCCCTTCGACTTTGCCGTTTTTACCATCGGATTCGGCAGTGCCTGAGAAATCAACGCCGTTGATGCCTACATCTTTCATCACAACGTCCGGACCGTAATCAGCATTACCTAAAATCGTGCCGCCGAGTTTGTTGGTGTTGAAATTGGCTGTCAGCAGTGAAAGTTTGGGCGTGTTTTTTTCAGACGACCCGGAGGATTTGCCCGGATCGTAGGTTGAGGTAACGATATTGCCGTTGCGGACGCGGACAGCCCAAACTTCGTATGTAGTCTTGCCTTTTGCCACTGTACTGTCTGACGGAGTGTAATAAGACGGTTTCGCCGTTCCGACGGGTTTGCCGCCGACAAACAGGTCTGCCGTGCCGTCTGCATTTATCCATGCGCCGAATTTGAGGTGGTCCTGTTTGGTTGCCGGTGCATAGGTGAATTGTCCCGAACTACTGCAACAGACAAACAGTTTGCCACCTTCAGATAAAGGTTGTCCTTCATGGCGTGTACGAAGGGCATAAGACGGGCTGGAATATGATGGGACAATCGGATCAGAATATGAACTAATGTTGTAATAGTTACCAGAAGGGGTTTGATAGACATATTGTTTATCGGTATAGCTGTAGCCCCATGATGTTTTCACTTCGAGTTCCGCTTCACGCAGACTGCCGCCTTTATCGGAAAGGGTATTAATGGTCTTTACTGCATTGCTTTCATCGCTCAGCTTAACATTGGCAATAGGTTGCGCTGTCGGAATAGCAACGGGAACTTTGGGTTCAGATGCACCTCCACCTGCACATGCAGTCAAAATAAAGGTAGTTGCAATAGGCACTATAAATACATTAATTTTCATAACCAATCTCTCTAAAATACAAGCTTCTCAGATACAATAATGATAAGTATTACTAATAATATGCAATATTGTGTAACAAATATTTTATTTTAGCAATACCAATATTTTTTCTATCAGTAGTTAGGGTGAATCTTTATGCCATCCTCTCTCTGTTAAATATATTTACGCAATTTATAATCCTATAAAAATAAATAAGTTATATTTATTTCGTAAATTTGCCGTTATAATGATAAATCTAAATACGAATCTGTATTTTTTATGCAAAAATAAAATCACCTGAGATGTTTCAGGCAGTTTTATGATAAGAGCAAATCCCTTATTAGAAACGATTTGCCCTCAGATATACATATATTTCGGATGACTTTAAATGCTAAAAATAAAACAAAAAATTGTCTCAGCTTCTTTGTGCTACCTATTGCCGTCAGCAGCCTTTGCTGAATTTCCCGAAGAGGGTGTTCGGCAGAATATTTCTTCTCAGAATACTGCTGTACAAGTACAACAGAAACAATGGTTAGATATTCTATCTGAGGAGGAAAGGTCGCCTGAAAAGAATGAGAATATAGGCAGACCAACTCTGGTTAATGATGATTTTTTAGCGGCAAACCCGCATATTCTTGAGGACGCGTTAGTTCAAGCACTTAACAGCAATAGCGCAGATCTAGTTTCCTCTCTTGTCGCCCTTTACTGCAAACAGCCCAACCACAATCCCAAACTGATTACGCGTGCCGATGCTTTGCTGGCAAAGTTGAAAGGACGGACTTCCGAAGCGGTCGAACGTTACCGTACTCTTTATGAATCTGATGTTTCAGACGACCGCGTACTGTTGGATTTGGCGGCGGCGGAGTTTCAGGATTATCGCTTGGGCGATGCTGCCGCACATTTCCGTCAAGCCGCGCAGCGCGATATACCAGCCCCCGTTTTGGAAAATGTCAAACGTTTTCAAGAAGCCGTCAAACGGCAGACAGAATGGAAATTGTCTGGCGGAATCAGCCCCGTGCATAACGATAATGCCAACAACGCTGCTCCGCGTTATTGCATCGAAACAAAAGGGCAAACCGCATGCAGTGTTACCTTACCTGTCAGTGCCAACGGCTTGAATTACGAATTGAACACCGAAAAACTCACCCCATTGTATGGGCATCACGCCATCAAATTCCGTGCTAACCTCAGCGGTACAAGCTATTTTTTCGACCGCCAATCGGCTTACGACGATGCGTTCGGTAGGGCTTATTTGGGCTGGCAGCGCAAGGACGGCAAACAAACCGTCAGCGTTTTACCGTTTTATCAGGCACAGTTGGCAGGCAGCAGCGAGTTTGACAGCAAAAAAGAAAATAAACGCCGCGCCGCGCCGTATATGCTGGCACACGGGGTTGGCGTACAGCTTTCGCATATGGTCAATCTCAGTAACGCGACACAACTTTATTACTCGTTGGAACGCTACCGCCAAAACTATCGGGAAACTGATCGTGCGCTGCGTAACGACGGTTGGCACGACAGTACCTATCTCTCCCTGGCGCGCCGTTTTGGCAGAACGACTCTGTTCGGTGGTTGGCAATACAACCGCTTTGTTCCTGAAAACAAAAGCATACACAATGCCATCAACAATGCGGCCTACCACCGCAACGGTTTCAATATAGGTTGGATACAGCAATGGCAGGTTTTAGGTGAGCTTAACAGCAGACTTACCGCTTCATTTGCCAACCGCCACTATAAAGGCATTATGGCATTCGGTACGGAGCCGCAACACAACCGGGAGCGCTCCCTCTCTATCAACCTTAGTCACAACAAATTATCTTATAAAGGCATTACCCCTACTTTGAATTATAGTTATAGTCACATCCGTAGCAATGCGCCATATGCAATGCGTAATATTCATCAATGGTCATTAGGTGGTGAATGGAATTTTTAAAGGAGAATCAAATCTGAGTAGGTGTAAGACAGCAACCCGTTCAAACAAAACTTTGTAGTGTAATTAAAGGTCTCTGCAAACATCTACGCCGAGACCTTATCTGTTTGATTGAATTATTTTTTAGAGTCTGTGCGGCGTCATACCTTCAGGCGCTTCCGCACCTTCCGGCAAACCGAAGGTTTCACGCAGAATCACTTTATAGAATTCAAAAGCTTCGCGCGCGCCTTGAATGGCTTCCGCCTCAGCTTCCGGAGTCAAGTTCAAAGCGTTCAGATGCTCGACAAAAGCGCGCCAGTGTTTGCCACGGCCGTTCGGATGAGGAGCCAGGTGGCGTGCGCCAAATTCGCCGGTGTATTCGAGTTTTTGAGCATGTTTGAACAAGAATGCCGCGCCCAAATTAGAACCTTCGGCGCAATACAGCCAGCCGATGGCTTTATTACCGGTTTCGTGTGGTAATTCTTTGTCAAATTTGTAAGGCTCTTCGCCCAAGTCTTTCAAGTCTTGAGTCACGGCATCGTAACGCGCCATATATTCAAGTTCTGGAATGGCTTTGTTCAATTCGGCATCTTTATAGATGTGATCGACGGCCTTATGGAAAACAGATTGAAGTTTCAAGAATTTGATGTAGTTTTCTTTGCTGGAAAAAGGCTGAACGGACATAACCAAGTTATCAACGCTGTCGTGCGTTGTCGTGGTTTGCTCTTTCAAGCGTTTGGCGAAAGTCAGCTCTTGGGTTTCACTCATGATGTTTCCTTTGAATTAAAAGACTAATAGTTTCAGACGGCCTTTATGGTTAAAAATCCGTCTAATTTGAAAAGAATTGTTTTAAAAACAAAGAAGATAATTTTTAGCCTACTTCAGGTTCGTTGACCGTGTACCTTCCACAAATCTACAAGGATTATCGTGTTTTTAAATATTGAGAATATATCTTATTTTTATCCTAATGGAAATAAACCAAACTAAGACCTATTAATAAAATTTAACGGTCCATAGCAATAACCTTCTGAAGTCTTTTCAAACTTTTCAGACGGCCCAAACCTTATTAAGCAGCTGCCATTCAATCAAATATCGACCTAAATTTGGGCTATCCTTCTGTTTTCCTTTATAATGCGACACTCTTTGCACCTTCTTTATCCCCTGCCGAACCATGAAACGGATTCCTGCCTACCATCGCTGGTGGCGCTACAAGTCTTATCTTCCTGATGCGACGCTGCCTGCACATACGGTGGAATGCCCGGATTGCGGCTGCCGTATGGATATTCCGCGCCTGCGTCAGGGGCAGGAAGCGCATTGTCCGGTGTGCAACCATGAAATCGTGGAAGTGGAAAACAATCCGTATATCGCGCCGATTGCCTATGCGCTGACAACCTTGATTCTGATGGCGTTCGCGTACAATATGGTGTATATCCGCGTGGATTTGTTCGGCGTGACTTCGATTTTGTCGTTGCCACAAATGATGCGGCTTTTGATTTCGCTGGATTACGGTTTTCTGGCGGAAGTGATGTTTATCCTCACCTTCGGCGCGCCTTTACTGTTTTTACTGCTCTGCCTTTATGTTTATACGGCTTTGATACGCGAAAAGGCCTACCCTGCGCTGCGCTTTGCAACGCGCGTATTGGTGCGGCTACGCCATTGGATTATGGTGGATGTGTTTTTTATTTCCACTTTGGTGGCGTATATCAAACTCTCGTCCGTTGCTACAGTAGAGTTTGGTTCGGCGTTTTATCTGATGTTTCCGTTGTCGGTCATGCTGATTCGGACTTCGGTATCGATTCCGCAGCATTGGGTTTATTATAAGATTCACCGTTTAACCGGCGGCCATGCGGTTCAGACGGCCGCTGAAGACAAAATCTGTTGCAGCCGCTGCCTGTATTTCCGCAATAAAGACGAGCAGCCTTGCGGCGTATGCGGCGCAGACTTATACCGCCGCCGCCCGAAAAGCCTGAGCATTTCGCTGGCGTTTTTAATGGCGGCGTTTATCCTGTATTTCCCTGCCAACATCCTGCCGATTATGATTTCGTCAAATCCGACAGCTTTGGAGATCAACACGATTTTCAACGGCATTGTTTATATGTGGAACGACGGCGACCGGTTGATTGCCGTGATTATCTTTAGTGCCAGTATTATGGTGCCGGTTTTGAAGATTATTGCGATGGCGGTTTTGATTTATTCCGCATACTTCAAGCCTGTGATGAGCGCGGACAAGATGTCGGTTTTGTATCGGATTACCGAATCCATCGGCCGCTGGTCGATGATTGATATTTTTGTGATTATTATTTTGATGAGTTCGTTCCACACCAATATGGCGCGCGTCGTGCCGGGTGGTGCGTCGATTTACTTCTGCCTGGTCGTTATTTTGACCATGCTTTCGGCCTATTATTTCGATCCCCGTCTGATTTGGGACAAGCAACAGCAGCTTTCAGACGGCCTTGATTCTGACCAGACCTTAACACAATGAAAAAACACGATTCTTCACCCAATTATCACGCCCCGGCGCGTGTCAAGAAAACCAATGTCTTCACGTCTATCGTGTGGCTGATTCCGCTGATTGCGCTGATTGCCGGCGGCTGGCTTTTGATTAAAGACATCCGCAACCGCGGCCCTGTCGTTACGCTGTTGATGGACAGCGCCGAAGGCATCGAAGTCAACAACACCGTCATTAAGGTGTTGAACGTCGATGTCGGACGCGTTACCCGCATCAAATTGCGCGACGACCAAAAAGGTGTGGAAGTTACTGCCCAGCTCAGCGCCGACGCCAAAGACCTTATCCGCAGTGATACCCAATTTTGGGTGGTCAAACCGCGTATCGACCAAAGCGGCGTTACCGGCTTGGGAACCTTGCTTTCCGGCTCATATATTGCATTTACACCGGGCAAAAGCCAAGAAACCAAAGATGTATTTGTCGTCCAAGACATTCCGCCGATTGCCGCCATCGGTCAAAGCGGCCTGCGCCTGAATTTGATCGGAAAAAACGACCGCATCCTCAACGTCAGCAGCCCTGTTTTGTATGAAAACTTTATGGTCGGTCAAGTAGAAAGCGCGCATTTCGACCCGTCCGACCAAAGCGTGCATTACACCATCTTCATCCAAAGCCCCAACGACAAACTGATTAATTCCGCCAGCCGTTTTTGGCTGGAAAGCGGCATCAATATCGAAACCACAGGCAGCGGTGTCAAACTCAATTCCGCCCCTCTGCCTGCCCTGCTGTCCGGCGCAATTTCCTTTGACTCGCCCAAAACAAGCGACAGCAAAAACGTCAAAAGCGAAGACAGCTTCACGCTTTACGATAGCCGCAGCGAAGTCGCCAACCTGCCTGACGACCGCTCGCTGTATTACACTGCGTTTTTCAAACAATCCGTACGCGGCCTGTCTGCCGGTTCGCCTGTCGAATACAAAGGCCTGAATGTCGGCGTGGTTTCCGATGTTCCATATTTCGACCGCAACGACAGCCTGCATTTGTTTGAAAACGGTTGGATTCCCGTACGCATCCGTATTGAGCCTTCCCGTTTGGAAATCAATGCCGACGAGCAAAGTAAAGAACATTGGAAACAACAATTTCAGACGGCCTTAAACAAAGGCCTGACTGCCACCATCTCCAGCAACAACCTGCTGACCGGCAGCAAAATGATTGAGTTGAACGATCAGCCTTCTGCCTCGCCTAAGCTGCGACCGCATACCGTTTATGCAGGCGATACTGTTATCGCGACCCAAGGTGGCGGTTTGGACGATTTGCAGGCAAAAGTGGCCGACTTGTTAGACAAGTTCAACAATCTGCCATTGGATAAAACCGTTGCCGGCTTGAACGGTTCGCTTGCCGAGCTCAAGTCTACACTCAAATCTGCCAATGCCGCCCTAAGCTCCATCGACAAACTGGTCGGCAAACCGCAGACACAAAACATTCCGAACGAGTTGAACCAAACCCTGAAAGAATTGCGTCAAACCCTGCAAGGCGTATCGCCTCAATCGCCTATCTACGGCGACGTACAAAATACGCTGCAAAGTTTGGACAAAACCTTAAAAGACGTTCAACCCGTGATTAATACTTTGAAAGAAAAACCCAACGCGCTGATTTTCAACAGCAGCAGCAAAGACCCTATCCCGAAAGGAAGCCGATAATGCGCCTCTTCCCGATTGCCGCCGCCCTGACGCTTGCCGCCTGCGGCACTGCGCAAAGCACACAATATTTCGTCCTGCCCGACAGCCAGTACATCCGTCCGGCTGCGCATGGCAACGAAATCGCGGTCAAAGTCAACCTTGCCGAACCGCTTGCCAACGGCGGTCTCGTTTACCAAACCGATGCCTATCATGTGAATCTGGCGAAAAACCACCTGTGGGCGGCGCCGCTCGATGGCGCGTTGGCAGCAAATCTCAGCAACAAGCTCAACCGCCTCAATCCGCATCGCACCTTCGTGCCTGCTTCACGCAGCCAAAGCAGCCAAACCCTGAAAGTCTATATCGAAGCCTTCCAAGGCAGCTATCAGGGGCAGACCACCATCAGCGGTTATGCACAATGGCCGGACGGACGCAGCAAACCGTTTAACGCCATCACTCCGCAACAAGGCGACGGCTATACCGCCATGCTCGAATCGTTGGAAAACGGTTTGTCACAGGTTGCCGAAACGATTGCCTATTAAACCCAAAGGCCGTCTGAAAAAACTTTCAGACGGCCTTTTTTATGTTTCAAACATTCATTACAACGCGCGGTCAAAATACAAAGCCACGCCGGAACGTTCGCTCATCGCCAACAAATAATCCATCAACTTTTGCGGCCATTGAATACCGCGCACAACGGTCAGGTTGCGCAAAATAGGGAAAGTTAGGATATCTTCAAAACTGATTTCACCGCACAAGCCCTCGCCTTCGCACACCAGCGCTTCCAGTTCTGCCAAGTCTTGATGTAGACGCTCCAGATATTGCGCCGTTTTGTTCAGATTAGTCTCGAAATTGCCGATACTTTTCTCTTTTTTGTCGATAAAGTATTTTTTCGCTTCATCGGTCTCAAATTCAGGCAAGCCGATTTTGACCATGCGCGGCTGTACCAATTTGTTATTGTATTCGCCCACTTTATCCAACCAAGCCTGTACTTCTGGACGAACTTCTTCTTTCAGACGGCCTTGATCAATGTAACGGACAATATCCAAACTCTCGCCCATAAACGAACCATCTTCTTTTTGCAAAATCGGCACTTGTTTTGAGCCAATCATGCCAATCGGCGTAGCTTCGTCATCGTTTGCTAAGACGACCTCTTCCACCGCCACATCGCGCAAGCCGAAAATCATCCGCGCACGGACGCAAAACGGGCAATGGTCGTAAATATACAGTTTCATCGAAATGCTCCTTAAAATTTCAAAACGGTTAACCATAACACCCAAGGCCGTCTGAAACAAGGCTTCCTGAAACATGGTGCGGCATTCGCATACAAATCTAGGGCTGTCGGCAATAAACTGTTACAATGGCAACGTTTTTATCAAAAAGAAAAAACGCACGCCATGACCACTATTCGCCAAACGCCCCAAACATCGAGTGCAACGCTGGAAGGCCTCCTCGCTTGGTTCGACGGCTATGTTGCCGCGTTGCCTGATCCCGATAAAAACCTGATTCAGACGGCCTTTGACCTGTCTAAAGAACATTATCCTGCCGATGCCCTAACGACTTACGGCGAGCCTTTAATGGAACATTTCCTCGGATCGATGCAAATCGTCAGCGAACTCGACTTATTGCCCGATGCCGTGGCGGCTACGATTTTGTCCGACATCGGCAAATACGTTCCCACTTGGCAAGAATTGGTTACCGAACGCTGCAACAGCACCGTTTGCGAGCTGGTCAAAGGTGTGGACGAAGTACAAAAACTGACCCAATTCGCACGCGTAGACAGCCTTGCCACGCCGGAAGAACGCGCCCAACAAGCCGAAACCATGCGCAAAATGCTGTTGGCGATGGTTACCGACATCCGCGTCGTCCTGATCAAACTGGCGATGCGCACACGCACCCTCCAATTCTTAAGCAACGTTCCCGACAATCCTGAAAAACGCGCCGTTGCCAAAGAAACCCTCGACATTTTTGCCCCGCTCGCCAACCGCTTGGGCGTGTGGCAACTCAAATGGCAGCTCGAAGATTTGGGCTTCCGTCATCAAGAGCCGGAAAAATACCGCGAAATCGCCCTGCTTTTGGACGAAAAACGCACCGAGCGCCTCGAATACATCGAAAACTTCCTCAATATCCTGCGTACGGAACTGAAAAAATACAATATTCATTTTGAAGTTGCCGGAAGACCGAAGCACATCTACTCCATTTACAAAAAAATGGTGAAGAAAAAGCTCACTTTCGACGGCTTGTTCGACATCCGCGCCGTACGGATTTTGGTGGACACCATTCCCGAGTGTTACACCACGCTGGGCATTGTCCACAGCCTCTGGCAGCCGATTCCGGGCGAGTTTGACGACTATATCGCCAACCCGAAAGGCAACGGCTATAAAAGTTTGCATACCGTCATCGTCGGCCCAGAAGACAAAGGCGTGGAAGTCCAAATCCGCACCTTCGACATGCACCAATTCAACGAATTCGGTGTCGCCGCCCACTGGCGTTATAAAGAAGGCGGCAAGGGCGATTCCGCCTACGAACAGAAAATCGCTTGGTTGCGCCAACTCCTAGACTGGCGCGAAAACATGGCCGAAAGCGGCAAAGAAGACCTTGCCGCCGCCTTTAAAACCGAGCTGTTCAATGACACGATTTATGTTTTGACTCCGCACGGCAAAGTCCTCTCCCTGCCTACGGGCGCTACCCCGATTGACTTTGCCTATGCCCTGCACAGCAGCGTGGGCGACCGTTGTCGCGGCGCAAAAGTCGAAGGACAAATCGTGCCGCTGTCCACGCCTTTGGAAAACGGACAACGCGTTGAAATCATTACCGCCAAAGAGGGAAATCCTTCCGTCAACTGGCTCTACGAAGGCTGGGTCAAATCCAACCGCGCCATCAGTAAAATCCGTGCCTACATCCGCCAGCAAAATGCGGATACCGTGCGAGAAGAAGGCCGCGCCCAGTTGGACAAACAGTTGTCAAAAATCTTCCCCAAACCCAATCTGCAAGCATTGGCGGAAAAACTCGGCTTCAAAAAAACCGACGAACTCTATACGGCCATCGGTCAGGGCGAAGTTTCCAACCGCGCCATCCACAAAGCCTGCGGCGCGCTGAATGAACCGCCTCCCGTGCCGATTGATGAAACCAATATCGTCAAGCAGTCCAAAATCAAAAAAGGCGGCAAAAATGGCATTTTGATTGACGGCGAAGACGGCCTGATGACCACGCTTGCCAAATGCTGCAAACCAGCACCTCCTGACGACATTATCGGTTTCGTTACACGCGACCGCGGTATTTCCGTCCACCGCAACACCTGCCCTTCTTTCCACCACCTTGCCGAACAGTCTCCTGAAAAAGTGTTGAATGCAAGCTGGGCAGCCTTGCAAGAAGGACAAGTGTTTGCCGTCGATGTCGAAATCCGCGCTCAAGACCGCTCCGGTTTGCTGCGCGATGTTTCGGATGCGCTGGCACGTCATAAACTCAACGTTACCGCGGTGCAAACCCAATCGCGCGATTTGGAAGCCAGTATGCGCTTTACCCTTGAAGTCCGCCAAGTCAACGACCTGCCGCGCGTATTAGCCAGCTTGGGCGACATCAAAGGCGTTTTAAGCGTAACGCGCTTATAATTCCCATTCCCCCATCTAAAGGCCGTCTGAAAGTATTGCTTTCAGACGGCCTTTCACACATCGGCTGCCAATATATAACCTACGCTTCTATCCTTACAATCAGCCGTTATTTCCTGTCCGCCATATTCTCAGGCAAACTCGCCATCCGCATGATAAAGAAAGATATTTTTATTCTTATATTAACCTTAAGGAAACTTCATGGATACACGAGACCTGTTCCCTCATGAAATTTTGCAGGACGCCATCGGCAAAAGTTGCGCCAAATCTGAATTCAGCATCAAGATGTTGGTGATTTTGAGTTTCTTGGGCGGCGGTTATGTCGGCTTCGGCTATCTTGCCTGCCTGCGCGTCATCAGCGGCATTCCTGCCGAATGGAACGGTCTGGCCGCCCTTTTGGGCGCGTCCGTGTTCCCTATCGCGCTGATTTGTATCTTAATCGGCGGCGGTGAGCTGGCAACAGGCAATATGATGATTATGGCTTTGGGCAGATTGACCGGCCGCGTCAGTACCTACAAACTGGTGCGCAACTGGCTGATTGTCAGCTTGGGCAATCTGGCAGGCGCCGTTGCCATGGCCTATTTTCTCGGCCACTATGTCGGCTTGGCAGAGGGAGCGGCTACGGCTAAAACCATTGCCATCGCCGAAGCCAAAGTTAATATGGACTTTGGCCGTGCATTCGTCTCCGCTATCGCATGTAACTGGATGGTGTGCATGGGTATTTGGTTCTATTTCGGTTCACGCCATACTTCAGGCCGCATTTTGGCAACTTGGTTTCCGGTCATGATCTTCGTGTTAATCGGCTTTCAACATTTTGTTGCCAATATGTTCATCATTCCGGCCGGCATTTGGGCAGGCGCAAACGTCAGCTGGGGTCAATTTTTCTACAACATGATTCCCGTTTTCTTAGGCAACGTCCTGGGCGGGTCATCCTTTGTCGCAGCCTCTTATCTCTTTGCTTACAAACACTTACTAAAAGACGATTTTTCTATTTAATGTAGTCTTTTTTTCTAAAAACCCCGTATCTGCCCGACACAGATACGGGGTTTCTGCACAAGGCCATCTGAAAGTCCAAGTCGTTTAATTACTTTTTCTCTTTAATCCTCAAAAAACATCAGGAAAGATAGTTTCACACACTTTCCTTCGTCATCATCGGTAAAAATTTATATATTTTTATGTTTTTAAATGACTTAGCCAAAAGGTGGCATCAATTTCGAATAAAGGCTGAGTTCTTCGCTTTGCAAAAGCGACTTTTTACGGTATGCTGGTTTAAATTATTTACAATTTAATGCATTAAGATTTCGTATTTTATTGTATTTGAAAATAATTTATCCTGTCTCTCTCGCAAAAAACAGGATTTTTAAGCTGTATTTTTATTAGAAAAAAGTTTGGGTATGAATTGCTTGCAATTTCAAACCCGTTTTAAAAGTTAGATGAGGAATAAGTACATGAATCCCATGTATATCACTTTCGCGATCTATTTGGTCGCCGTATTACTGATCGGCCTCGCCGCCTATTTTTCAACACGAAACTTCGACGACTACATTCTCGGTGGCCGCAGCTTGGGCCCATTCGTGACCGCGATGTCTGCCGGTGCTTCCGATATGTCAGGTTGGCTTTTGATGGGCTTGCCAGGTGCCATTTACCTGAGCGGTTTGAATGAAGCTTGGATTGCCATTGGTCTGATTGTGGGCGCATACCTCAACTGGCTCTTGGTTGCAGGCCGTCTGCGCGTGCATACCGAATACGCCAACAACGCACTGACGCTTCCTGACTACTTCTTCCACCGCTTCGGTGCCGGCGGTCACTTGATGAAAGTGGTTTCCGCACTGATTATCTTGTTCTTCTTCACTATTTACTGTGCTTCAGGCATCGTAGCCGGTGCTACCCTGTTCCAAAGCCTGTTCCACGGTATGTCTTACACTCAAGCCATGTGGCTGGGTGCCGGCGCAACCATCGCCTATACCTTCTTGGGCGGTTTCTTGGCCGTAAGCTGGACCGATACCCTGCAAGCTTCTTTGATGATTTTTGCATTGATCCTGACCCCTGTAATGGTGTACTTGGGTTTGGGCGGTGCAGATCAAATGAATGCCACTATGCAACAAGTTGCCGCTTCTACCGGTAAAGAATACGGCAGCCTGTTTGCCGGTACGACCGTCATCGGCATTATCTCCACCGCGGCTTGGGGCTTGGGCTATTTCGGCCAACCACACATTTTGGCTCGTTTCATGGCTGCTGAAAGTGCTAAATCTCTGGTTTCTGCACGCCGTATCGGTATGACCTGGATGATTCTGTGTATGGCCGGTGCTGTGGCTGTCGGCTACTTCGGTATCGCTTACTTCGGCGCCAACCCTGCCCACGTTGATGAAATGAACGGCAACCACGAACGTATCTTCATCGCTTTGGCTACCCTGCTCTTCAACCCTTGGATTGCCGGTATCATCTTGAGCGCGATTCTTGCTGCTGTAATGTCCACCCTGTCTTGCCAATTGTTGGTTTGCTCCAGCGCGATTACCGAAGACTTCTATAAAGGCTTCCTGCGTAAAAACGCCCAACAAGCCGAGTTGGTATGGATTGGCCGCGTAATGGTATTGGCTATCGCCGTGATTTCCATCCTGATTGCTTCTGACCCTGAAAGCAAAGTATTGGGCTTGGTAGCTTACGCATGGGCAGGCTTTGGTGCCGCATTCGGTCCGGTTGTGATCCTGTCTGTTTTGTGGAAACGCATTACTGCCTACGGCGCACTCTCCGGCATGATTGCTGGTGCGCTGACTGTGGTTGTTTGGGCTGAGTGGATTAAAAAACCTGCTTTGGCCGCACAAGAAACAGGCTTCTCTACCGTTTATGAAATCGTTCCAGGCTTTATCGCTTGTACCCTCGTGATTGTTTTGGTATCCCTGATGGACAAACAACCGTCACGCGAATTGCAAGAACGTTTCGAAAAAGCAGACGCAGAATACCGCGCCTCTAAATAAGACGTTTTCAGACGGCCTGCATGATTCCGTGCAGGCCGTCTTTACGACATAAACTGTTTCAAAATAATCTGAGCCTTATCAGAAAAAACAGCAATTTATGCGGATGCATCTTGTATCCGCATCATAATTTTATTACGATATTACTATCCTTCAGAATGTCTGTTTTGGCAGTCTTAATTCAGGCCGTCTGAAACCATGAAAAAACCTTTGGAGAACATAAATAATGTTTAACTTCGCTTTTCCAACACAAACTCCTCTGCGTCAAGCTGTAACTGATGCCTACCGCCGCGATGAAATTGAGGCCGTTCAGGATATGTTGCAACGTGCACAGATGACCGACGAAGAACGCAATGCCGCCTCCGAGCTTGCCCGTCGTTTGGTTACCCAAGTCCGTGCCAGCCGCACCAAAGCCAGCGGTGTAGATGCTTTGATGCACGAGTTCTCTCTCTCCAGTGAAGAAGGTGTTGCACTGATGTGTCTGGCCGAGGCTCTGCTACGTATTCCGGACAATGCAACCCGCGACCGCCTGATTGCCGACAAAATCTCCGAAGGCAACTGGAAAAGCCACTTGAACAACAGCCCTTCCCTCTTCGTTAACGCGGCCGCATGGGGTCTGCTGATTACCGGCAAACTGACCGCGACAAACGACAAACAGATGAGTTCCGCATTGAGCCGTCTGATCAGCAAAGGCGGCGCGCCTCTGATCCGTCAAGGTGTGAACTACGCCATGCGCCTGTTGGGCAAACAGTTCGTAACCGGCCAAACCATTGAAGAAGCGCTGCAAAACGGTAAAGAGCGCGAAAAAATGGGTTACCGCTTCTCTTTCGATATGTTGGGTGAAGCCGCATACACCGAAGAAGATGCCAACCGCTACTACAACGACTACGTTCAAGCCATTCACGCCATCGGTAAAGATGCCGCAGGCCAAGGCGTTTACGAAGGCAACGGTATCTCCGTTAAACTTTCCGCCATCCACCCACGCTACTCACGCGCCCAACACGAACGCGTTATGAGCGAACTGTTGCCACGCCTGAAAGAATTGTTCCTTTTGGGTAAAAAATACGATATCGGTATCAACATCGATGCCGAAGAAGCCAACCGTCTCGAATTGTCTTTGGACTTGATGGAAGCTTTGGTTTCCGATCCTGACTTGGCCGGCTACAAAGGTATCGGTTTCGTTGTTCAAGCCTACCAAAAACGCTGCCCGTTCGTTATCGACTACCTGATCGACCTGGCACGCCGTAACAACCAAAAACTGATGATCCGTTTGGTTAAAGGCGCATACTGGGACAGCGAAGTGAAATGGGCCCAAGTAGACGGCATGGACGGCTACCCGACTTACACCCGTAAAGTCCACACCGACATTTCCTACCTTGCCTGCGCACGCAAACTCTTGGATGCGCAAGATGCCGTGTTCCCACAATTTGCCACACACAACGCCTACACCTTGGGCGCAATCTACCAAATGGGTAAAGGCAAAGACTTCGAACACCAATGTCTGCACGGCATGGGCGAGACCCTGTACGACCAAGTGGTCGGCCCGCAAAACTTAGGCCGCCGCGTACGCGTGTATGCCCCGGTCGGCACACACGAAACCCTGCTTGCCTACTTGGTACGCCGTCTGTTGGAAAACGGTGCGAACTCTTCTTTCGTGAACCAAATCGTTGACGAAAACATCAGCATCGACCGCCTGATTAAGAGCCCATTCGACACCATCGCCGAACAAGGCATCCACCTGCATCCGGCATTGCCTCTGCCGCGCGATTTGTATGGCAAAGGCCGTCTGAACTCCCAAGGCGTCGATTTCAGCAACGAAAACGTATTGCAAAACCTGCAAGAAAAACTCAACCAAGCTTCTTCCGAAGACTTCCACGCCGCGTCTATCGTCAATGGCGAAGCGCGTAACGTGGGCGAAGCGCAACCCGTCCGCAACCCTGCAGACCACAACGATGTTGTCGGCACTGTCAGCTTTGCCGATGCAGCCTTGGCTCAAGAAGCTATTGGCGCAGCCGTTGCCGCCCTGCCGGAGTGGAGCGCCAAACCTGCGTCAGAACGCGCCGACTGCCTGCGCCGTTTTGCCGATTTGTTGGAACAACACACGCCTGCATTGATGATGCTGGCCGTCCGCGAAGCCGGTAAAACCCTGAACAACGCCGTTGCCGAAGTACGCGAAGCCGTTGACTTCTGCCGCTACTATGCCAACGAAGCTGAGAACACCCTACCTAAAGATGCCAAAGCTGTCGGCGCAATCGTTGCCATCAGCCCATGGAACTTCCCATTGGCCATCTTTACCGGCGAAGTGGTTTCTGCATTGGCAGCCGGTAACACCGTTATCGCCAAACCTGCCGAACAAACCAGCCTGATTGCCACTTACGCCGTTTCCCTGATGCATCAAGCCGGTATTCCGACTTCTGCGCTGCAACTCGTACTCGGCGCAGGCGATGTCGGCTCTGCCCTGACCGGCGATGCCCGCATCGGCGGCGTGATCTTTACCGGTTCTACCGAAGTAGCGCGCCTGATCAACAAAGCCCTGTCCAAACGCGACGACAGCCCTGTCCTGATTGCCGAGACCGGCGGTCAAAACGCGATGATCGTGGACTCTACCGCCCTGCCGGAACAAGTCTGCCTCGACGTATTGAACTCTGCCTTCGACAGCGCGGGCCAACGTTGTTCCGCCCTGCGTATCTTGTGTGTTCAAGAAGATGTTGCCGATAAAATGATCAACATCATCAAAGGTGCAATGGATGAGCTGGTTGTCGGCAAACCGATCCAACTGACCACAGACATCGGCCCTGTCATCGATGCTGAAGCCCAACAAAACCTGTTGGCCCACATCAACAAAATGAAAGGCGTAGCGAAGACTTACCACGAAATCAAAACTGCCGCCGACGTTGATGAAAACAACTCTACCTTCGTTCGTCCAATCCTGTTTGAATTGAACAACCTGAACGAGTTGCAACGCGAAGTGTTTGGTCCTGTACTGCACGTTGTCCGCTACCGCGCCAGCGAATTGGATCAACTCATCGACCAAATCAACGCCAAAGGCTATGCTTTGACCAGCGGTGTACACAGCCGTATCGAAGGCACTGTCGACCATATCCGCGACCGCATCGAAGCCGGTAACATCTACGTTAACCGCAACATCGTCGGTGCCGTTGTCGGCGTACAACCTTTCGGCGGTCACGGCTTGTCCGGTACCGGTCCAAAAGCAGGCGGTTCATTCTATCTGCAACGCTTGGTTCGTACTCCTGAATGGGTTGCCCCAACCCTCAGCCGCATCGGCCAAGCAGACGAAGACGCGCTCAAACGTTTGGAAACCCTGGTTCACAAACTGCCGTTTAACGCAGAAGAGAAAAAAGCCGCAGCCGCAGCTTTGGGTCACGCACGCGTCCGTACCCTGCGCAAAGCCGAAACCGTATTGGTCGGCCCGACCGGCGAACGCAACTCATTGAGCTGGCGCTCTCCAAAACGTGTTTGGGTACATGGCGGCAATCTGCTGCAAGCCTTCTCTGCCCTAACCGAGCTGGCAGCCGCAGGCATCCAAACCGTTGTTGAGCCTAACAACCCGTTGGCTTCCTACTCAGCCGATTTGGACGGTTTGTTGCAAGTCAACAGCAAACCTGAAAACGCAGGCATCAGCCATGTTGCCGCTATCGAGCCTTTGAGCAGCGAGCGCAAACAAGAGTTGGCCGGCCGCGACGGTGCGCTCATCCGCATCCTGCCTTCCGAACAAGGTCTGGACATCCTGCAAGTATTTGAAGAAATCTCTTGCAGTATCAATACTACCGCTGCCGGCGGTAACGCCAGCCTGATGGCAGTTGCCGACTAATCACAGCCAAATCAAAGGCCGTCTGAAATTCAGACGGCCTTTTTTTATCTGTTTTTATTTACATTTTTGCAGGATATTCGCACAAATCATTAATCAAACATTTGCTGCATTGCGGTTTCAAAGCCTTACATGTATAGCGGCCGTGCAAAATCAACCAATGATGGGCATCCATCAAAAATTCTTTGGGAATAAAGCGCATCAGCTTGTCTTCAACCTCACGCACATCCTTACCCGGCGCAATTTTGGTGCGATTGGCCACACGGAAAATATGGGTATCGACCGCCATAACAGGTTGCCCGAATGCAGTATTCAATACCACGTTGGCAGTTTTCCGGCCGACACCGGGCAAAGATTCCAAAGCCTCTCGGTCGGCAGGCACTTCGCCATTGTATTTTTCCAGCAAAATACGGCAAGTCTGCATGATGTGTTTGGATTTGGTTTTGTAGAGGCCTATGGTTTTGGTGTATTCCATCACGCCGTCCAGCCCCAAATCCAATATGGCTTGCGGCGTATTGGCAACGGGAAAGAGCTTGGCAGTCGCTTTGTTCACGCCGACATCAGTCGCCTGCGCAGACAATAAAACGGCAATGAGCAACTCAAACGGCGAGCTGAAATTCAACTCGGTAGTCGGATGCGGATTGGCAGCGCGGAAACGCTCGAAAATTTCTTGGCGGATTTGTTTGTTCATTGTTTGGATTATTTTTTTATTGGCGCAGCAATTATAGTGAAATCATGTTGATACTGCTACTTCAAGTAAAACAAGGCCGTCTGAAACGCATTCAGACGGCCTGATGATCAGTTTATTTTTTACTCAAAGTCAGCCCTGTCCAGCCAAACACCAGCGTCAGAGCCAAACTCAAGTAGCAGAAGAAGGCATAAGGCAGGTATTCCCAAACAGGCACGCCCAAAGCATGGCTGATGAATACGCCGCAGACGCTCCAGGGCACCAACGGGTTGATGACCGTACCCGCATCTTCCAGCGTACGGGCAAGGTTGCGCGAATGCAGGCCAAGTTTGTCATAAACCGGCTTAAAGGTTTCACCGGAAAGCAGAATACTCAAATATTGCTCGCCAATCAGGAAGTTGACACCGACCGATGTCATGGCCACGCTAAAAGTAGCGCGTCCGGCATTGGTCAGGAACGCACGAATGGCCTCCAGCAAAGACGGAATCACACCAATACTGAACAACAGGCCGCCCAAGCTCATGCCGAGTATCACGATGGTTTGCGTAAAGAACATGCTTTCCAAACCGCCGCGCGAAATCAAGCGGGCAATGTCTTTAAATGCTTCGCCTTCGAGTTTGTATCCGCTGTAAAACCACGCGCCCAGCTGTTTCAAATCAGGCGTACTGTGGAAATAAGTCACAATCAGTGCCACCACAACGGTAAACAGCATGGCCACAATGGCATTGACGCGCATCAGGGCGAGAACGACCAATAAAGCAAACGGAATCAATGAATAAGCATGCACCAAACCGGTTGCTTCCAATTGCGCGCGAAAAGCCTCGACGCTGTTCATGTCATGTGCAGCCACATTGGGTAAAAGCCACAACATCAATGCCGCACTGATCAACCACGCAGGCACAGTGGTGTACATCATGTTTTTGATGTGCTCGAACAAATCAATGCCGACAATCGAAGCGGAAATACCGGTCGTATCGGAAAGCGGCGACATTTTATCGCCGAAGAACGCACCCGACACAATCGCACCTGCCGTCATCGCCATATCGGCATGAAACGCAGCCGCCATCCCCATAAAGGCCACGCCGACAGTTGCACAAGTCGTCAAACTACTGCCGATGGAAATACCGATGACCGAGCAAAGCGCAAACGCCGAAAAATAAAAATAAGTCGGGGAAATCAATCCGAAACCGTAATACATCAGCGTCGGAATCGCACCGCTCATCATCAACGCGCTGACCATCAGGCCGATAAAGAAAAACAGATAAATCGCGCCCATGCCCTGCCCGACCGCGCCTATCATACCGTTTTGCATGTCTTGATATTTCAAGCCGCGCATCAAACCGTACAAAAGCAAGACCACGATCGCCGTCACAATCGACATATGCGGCAGCCATTCAAGCGAAATAATCGTATAACCCATTGCCGCCACCAAAGCCAAGGCCACCGCAATGGCCTCGAAACGCGGCATATTGAGTAAGGATTTGAAAGCAAACATTGTTCTTTGCCTTTTTAATAAGTATTTAACAGATTTTAGCATAACAGGCCGTCTGAAAAACCGGTTTCAGACGGCCTGCTGATTATTTTACGAAAACAACGCTCACAAATCCTTGCCATTTTCTTTAAAATAAACGAATTATTTAGAATAAAATATTTTTTAATCAGAATAAATGGTGTTTTTATTGCTTTTTAAAATATCCATCATGCAAAAATGCCACCACCTGCCCGGCAGTTTTGCGGTTGAACAGCATACCGCTATGGCTGACCGGCAAAACGACATGATCGCGCATATTCGGACAATGCGTTTCGCTGACCAAAACCGTACCATCATGTTCGCCGTGCAAACCTAAAACACGGCCTAGCCCATACGGTTTGTTACCGGCAATACTGCCCAGCTCAACACTTACGGGCAATTCAGGCATACTGCCGTCCAACGCCCCTTTGTAAGAGCCGCCCAATACCGGCTTTTGCAAACCCAAATTGAGCACGCGTTGCGCAGCCCGGCTGCCTTGGTGCGGCGTACCCATGGTAACGATACGGCCGCTGACTTTATCCGGATATGCCGCCGCAAAATTGCGTAAAACCAAGCCGCCCAAACTGTGGCCGACAAAGTGCAGCGTTTCATCAGCATGGTTCTCATCAATCCATCGCGCCAGGTCCTCAACATGTCGATTCATCGAGTGCAACACACTGCAATAATCGAACAGCGCAACTTCAAAACCTTCTTGTTCCAGCAAATACGCCAGCAGCCTCATGACCCACGAATGCATGTGCAAGCCATGCAGCAAAATGATTTTGGCCATTTTTTCCTCCTGTCATTTAAATCATTATGCCACAAAGTCAAAAGGCCGTCTGAAATCCCATAAGGTTTCAGACGGCCTGTTATCATGATGGATTATTCGTCAGCTTTGTAGCCTTTTATAGCAAAGAAGACGATGTATACGTAACAAATCGCTGATACAACGAAAGAAATCATCAAGCCGTAAGTATCCGCTGCCCAACCTTGTACCACAGGCACAACCGCACCGCCGACAATCGCAGTACACAACACGCCGGAAGCGCTGCTGGTAAATCGACCCAGACCTTTGGTTGCCAAAGAGAAAATGGTCGGGAACATGATGGAGTTGAAGAAACCGATGGCCAACAATACCCACATCGCAATATCCGCACTGGCTTTACCTGCCAACATAGAAACGCCCAACAAGGCAACAGCAGCAGTAGCGTTAAATGCCAAATAGCGGTTAGGCGCAATTTTCGCCATGATGGCAGAGCCTAAGAAACGGCCGACCATTGCACCACCCCAGTAGAACGACAAATATTTTGCGGCAGATGCGTGGTCCAAACCTTTCAGATAGCCCAACACGCTGACCAATAAAGAACCGATGGATACTTCCGCACCGACATAACAGAAAATACCGGCCGCACCAAAAACCAAATGACGGTATTGCCAAACACTGTGTTTGCCATCATGGTTATGTTCGCTCTCTTCTTCGGCAATTTTACGCGCATCAGGCAAACGAATCATTTTGACAAACACAGCCAAAATAATCAGCAAACCAGCCAAACCTAAATATGGAATTTGAACAGAAGAAATTTGCTCGGCTTTGCTGACAGTTTGTGTCGCATCAGCCAAAATCAGGAATGCGCCGATTTGCGGAGCAATGGTCGTACCCAAAGAGTTAAATGCCTGAACCAAAGTCAGTGTTGCAGATTCTTTACCCGTTTTGGACAGCAAAGTCACATAAGGGTTACCTGCTACTTGCAACAGCGTTACACCTGAAGCCAAAATGAACAGCGCACCCAAAAAAGTTGCATAAGAATGACTGCCGGCAGCAGGATAGAAGAGTAGACAGCCGATGGCAGTCAATACGAAGCCGCTAATCACGCCGTTTTTATAGCCGATTTTGCCGACCAAATAGCCCATCGGGATCGACATAATCGCATAAGCGGTAAAGAAACAGAATTGAATCAGCATCGCCTGAACATAAGTTAGGTCAAAAATATCTTTCAAATGCGGAATCAAAATATCGTTCATGCAGGTAATGAAACCCATCATGAAAAAGAGTGTGGTTAGGACAACCAGCGCAGGAGTATGATTTTGTTGTGAATGCGCAGACATGATTTGCCTTTCGTTTTGTTAAGATTTGCTGGAAAAATGAGCTTAAATCAGTTCATTAAACTTAACACCCATTAACAGCCGCCCGTATCATACTGATAATCCGTCACTTTGAAAACTATTTTCTAACAGCCGACTACATTATCCTTCAGTCGTTTAATTTTAAAAATTTCAATAATATTGGATTTATATTTTATTAGATTAAAAAATAAAGGCATAATCCTCTTATTAAACCTATTATTTCTTTTTTACAATATCACTTGATGTAACTCAAAACATGCCCCCTCTTTACGCTTACCTTGCCCTGATTGCTTCTGCCTTCACTTCAGCCACACTACTTCCGGGTACATCCGAGGCGGCATACGCCGCATTTGTGTACCAATATCCGCAACATGCCCTCGGCGCATGTTTGTGTGCAGGGTTGGCGAATGGCTTGGGCAGTATGGTTTCGTATTACATGGGCAGAATGTTTCCGGCCAAGAAAAGGCCGTCTGAAAAAGTATTGGCGCGTATAAAACGATGGGGGATTTGGCCGCTATTATTTGCATGGTTGCCGATTATCGGCGATGCCCTTCCCCTTGCCGCAGGCTGGTTCAGGCTCAATGCTTTGCATTGCGCCATCATTCTGATTACAGGCAAACTGCTGCGCTATGCCATGATTTATTGGGGAATGAACGCAGTTGCCGGATAAGCTTACAAGTCAAAAATAAAGGCCGTCTGAATGATTCAGACGGCCTTTGCCTTTAATTCGACAATTACAAGACTTTCACAATGCTTTCGCACAAGTAATCAATGTTGTCATCAGTAATGCCTGCGACATTAATGCGGCCGGAACGGACGGCATAAATGGCAAACTCATTTTTCAAACGGTCGACTTGTTCGGGAGTCAGACCGCTAAAGGAGAACATACCGTTTTGTTCAATAATGAAATCAAAGTCTTGGGTTGCACCTTTTGCTTTGAGCAACTCGACAAATTTTTGGCGCATGGCTTTGATTCGGCCGCGCATTTCATCGAGTTCGGCAATCCATTGTGCTTTCAAATCATCATTTTTCAACACCAGCGCAATGGTATTCGCACCGTGTGAAGCCGGGTTGGAATACAAGGTACGGATGATGGTTTTGACTTGGCTGTGGGCGCGGGCTGCTGTTTCTTCATCTTCGGCCACCAAAGTGAACGCACCGACGCGCTCGTTGTACATACCGAAGTTTTTGGAATAAGAGCTGGCAATCAGCAATTCTGTATTGTGTTTCAAGAACACGCGCAAGCCATAGGCATCTTCTTCCAAACCATTGCCGAAGCCTTGGTAGGCAAAGTCAAACAGTGGCAACCAGCCTTTTTCGGCAGAAAGTTTTGCCAAAGTTTCCCATTGTTCGGGCGTAGGGTCGATACCGGTAGGGTTGTGACAGCAGCCGTGCAGCAGGACGATGTCGCCTTTTTGCGCTTGGCTCAAGTCTTCAATCATGCCGTCCCAATCCAAACCGTGTTTGGCGGCATCATAGTAACGATAAGGTTTATCTTGGATACCGACCGCTTTGGCGATGGCGTTGTGGTTTGGCCAAGTCGGATTGGAAATCCAGATGGTTTGCGCGTTCAACTGGCGTTTGACAAATTCGGCCGCAATGCGCAATGCACCTGTACCGCCAAGGCTTTGCGCTGTTTTGGCACGACGGCTGGCAATGATTTCGTGGTCTTTGCCAAACAGCAGAATTTGAGTTTGCTCGTTGTAGTCGGCAACGCCGTCGATGGTCAGGTAGTTTTTGGTTGTTTCGCTTTCCAACAGGCGTTTTTCAGCCTCTTTGACGGCTTTGACAATAGGCGTCGCGCCGGATGCGTCTTTGTACACGCCGATACCGAGATTGACTTTTTCGGGACGGGTTTCGGCTTTAAACGCTTCGCCCAAACCTAAAATCGGATCAGCAGGAGCTGCTTCGATATGCTTGAAGAACATGATTTTTCTCTTTACAAGTAGTAAAACGGTTGAAAAAATACAAATTTATGTAATTTTACGCCGTTTCAGGCCGTCTGAAAACGGATTATTACAGGGTTTTAACGCAAGATTGCCAACAAATCCAAAGGCGTGGCAATACGGAAATCGGCAAGCCAGTTTTCGGTTTGGTCTTCGGTAGAAATATAGCCCCAATCGGCAAGCACGGTTGTCATCCCGGTATTCTTGCCTGCCTGCATATCGCGCTCGGCATCGCCGACATAAAAACATCGCTGCGCCTCAACGCCAATCTGTTCGCACGCATAAAACATAGGCTTCACGCTGGGCTTGGGTTCATCGCAAGTATCGCCGCTGACAATGACGGCAGGAGGCACGGTAAACCCGAGCTTAGGCACGAGGACATCGGTAAAGCGCATAGGCTTGTTGGTGATAATGCCCCATTGGATACAGCGTTGAACTAAGGCTTCTAGCATTTCGTTTACGCCGTCGAACAAGATGGTTTGATCGGCATAACAGCGGCTGTATTCGTCCAAAAACTCTTTGCGCCATTGTATATAGTCCGGATGGTCGGGCGTAATGCCTGCACCAAGTTTGAGCAAACCGCTTGCACCGTGGCTGGCCTGCGGACGGATTTCATCCATGCTTTTTTCTGGCAAACCGTGTCGGCGCAATACCGTGTTGAGCGCGCCACCCAAATCAAGTGCGGTATCGGCAAGCGTGCCGTCAAGGTCGAATAATACGGCTTGGGTCATAAGTGTTCCTTTGATGATTTTAGAAAGCCGTCTGAACAATCCAACAAGTTTCAGACGGCCTGAATATGGTTAATGGTGGTAGTAAAGATTTAAACATCTAAACCGCATTGCTTTAATTTTTTACGCGCAATGCTTTTCTGTTCTTCTGTAAACAACGGCGACCATCGTTCTTGGAGAATTAAATACTCCATGCTGATTTTTAATCCTTTTTCTTGGCCGTACAAGTATAGATCATGCAATCCTTGACTAATATTTGGCGAAGCCAGTAATTTATCGGCTGCAGCCTTACCACCCATCTCATCTACCATTTGCTTAAACCGCGTAGCCCTATAAGGCGTTGGTAATTTCTTTGCCAAATCATAAATTTCTAACATAGCATGATGAAAATCTGCCTCTAATTGTTTCTTATCCATTTTTTTCCTCATTATTCATTATGGTGTTCGTGCATTTCCTGCGAACACAAAACTTCATCTTTATGCGGATGCTGTTCGCTTTCAATCTGAATCGTACAATGCCCGATGTTGTGATGTGCCAATTCATGTTCGATGCAGTAGGCGATTTGTTCGGACTCTGCAACTGTCATGCTGCCATCTACAACAATATGGCAGGACAAAACGTGGATATTGCTGGTAATCGTCCAAACATGCAAGTCGTGAACGGATTTTACGCCTTCCGTATTGCGGATAACGCTGAGCAACTCATCGGTATGGATGTTTTTCGGCGCGCCTTCCATCAAAATGTGCAAAGTCTGTTTAAACAGCTTCCAGCCGCTACTCCCTACCAAAGCCGCCACCAATATGCTGGCAACCGTATCTGCCCATTGCCAACCATACGCCATCATCAGTACCGCTGCGACAATCGCCCCTATCGAGCCGAATAAATCGCTAATTACGTGCAGATACGCGCCGCGCATATTGACGTTTTCTTCGGTATCGCCATTTTTCAACATATAAACAGCGACGCCGATGTTGACCAGCAAACCGATGATACTGACCACCAACATGCCGCCCGTCAAAATTTCCGGCGGATAAAACAATCGTTTGACTGCTTCATAAAAAATCATCGCCGCAATCAACACCAGCGACAATCCGTTAAACATCGCCGTCAAAATTTCAAAACGCTTGTAACCGAATGTCTTTTGCAGCGTGGTCTGTTTCTCACCAAGTTTGAACGCCCACAATGCCACGCCCAACGAAAACGCATCACTGAACATATGCCCCGCATCGGAAAGCAGGGCCAAAGAGTTGGTCAGCCAACCGCCGACCGCTTCAACCAGCATAAATCCGGCAATGACGAAAAATGAAATGCGCAATACCTGCTTATTGGCGGTATGCGTGTGCGCGTGCGAATGATCGTAATGATGTGCCATGATGATTTTACCGTTTCAGACGGCCTTTTTATCCTGTTTCAAACTTTTCTCAAAATCTTCCAACATATCCAGCTCAAAACGGCTGAATCCTGCACGTTCCCGTGCTTCGATATTGACGTAGCCGCGGAAGATAAACATATCGTAACGCGCAATCAGGCTGCGGAACAGGGCAACCGGTTCCAAACCGCGCTCACGGCAAAGATGCTGATACCAATGATTGCCGATGGCGACATGCCCCACTTCATCGCGATAAATAATATCCAACACATCGCAGGTTTCCATATCGCCACGCTGCGCCACTTTTGCACGAATACCCGGCGTGACATCCAAACCGCGCGCTTCCAACACCCGCGGCACCAAAGCCATGCGCAACAAGGGATCGTAAGCGGTTTTATACGCCATGTCCAACAAATGCCCGTGCGCTTCAAAATCGCCGTAATCGTAGCCCAAGCTGTTCAGACGGCCACGCATCAAGCCGAAGTGAAACACTTCTTCTTTCGCCACCCTTACCCAATCGCGTACAAACTGAAACGGCATATTGCGAAAACGATACGCCGCATCCAAAGCCAGATTAATCGCATTAAATTCAATGTGCGCAATCGCATGCAACATCGCCGCATAGCCTTCGACCGTATTCATCTTGCGCGGCGTGACTTCCGAAGGTGCAACCAAACGCGGACGCAACGGATGTCCGGCAAAACGGCAATCCACAGGTTTTGACTTTTCAACCGTCAAACCTTCCGCCTCGCCCAACTGCGCAAACAAGGCCTGCGTCAACCTTCCCTTTTCATCTGGATTGTCCGACAGCAAAGCCTGTTCCAATAAAGGATAAGGATTCAGATACATACAAAACCATTGTTTTCAAAAGATAAATATTATAACCGTTTTAAAAAGCAAACAGAAAGACTATAATTTCACGCTTTCCGTAAAATGACATTAAATACCACACCAAACCCTTGTGTGCTTCATTAAAAAAACGTCAAAACCAAATGCAGGCCGTCTGAAGAAATGAAATTATTTCAGTCACTTGATTGGATTTTTCATATTTACACAAATTAAACCCTCCATTCAGCCCCTTGCCTGTTACACCATAACGTCTATACTGAACCCATCTCTCCGAACAAGGAACCAAAACATGAAAACTACCCGACTGTTCACCCTGACCGCTGCCGCGCTGCTTTCTTCAGCCATCGGCTTTGCACAAGCCGGCGCAGTGGATGCCCTGAAAAAATTCAATAATGATGCTGACGGTATCAGCGGCAACTTCAGCCAAACCGTTCACAGCAAAAAGAAAACCCAAACCACACACGGCACATTCAAAATCCTGCGCCCGGGCTTGTTCAAATGGGAATACACCAAACCCTACAAACAAACCATCGTCGGCGACGGCAAAACCATTTGGCTCTATGACGTAGATTTGGCGCAAGTAACCAAGTCCTCACAAGACCAAACCATCGGTGACAGCCCTGCCGCCATCCTTTCCAACAAAACGGCATTGGACAGCAGCTACACGCTGAAAGAAGACGGTTCTGCTAACGGTATCGACTATGTTTTGGCTACGCCTAAGAAAAACAACGCCGGCTACCAATACATCCGCATCGGCTTCAAAGGCGACAACCTCGCCGCCATGCAGCTGAAAGACAGCTTCGGCAACCAAACCAGCATCAGCTTCAGCGGTTTGAACACCAAGCCTAACCTTTCCAGCGGTATGTTCAAATTTACCCCTCCTAAAGGCGTTGATGTCTTGAGCAACTAAGCTTTCAGCTGAAACACAAAGGCCGTCTGAACGACAGACGGCCTTTTATTTAGTTCAATTCAACATCAAACATACTGTTACTTTTGACCTTGAATGGCAGTGGCAATTTTTTCTGCGCCTTTTTTCGCCCAGTCTGCCTGCTTGGCTTCCACCATCACGCGTACGACAGGCTCGGTACCGGATGCGCGCAAGACCACGCGGCCTTTGCCTTCGAGTTCTTTTTCCACTTCAGCCAAAGCCTCTTTGGAAGCGTCCTGCCAGTTTTGGCCTTTTTTGATGTGGACGTTGATCATGGTTTGCGGATACGGCTGCCAATCGGCGCAAACGGTGGCAAGGTCTTGATTCAAGGTTTGCAGTGCGGCCAAAACTTGCAGCGCGGAAATGATGCCGTCACCGGTATTGTGTTTGTCCATGCACAAAATATGGCCGCTGGCTTCGCCGCCAATCAACCAACCGCGTTGATGGAGCTGTTCCAACACATAGCGGTCGCCCACTTTGGCGCGGCAGAAATCAACACCCTGCTCTTTCAAAGCAACTTCCATCGCCATATTGGTCATCACCGTACCCACTACGCCGCCGATTTCCACGCCTTCGTGCGCACGTGCTTTGGCAATCACATAAATCAAGCTGTCGCCGTCATACACTTTGCCATTGCGGTCAACCATCATCAAACGGTCACCATCGCCATCCAATGCAATACCGTAATCGGCTTCATTTTGCAATACAGCCGCTTGCAAAGCTTTCGGATGGGTCGCACCACATTTCTCATTGATGTTGTAGCCGTTTGGCTCATCACCGATACTGACCACTTGCGCACCCAATTCGTGGAATACTTTAGGCGCAACTGCATAGCCTGCACCATTGGCGGTATCGACCACCAATTTCAGACCGCGCAAGTCCAAATGACTTGGGAAAGTGGATTTACAGAACTCGATATAGCGGTCATCCGCACCATTAATCCGGCGTGCGCGGCCAAGACGGCTGGACGGCTGGGTTTTCATTTCTTCATCGATTTTGGCTTCGATTTCCAACTCGATTTCATCGCTCAACTTCACACCGCCTTCGGCAAAGAATTTAATGCCGTTATCGGAATAAACGTTATGGGAAGCAGAAATCATCACACCGGCAGACAAACGCAAAGCACGGGTCAGATATGCTACGCCCGGGGTTGGCAGAGGGCCGGTTTGAATAACATTGACACCGGCGGCGGTAAAACCGGCAATCAGCGCAGCTTCCAGCATATAGCCTGAAATACGCGTGTCTTTACCGATTAATACGGTCGGTTTGATTTCGCCTTCGTGCTGCACCAAAACCTGGCCTGCCGCATAGCCTAATTTCAAGACAAAATCAGGATTGATAGGAAACTGACCGACTTCGCCGCGCACACCGTCAGTACCGAAATATTTTTTTGCCATGAGATAACTCCGTGATTGTTTTGTCGTATGTGAATATTGTTGAACTTCTTTAAAAGAATCTTGATTGTATTCGAAGGCCGTCTGAATCTTTCAGACGACCCTTGATCATGAGAATAATTTACTACTTCAGTATTATAGCAAGATCCGGATTTCCTGCACGAAAAAAGCGCATCCTTTTGCAGAATGCGCCTTCTATTCGAGATTCAAAATCAAATCTTAGAATTTAGCACCAGACTGATTAGCCATGTAATCAACTGCAGCTTTCACTTCATCATCGCTCAGGCTGCCGTTACCACCTTTGGCAGGCATTGCGTTAAAGCCTTCGATTGCATGTTTGTGCAGAGTGTCTTTACCTTGTTTGATACGAGGAGCCCAGTCTTCTTTTTTACCTACATGAGGAACACCTGGAACTGCACCGCCGTGACATGCTTGGCAGTTGGCTTCGTAAACTTTTTTGCCGTCTGCACCGCCGGCTGCTGGAGCTGCCGCACCTTTGTCATCTGCTTTGGCCGCATCTGCTTTAGGGGCTTCTGCAGGAGCTGCACCTTCAGCCGCCGGAGCTGAAGCGGCTTCACCGGAAGCGGCTGCATCGGCAGGAGCTGCGGCATCAGGATCAGGGAAAGTACCGCCGGCTTTGTTGGCCATGTAAGTAATGGCGCGTTTCAATTCTTGATCGGTCAAATCAGCCGCACCGCCTTTGGCAGGCATTGCGTTGAAACCATTCAGAGCGTGTTGGAACAAGGTATCGAAACCTTGTGCAATGCGAGGCGCCCAATCGCCTTTGTTTTCAAATTTAGGCGCGTTAGGAACGATGCTGTCTGCCGCGTGACATTGAATACAGATTTTGTTGAAAATCTGATCGCCTTGACGCTCGCCGACTGGAATACCATCGCCCAATTTCAGTTGGCCGACTGGCTGGATACGGGTTTGAGTCGCAGCTTCGGTTGTTTCGGCAACATCGCCGAATGAACCGCTTCCCGCCAGTTTGATCAGGAAGTAAATCACTGCAATAACAATAACGATACCGCTCACAAGGGTGAACAATGCAGAGCCTTGGGCTTTGTGGTCGCGGAGTTGTTTCATTTGGTAGGCCTCGCCGTTAGGTTAGGTTGTGCTGTAAGTTATAGTTTATGTGTTAAACGCAGTTAACAATATTTTGCTGGATTATACTGAATTCGCAAAGGCTTTCCAATCCATCTTGAGAAAAAGATACGCAAAAATCCTCAAAAGGCCATCTAAATTCTGCTAAGCCTTTGTAGTTAATTGATTATTCCAGCTATGCAAAAAAGTGACCGCCAATGCCACTTTCAGACACTTTCAAGATAAACTTTGCCAATAAAGCCAATATGCGTTAACCTTACGGCTTTCGCACCCATAGCTCAGTTGGAAGAGTGTCAGTTTCCGAAGCTGGAGGTCACAGGTTCGATCCCTGTTGGGTGCGCCAATTATAAATAGGCCGTCTGAAAGATGAAAATTTTTCAGACGGCCTTTTGATTTACTTCAAATAAAACTACATTCAATTTCAGATTGAACGGCTATTGCAACACTTTGGCAAATGCTTCGGCCACATAATCGATATTCGATGCATTCAATCCTGCCACACACATCCTGCCCGAATCCAGCAGGTAAACGGCAAACTCGTCGCGCAGGCGGTGTACCTGCTCTACGGTTAGGCCTGTATAGCTGAACATACCGCGCTGTTTGATGAAATAGCTGAAATCGAGATTGGGAATTTTGGCCGTCAAAACATCATAAAGCTTCTGACGCATGGCACGGATGCGGTCGCGCATGGCATAAACCTCGTATTCCCACAAAGCGCGCAGCTCCTTGTTGTTCATCACATCAGAAGCGATGTATGCGCCATGCGCGGCAGGACTGGAATAAATGCGGCGGACGGTAAATTTCAACTGTCCGAACACCAGCTCTGCTTCTTCCTTATTGGGACACACTACGCTCAAACCACCGACGCGCTCGCCGTACAGCGACAAGTTTTTCGAGAAAGAGTTGCTGACAAACAAAGGCAGGCCCATTTCGACGGCTTTACGTATTGCATAGGCATCGTTGTCCAAATCCTCGCCGAAACCTTGATAGGCAATATCCATAAATGGAATCAGCTTGTGCGTTTTGATGATATCCAACACCTCATCCCATTGTGCTTGCGACATATCTACGCCGGTCGGGTTTTGACAGCATGGATGCAAAATCAAGACGCTGTTTTCCGGCAATGTTTTGAAAAACGCAGTCATTTCTTCAAATTTCACGCCGACGGTTTCAGGGTTGTAATAAGGATACGTCCCCACTTCAAAACCTGCGCCTTCAAAAATGCCTTTATGGTTGTCCCAAGTCGGATCGCTGACATAGGCTTTTGCATCGGGGAACCAACGGTGCAAAAAGTCGGCACCGACTTTCAACGCCCCCGATCCGCCTAAAGTCTGTACGGTCGCAATGCGCCCTTCTGCCAATGCCGGATTATCCTTGCCAAACAACAAACGCTGAACGGCACTCCGATAAGTATCCAAACCTTCCATCGGCAGATAAGGAGAGGGGTGCGGTACGGCCGCACGCTCTGCTTCTGCCCGGCGGACAGATTCCAAAACCGGCATTTTGCCTTCGTCATCAAAATAAATGCCTATGCTCAAATTGACTTTTTCAGGACGCTCGTCGCGTTTGAAGGTTTCAACCAAACTCAAAATCGGATCGCCCGGATAATACTCGACATGACGGTACATGGTGCTTCCTTTGTTTTCAGACATAATTGATGAAGATTGTGTCACTAAAAGGCCTTATTTGCAAAATCAGGCCGTCTGAAAAATTCAGACGGCCTGATTATTTTTAAACGCTACCAATCTACCCGTTTTAAATCATTTTGTGCCAATACATCCGCATGCTCGCTGCGGCTTTGATATTCCCTGTCCTGCAAAATGCGGCGGGCGACATAATTCAAATGCAGTTTGGCCGCATCCGCCGCCTCGGCCGGTTTGGCCTGGGCAACGGCTTCAAAAATAGCGCGGTGCTGGGCAATCAGCGTCGGGCGCGGGTCTTCGGTTTGATGTATATAGATAATGCCACTGCGTGTTTGCTTATAAAGCATTTTGAGCAGGCTGCTGGAAAGGTGGCTGAACAGGATATTGTGTGCGGCATCGGCAATGGTTTGATGGAAACTGACGTCTGCCTCAGCTTGATGCTCCAAATTTCCGCTTTCACAGGCCGTTTCAAACTTCTGCCGCCAGAAATCAATGCGTTTCAAATCGGCGTCAGTCCGTCTTTCGGCGGCCAGCGCCGCCATACATCCCTCAACGTGGCAGCTGAAATCGAAAACGTCTGTTTCCCAATTGGTATGTTTGCCGAGCAACTCCTGCCAGCTTTGCAAAAAATCCTGCTGCGGCTTGACGGAAACATAATAGCCATCGCCCTGCCGCGCTTCCAAAACCTGCTTGGCAATTAAAATATTCAACGCCACCCTGACCGACGGACGCGACACGCCGAATTCTTCCGCAAGCGTACGTTCGGGAGGCAATTTACTGCCTTCTTCATAAATGCCGGTAGCGATACGTTCTTCCAAAACGGCTAAAACCTGATCGCTGATTTTTTGCGGACGAACCAATTTCGTCATGTTGTATTCCTGATGATTGAAGGACAGTTGTATTCGGACGGCCATAAATTGGATTGACCAATTGGCCGCCCATTCTAATCAATCCCCTATTTTTTCGTCAAGAAATGCCATTCTCCCCATTGCAAGCAGTTTAATTCAAACACATTCATTTTTATTGAGTAACCTCACCAATGCCTTCAAATCAACATTTTGGTATGACCAATCTTAATAAACAACCTATGCGCCAAAAATCTGAAAATATTGATTTAGATTAAAATCCCACTGCTTCTATTTTACTAGACTTTATGTATAATACTTCGGTATTAGTTAACATAATCCCTAATAATAGAGAGAAACGATATGAAATACCCACCATTACTTATCTTACCCATTGCCTTAGCCGTATCCCAAGCATGGGCAGATACCGATCCTACACCTGAAGAAACGGTTACCCTTTCCCCTGTCACCGTCACCGGCACACAACAAGAAAAAGCCAATCGCGTTACTTTCAACCCCAAAGCTGCTTTGCAACCCCTCCCTGCCGGAGACGGGGCAGACCTTTTACAATCCGTACCTAACATGAGCATCATCCGCAAAGGCGGCAGCTCGGGCGATCCGCTGTTCCGTGGCTTGGGTGGCTCGCGCCTCTCCGTCAATGCCGACGACCAGTTTATTTATGGCGGTTGCGGTATGCGCATGGACCCGCCAACTGCCTATATCCACCCAAATTCATTTGACAAAGTCGTGGTTACCAAAGGCCCGCAAACCGTTACCCAAGGTATGGGCTTGGTCAGCGGCTCGGTGCAATTTATCCGTAAAGATCCTGATTTCACTGAAAAACCTTACAACATCAACGCCACCCTGACGGCGGGCAGCAACGACCGCCTTGACGGCTCGCTGGAAGCCGAGTTCGGCGGCAAATACGGCTATGTCCGTACCAATATCTCCCATAACGAAGCCGACGATTACAAAGACGGCGACGGCAACCGCATTCACTCCAACTTCAAACGCGACAGCCAAATGTTGCAACTGGGTGTTACCCCGACAGAAAACACCACCATTGCCGGCACATACGAGCGCAGCAGAGCCAAGGTTGCCTACGCCGACCGCATGATGGACGGCAGCAAATTCGACCGTGATGCGTGGAATATCCGTTTTACCCAACGCAACCTCACACCATGGTTCAGCGAATTGGAACTGCGCTACGGTAAAAGCGAAATCGACCACGTGATGGACACATACAGCCTGCGTACCATCTACAATCCTGCCGGCAAGCAGATTAAAAATGCCAACAACCCTAAACGTAATACCGATACAGGCCGTCTGAAAGCTACTTTCGACTGGGATAAACTCAATCTGCAAACCGGTTTGGATTATCTGGACGACGTCCACGTCGCGCGTCATGAGCGTGGCGGCGACGGCTACAGCCACAAGCCTTACATGCCCAACCAAAGTTTCAAACAATGGGGTATTTTCACCGAAGCCTCTTGGCAGCAAGCCGATAATCAACGCTGGGTAGCAGGTTTGCGCCATGACCAAGTCAAAGCGCATTATGATACCGCGCGCGTGACTGACCCCGTTTTGAAACATCAAAAATTCAATTTGAACTCAGGCTTCCTGCGTTGGGAAAGAAATACGGACAACGGCCTGAAATACTATGCCGGCTTCGGTATTGCCGAACGTGCACCTGACTACTGGGAACGCCTGCGCTCTGAAAACAAAGCCATCCGAGCAGAGCAAAACCGCCAAATCGATGCAGGTGTAATCTGGAAACGTCCTAATCTCCACGCATCTGTATCCGTATTCGGCAGCAACATCAAAGACTTCATCATGATGGAGCGCCAAGGCATGGATTTCAACGTACGCAACATCAACGCTTCACGCTTTGGCGGCGAAGCCGAAGTCAAATGGACATTTGCGCCTAACTGGGAAGTCGGCACCAGCCTCGCCTACACCCACGGCAAAAACCGTACCGACGGCAAACCTTTGGCACAAACTCCGCCGCTCGAGTGGAACAACACCCTCGCCTTTGACAACGGTAAATTCAGCGCGGGCGCATTATGGCGCGTCGTAGCCAAACAAAACCGTTACAGCAAAGGCCAAGGCAATATCGTCGGACAAGACATCGGCGCTTCTTCAGGCTTTGGCGTACTCTCGCTCAATGCCGGTTGGAAATTCAGCAAATACGCCACATTGCAAGGCGGCGTGGACAACGTATTCAACAAAACCTATGCTGAATTCGTTAGCCGCGGCGGCGACCCGTCTGCCGGTACTCAAACCATGCGCGTGAACGAACCCGGCCGTACTGCATGGCTGAGACTGCAAGCGAAGTTCTAATCAGCCTCGCGCATCTATAAAAAGGCCGTCTGAAAATTTTTCAGACGGCCTTAATATTTTTAAGGATGTTTTTAAACAAACAGTCCGGCGAAGCAATGCAACGCCGGACTGTTTGCTCACTATCGGATTAAATCAAACCCAAAGAGTTGATGAACACCACAATAATCGCAATCGGCGCAAGATAGCGAAGCGCACCCAACCACAGATAAAGCAGCTGTTTCGGAATGGTACTGCCCATGCCTGCATCGCGCAAGACAGACTGTTTGTCCTGAACCCATGACGTAAACACAGCAACGCTCAATGCGCCAATCGGCATAATAACGGCGGAAATAATGAAGTCCCACAAGTCAAAAATGGTTTTTCCAAAAATCTTAAATTCGCCCCAAACGCCAAATGACAGCGCCGAAGGAATACCGACTATGAAAATCGCAATACCGGTTACCCAAGCGTGGCTGCTGCGCTTTTTCTCGTCTTGGCGGATGGTTGCCGCGATCACGGTTTCCAGCATGGAAAATGCAGAAGTCAGCGTTGCAAAAACAACCAACAGCATAAATACGGCGAATAAATAAGTCCCCATCGGCATTTTCATGAAGACCGCAGGCAGCACGACAAAAATCAGGCCGGGGCCTTGACCGGGTTCAAAACCGAAGGCAAATACCGCAGGAAAAATCACCAAACCGGCCAGCAGCGACACAAACAGGTTCATCCACATAATCATATGGCCGGAGCGGAACATATCCTGATCCTTACCCAAATACGAAGCATAGGTAATCATCGCGGACACGCCGATACTCAATGCAAAAAACGCCTGACCCAAAGCAGTCAGCATCGTACCCGGTTTCAAATACGACCAATCCGGTTTCAACAAGAATGCCACGCCCTCCATTGCGCCGGGCAAGGTCAGCGAACGGACAGCCAGCGCGATAAAGAGGATAAACAAACCCGGCATCAACACGCGGTTTGCCTTTTCAATGCCGTCTGAAACACCGCCTTTGACCACCCAAATGGTAATCAGCATGAACAAGCCTTGGTAAAACAGCGAACCAAACGGCGATGAAATCGTTTTGCCGAACAAGGCTTCAAAATCCGCACCGGCATGAATTTCGCCGGTAAAGCTGTGCACGACGTAGTTCAATACCCAGCCGCCGACCACGCTGTAAAACGACAGCAAAATAAAACACGCGGCCACGCCCATGCGGCCGACCCATGGCCACTGCGAACCCGGACGTAATACTTTAAAGGAATCAATGGCGTTTTTACCGCCCGTACGGCCGATGTAAAACTCGGCCAATTGAACCGGCAAGGCTACCAAAATAGTGAAAATCAAAAATAAAAGAAAGAATACGGCGCCGCCGTTGGTACCGGCTGTATAAGGGAATTTCCAAATTGCACCCAAACCGATGGCCGAGCCTGCCGCCGCAAGCACAAAGCCGATTTTGGATGACCAAGACGAATGGTTGCTCATGATGTAATATTAAGAAACGTGAAGATGCCGAATTGTAACAGGGTGAAGTCAAGCCGTGAGTGACCGGCAGACAGCCGATAAGCAATTCGCACGGATGGTGCGTACTTACCAAGCAAATTAGCATGAATTTTTGATAATTAAACTTCTAATAGCACAAATTTTATTTTTATATTCTAAATTTGACGGTTTATTTCAAAAATAAGCATATAAAAGGCCGTCTGAAACCTTGTTTTTAAAGTTTCAGACGGCCTTTATCCTTAAGCCGCTTTATTTTTTCATGGCATCGGTCATAACTTTGACATTGTAGCGGTACATGCCGATGTAGCTGTTTGCCGGTGCGCCACCTAATGCATCGGAATACAAACGTCCGCTGACATTAACGCCGGTTTCTTTGGCAATACGGTCAATCATGCGCGTGTCTTTGATATTTTCAGTAAAGACGGCTTTAATGCCCTCGCGTTTGATTTGGCGGATAATGGAAGCCACTTGTTTGGCAGATGGCTCGGCTTCGCTGCTCACGCCTTGAGGGGCGATGAATTCAATATTGTAGCGTTTGCCCATGTAAGAGAACGCGTCGTGTCCGGTCAAAACTTTACGCTTGGCAGCAGGTACGGCATTAAAGGCAGCCTGCGCATCGCTGTGCAGTTTTTTCAGCTGCATTTGATAGTTGCCCAAACGTTGCTGATAGTAGGTTTTGCCTTCAGGGTCGGCTTGAATCAGCGCATTGGCAACGTTTTGCGCATAAGTACCCATCAGGACGGGGTCGGTCCAAACGTGCGGGTCAAACTCGCCGTGATCGTGATGATGGCCTTCGTGATCGTGGTCATGATGATGGCCGCCCTCTTCTGCTTTCAAAGCCTGAATGCCTTTGGTCGCTTCGGCGAAAGGCACTTTGCTCTGTTTGACTGCACGCTGTACATCGGCGGCTTCCAAGCCCAAGCCGTTGAGCAATACCAATTTGGCACTGCGGATTTTTTTGATGTCGCCACTGGTCATGTGGTAGGCATGGCTGTCTTGGTTGGGGCCCACCAAGCTTTGAACGGCCACACGGTCGCCACCAATCTGTTTGGCCACGTCGCCCAAAATGCTGAAGCTGGTGACAACAGGCAGCGGAGCGGCATAAGCTGCACCGGTCAATAATGCGGCAACGATGCCGAGTTTCCAATGTTTCATATTCTCTCCAGTGATATAACGTAACATTAACATCATCATAAAACAGACCGCCTGATTATTCAAGCGGCCGTCTGAAAAATCATGCCGTGCGATGTTTCTTGCGGCGCAGCCATTTTGCCAAAATGCCGCCTTCCCAACCGAACACGACGGAAATCAAGTAAAGCGTGCCGCAGCATAAAATAATCGCCGGGCCGGACGGGATTTCGATATGGTAGGAAAACAACAGTCCTGCCAAGCCGCAAAGCAAAGCCAACGCGACTGACAAAATCATCAGCCAACCCATGCTTTTCGCCCACAGTCTGGCGGTAATCGCAGGCAACATCATCAATCCGACTGACATCAGCGTACCCAATGCCTGAAAACCGGCAACCAGATTCATCACAACCAGCACCAAAAACAGCACATCCCAAAAGCCGCCCTTACCACCGACAGCTTTAAGGAACAAAGGGTCTATGCTTTCCAACACCAGCGGGCGGAACATGACCGCCATCAGCAAAATAGTGACACTCGCAGAAACGGCAATCAGCTGCAAAGCCGGAATATCCACTGCCAATACCGAGCCAAACAGCAAATGCAGCAAATCGACGCTGCTGCCGTTTTTGCTGACCAAAACCACGCCGATGGCAAGGCTGCTCAAATAAAATGCGGCAAAGTTCGCATCTTCTTTCAATGAAGTAAACCGGCTGACCAAACCTGCCAGCAAAGCCATCAGCAAACCGGCCGCAAAACCGCCGACGCTCATCGCAGGCAAACTCAAACCGGCAAACATATAGCCAATGGCCGCACCGGGCAAAACCGCATGGCTCAAGGCATCGCCCACCAAACTCATGCGGCGCATCACCAAAAATACACCGACAGGCGCTGCGCTCAATGCCAGACAGAAAATCGACGCCAGGGCATAGCGCATAAAGTCAAATTCAGCAAACGGCGCGACGACCAAATCATATAAATCCATGTTTTATCGCTTTTTTATTAATCTCTGAAAGCCTGAGGCCGTCTGAAAAACACTTACTTTCAGACGGCCTTGTCCATTAAACCGCGCACCAATCGGCCGCTTCCTGTTTCTGCATCATTCGGTTTGCCTGTACCAAAAATTCATCGGTCAACACATTTTCCGTCGCACCGGCAGTTACTTTTTCACGCGCCAAAAGCAGCGTGTTGGCAAAATATGCCCTCACCTGCTCGTAATCATGCAACACGGCAATCACCGCCTGACCGTCCTGATGGCACTGGCGCAAAACTTCCAACAGCGCATAAGTCGTCCGCGCATCCACTGCGTTAAACGGTTCGTCCAGCAGCAAAAATTTGGCATCCTGCACCAGCATCCGCGCAAACAATACGCGTTGGAACTGGCCATTGGACAAGTGCGCGATTTGGCGCGTGGCAAAATCCTGCATTTCCACGCGTTCCAAAGCCGCCATCACGCGCTTTTTCTGCACCGCGTTCACGCGTCCGAAAAAGCCGATTTCATACCACAGCCCCATCGCCGCCAGTTCAAACACCGTCATCGGCTGGCTGCGGTCAATGTCCGACTGTTGCGGCAGATAGGCAATGTCCTTGCGCGCCATATTTTCATAGCGCACGCTGCCCGTATCCGTCTTCTGCAAACCCATAATGGCTTTGAGCAGGGTCGATTTGCCCGCGCCGTTCGGCCCGAAAATCGTCCACATCTTGCCATCTTCAAACACCATATCGATATGGTGCACCACCGGCCTTCGCTGATAGCTGACCGTCAGATTTTCCACCACGATACTCATGGCGACACCGCCCAAAAATATACAGCCCACAACGCCGCCAATGCGGCAAGCGCAATCAGCAGCCTTTGCAGCAATCCGGTCAACAATACAGAATTCATAAGCCTAAAACCGCCCTTGCCCGAATACGGACAACAGGCCGTCTGAAAGAAAATTAAAACATTAAAATGATACTGTATAACGTTAACCCTGTAAATTTCTTTCGTTTTCAGACGGCATCGGGCAAAAGGCCGAATATCGGTTACAATCCATTTTTTATTTGATGATTGCCCTATGTCTATTCCACTCTTAAACGAAAAACTCAATACCGAAACTGCCCGCATTTCATGGGAAGAGCTGCAACCCCACTTCGCACGCGGTGCCGCCGTCTATGTTGCGCCCGATTTGGATTTGATTGCCGTCGCCCGTCATGTTGCCGAAGATGAAGCCGCGCCATTGAAACAATGGATGGAACAAGGCAAATTCGGTGCCGTCAGCGATGATATGGCGCGCACATTTTTAGCGGATAAGCAGGAAATGTGGGCGGTTGTCGTGGCGCCGTGGGTATTGGTACAGCCTTGCAAAGACTGATTAGGCCGTCTGAAAAATGAAAAACCGGAACATTTCGCATGTTCCGGTTTTTCATTTTTCAGACGGCCTATTGCAACGTAAAGCCTGCTTTGAATTCAAGCTTCGGCACCCCGATAACGAAACGTTTGCCGATACTGTCTTCAAACTCATACGCGCCTTCGATACTGCCCCAAGGTGTGCTGATTTGCGAACCGCTGTTGTACTCATAGGCTTCGCCCGGGTACAAAACAGGTTGCTCTTCAATCAGGCCAGCATGACCGACCTGCTCTGTCTCACCGTGTCCGTCGGTGATTTCCCAAAAACGCTGACGCAAAGTAATGATTTCATCACTGCGGTTGCAGATGGTAATCAGATAATTGAAGGCGTAGCGGTCGCGATAGACGTCGCTCTGACCGGCCATATAACGCGGCTCCACGTTAATCTCGATTTCATTCATAATTGTTTACCCCGTATGGTATTTATTTTATTTCAATCCGGATAATTCCGGCGTGCCCGCCCTATTTTTGCAAAGGGTCGAAACACTTAAAACGCATCACGCGATCCAATAAAACAGGCCCAAGACCATCAAGGTCATCGCAGCCGCAATCAAATCATCAAGCATAATGCCTAAACCTCCATGAATCCGCCGGTCAAACCATTTGATCGGCCATGGTTTCAACGCATCAAACAAGCGGAAAATAATAAAAGCCGCCAGCCACCAGCTCCATTTAAACGGAATCAGCGACAGCACCAACAGCATCGCGACAATTTCATCCCAAACGATACCGCCGTAATCCTGAATACCCAGTTCCCTCTCGGTATAACCGCAAATGCGGATACCCCAAAAAAACAAGGCGATACACAATAAAAGCAATATCCAGCCGTCTATGCCCAACAGGCACAATACAAAAGCCAGAGGTAATGCTGCCAGCGTTCCGGCCGTACCCGGCGCAACCGGCGACAAGCCGCTGCCGAAACCGAATCCTAAAAAACACAATGGTTTTTGCAACAGCCAAGAAAAAGTAGGTTTACGTTCAGCCAAAATGATCAAATCCTAAAGAAGTCAGTTCCAATACGCCGCCTTCGGCATCCAAAATATTCAGACGGCCTGAGTCAGTCATTTTACCAATTCGGGCGACCGGTACGCCACTTTGTTCCGCTGCCTGACAAACGCGTTCCCTATCTTCTGGAGCGGCAGTAAAAATCAGTTCGTAATCGTCGCCGCCGGCCAATACCGCCGACAACCATTGTTCGCGCGACAAAACGTTTTTCAATTCAGGCAACGACGGCACACAATCGGCAAATATTTCCGCCCCGACAGCAGAGGCTTTCAAAATATGCCCCACATCTTGAGCCAGGCCGTCTGAAACATCTTGCGCGGCATGGGCAAACGGCAACAATGCCTGCCCCAATGAAACACGCGGCTCCGGACGGAGCAATTTATCATCGCAAACCGCCATGATTTCAGACGGCAATTGATAATGCCCCAGATGTTTGTTCAAAGCAGCGGCAGCCAAACCCAACCGACCCGATACCCAAATATCGTCGCCGACTTCGGCTGCATCACGCCGCAGGGCACACCCTGTCGGAACTTCACCTACTATCGTTACATTAAAGACCAAATCGCCTTTGGTGGTATCGCCACCAATCAACACCGTATCAAAACGCGCGGCCAAAGCAAAAAAGCTATCGCAAAAACGTTTGAGCCAGTCTTGATTCAATTCAGGCAACGCAGCACTGAGCAACACCCAACGTGGCTTGGCACCCATAGCGGCCATATCGGACAAATTTACTGCAAGCATTTTCCATGCCAAATCTTCGGGCAAAACATCTTCAAAAAAATGTCTGCCTTTGACCAACATATCAGCGCTAAAACATAAATCAAATCCGTTACTTGGGCGAATAATAGCGGCATCGTCCCCTATACCCAAAATCAAACCTTCCGATTTTTGTCGCTGCAAATATTGTCTGATAAAGTCAAATTCCGTCATATTTATCCAATATAACTATAACTTAGATTACTATATCTAATTTTGTGCCAGCCTGATGTTTGCCTGTTAACACGTCAAACATCAAACTTCCATATTATTTAGATATGAAACTCAATAAGTTAAAGGCCGTCTGAAAATATAGATTTCAGACGGCCTCATGTTCTCAAACCACTCTGAGTAGGTAGATTTACAGATAGACGATTTCGCCTGTCCGCCCCCTGCTCTCTCGGCTTGCCCACCAAATAAATTGCGGCAGGACATCTTCGTAGTTTTTACGTTCGCTTTTCGATTCGCCCGGATGAGATTTGATACGTTGCGGCGAATTGATGGCGCCCGGCACCAAAACATTGGCACGCAGGTTGTCAAAACGTTCCCACTCGTCCGCGGCCACTTTACACAAATAATTGAGCGCAGCTTTGGAAGCACCGAAACCGCCCCAATAAGCTTGCGGTTTTTCGCCGTGGCTTTCGCCGACAAAAATCACAGAAGCGTCTTCGGATTGCTTCAACAATGGGAACAGCGCACGGGTCAAGCCCATAGGCGCAACGGTGTTGATACGGTATTGGTTGACCCATTCCGATACGGTTTGGAAATCCAATGGCGACAAGGCATAGAAATAGCTGGCGCAATGCACCACGCCATCCAATTTTCCGCCGGTGGCTTCATCAATAGTTTCCGCGAATTGCTTAAATTCTTTCTCCTCCGCGCTCATCAAATCAAAGCAGATAGCAAACGGCTCAGGGCTGCCCGCAGCCACAATGGCATCATATACTTTTTCCAAACGCTTTTGATGACGCGCCACCAAAATGACAGTCGCTCCAGCAGCCGCATAGGCTTTGGCAACCTGCTCGCCCAAGCCTTGGGATGCGCCGGTAACCAAGATGGTTTTGTCCGCTAATGTCGTCATGAATTTTCCTTGAACTTTATGGTTTCGGATATTGTATCGGCTTGGTAAGTTTTGTAAAGTCAAAAAGGCCGTCTGAACATTCAGACGGCCTCAGTTTATTCAACCTGCAAATCCAGCATAAGCTTTTCAGCCGCTGCAAAGCCAGACTGAACCGCAGCCTCCAATGTTGCCGGATAGCGCGGATGGAGATAGTCGCCGACCGGATAAATACGGCGATGTTGCAACCATGAGAAATCAGGTTGTACAAAATCAACCGTTGCCGCCGTAGTCGCGCGTTTTTCCGTAATAATACGTACGGCTTCAGGCTTACCCAAATCCGGACAAATCCGCTTAATGTCCGCATGAGCTTTCTCGGCCAAATCTTTATCCTTCCAAGCCTCGGTGCAATCGGAAACGCTGATGACAACCGCGACTTCATTATCCGGTAAACCCAATGCCCCCCGATGTAACACCCATTGCGCCGTACCATCGGCAAATCCGGTTAAAGGTGCAGGCAGTTTGACTGCTTGGGCATAACGCAAATAAACCGTGGTAATCGCATGATAGTGCAACGATTGATAGGCCGTCTGAATATAGTCAGGCGTATCTTCAGGCAAAAGCGCATCAACATGATATGGCGCAACAGCCAAAATCACCGCATCAAATACTTCGCCATTGATTTCAATTCGGCCATCAATATGATGGTTCAAATGTGAAACACGAGTTTCAAGATGTATCTTTGCACCATGCTTGTGCAGAAAATTCAAAGCCGGTTCGGCTACAATCCGCCCTAAATCCTGCTTAGGCAAAAGATAATCGCTGTTCGCCTTTTCAGACCATACGCCATCATTCAATACATTACATAAAATGCGCAGCGATGCCTGTTCTAATGGCGTATTTAAAGCACCCCAGACCAAAGGTTGCCAAAATTGGCCAAGCAGGCTGCGGGGAATATTTCGTGTTCTCAACCACTTTGCAACCGTCAAATCGGTTTTATGATGAGCAGCCCAACGTTGCAATGCCGACATATCCGACAGCAATTTGATTCTCAATGAAAAAGAAAGATTTTTCGCACGCAGGATACCGACAAGCAAATGCCAAGGCGCAGGCAGAGAGGCCGTCTGAAACTGTAATCCCTCATGGATGTACCATTGCAAAGGCTGGCGTAAAAAGGCTGATTCAGGTTGAACACCAATATGTTGCATCAAAGTTTGAACACCATGATACGCGCCCAACAAGATATGCTGCCCATTATCCAAAAAGCTGAATCCATCATCTTTTCCAGCCAAGACACGCGCCCTACCGCCTGCCTGTCTCCCGGCCTCAAACAAAGAAATATCAGCTCGATGAATCAGGGAAACCGCCGCAAACAAACCTGCCCAACCGGCACCAATCACAGCAATTTTTGGACGTTTAGTATTCATGGTTTAAATCCAAACAGCCAAGTTTTTAAAGCAATACGTTTTTTACGGGGAGAAGGAATCGCAATTTTATAAGTCAAAACATTTTGCGCACCATCACGGTCAATTTCATTCAACAACGCATAATAAATAGCCGCCATAATCAGGCCGACTTTTTGCGATTTCCTATCCTCAGCCGGCAAAAGCAACATCGCTTCACGATAAGTTTCACGCGCCCTATTCACTTGAAATTTCATCAATTTTGCAAAATTATCTGTCTGTTTGCACTGCATGATTACATTGGCAGGTACATCAAACTTCTGCATTTCCTCTATCGGCAGATAAATTCTTCCCTGTCGCGCATCTTCGCCCACATCGCGAATAATGTTTGTCAACTGCAAAGCCAAACCCATTTTGTCCGCATATTCCAAAGTTTTCTGATTTGAAAAACCTAAAATCCGCGCAATAAGGCACCCCACTACCCCTGCAACACGGTGGCAATACAGCTTTAATTCATCAAAACTACCATAACGAGCCTGCTCCAAATCCATCTGCATGCCATCAATCAAAGCTTCAAATTCATTCTTCGGCAAATCAAAATTTGCCCGAATATCTTTTAAAGCTTGATGAACGGGGTGCTCAGGCATCTCATTATTAAACACTTTCTCTAAATCACTGCGCCACCAGTTCAACGTTATCTGAGCTACATTTGGATCGGTACAGCCATCAACTACATCGTCTAGTTCGCGACAAAAAGCGTATAAAACAGTGATCGCATTCCGTTTTTCTATCGATAAAAAACGAAAGCCAGATAAAAAACTGGAATGGCTTTCGGCAACCTTTTGATGACAATAATCCAAAGCAAGCACTGTGAGTCCTAAAAATATCGTTATAAATAATTAGCAGGGATTTTATCTGTATTTAAAAAAGTACGCCAATATCAAAAACTCATCTTACAACAAGGCCGTCTGAAAGCTGATCTTAAGTATCTTTCAGACGGCCTAATATCCTACGTCGCCAATATCGAAACCAGCAGCAACACCACCAACAGCTGTATCAAAGAGTAGCCCCTCTGCACAGTTGCCCCATCCCGTTTTCCGTCAAATGCATTTGAGT